>CAOKNO010000031.1 GCA_948470065.1 uncultured Eubacterium sp. | reverse complement strand
GCTATATAAGGCCTGTGGGGATTTTTTGAAATATTAAACTGTCAAACTCCCGTGTAATGGATAATAACAGATAAACAGACAAAAAGGCTATTGCAATCAAAACTAAGATGTGTTATATTGTAGATACAAAAAGAGCAATCGCCCACAAGGGGTTGACCATTTGATAAAAGATAGCAATGCCACCCATCACACTCGATCAAAGTACAAGGGTGGCTTTTGCTATGTAAGGCTACTTACAAAACGTAAACACGAATGTAAGCAATGCCAGAAGGAATATGCCAAATGTCAGCAACTCCATAAGAGAAATATGGGCTTTGTATTTCTTATGTTTTCTCTTTTTCATAGCATCACCCCCATTCTATTTGAATGAGGTCAACACACCCTGTAACACGATTGCTCTTTTGAGATTATAGCACATCCTTAAACATTCCACAACAATATTATTCATTATCATAATCAAAACATTTTGTAATCTTATAGTCATTTTTCTAATCATGAAAACTCCGCTGAAACGACGTACACTTTAATCTCTAAACACTATAATCTACTGAAAACTATCGATAAATTACGCACGGATAAGCCAATGAACACCTCAATGCTAAATGACTTATGCAGAATCTTTGATTGTTATTATAAAATATCGTAGAGTATATACCAAATGAAAATAACCAAAAATTATAACCGTTAAAGAAATAAATTGCACATATTTCTGCTTGCATATCCCCCTTTTTTTGGATAAAATTATAATAAGATACAACCATGCAATAGAACGGCTCCCTTCTTATTTCCGCCGGAATAATATGACGGAGCCGCGGATGTATCGCCTAGCCATACTGTGTTCCAGACGGCATATGCTGCCATAGCTGCCGCCAAATTATTACAGGAGGATCTATTTATGAAAGGAAGAGGAAACAAACCGCCACTATCCGCCCCGAACCGCCCAGCAACATGGTTTGCCCGGCGCAGGGCAGGACGTCACAAAAAACTTTTAAGCGTTGCACTGGCTTTTGCCCTTGCCGCAGCTTCCCCGCTGCAAGGCAGCGTTGCCTATGCCGCAACGCCAGGCGCAGAGGAAGCCGCGCCCGCAGCAGAAACCATCCCCATCAAGCCGAACCTGCCCCAGGGCTTTGGCAGCCCCTTAGAAGACAACGACGGGCTTACCGTCACTTCCGAGGCTTCGGTTGCAGCGCTTCCTGGGTTCGGCAATGCAATTGACGTCACAACCCACTGGAACAACCAGGACAATGGCCATGCCAGCATCAACAACGCAGCCAGCCTGTTCCAGAAAACAGCGTTTACCGTGCTGTTTGACGTACGGCAGGACGCGCCTACCCAAGACACCGACGTCACAGATAAGCGGGTCGCTATGACCATAGGCGCCGCTGCAAACAGCATCCAGCTTCTGACCTACTCTGGGAAATTCGGCTATGGAAGCCAAAACGGCGGCGTCAGCGCAAACCTTAGCAGCCTTTCCGGCGTAGAAAAAGACGACTGGAACGCCGTTGCCATGACTTATGAAGAGCCAGAAGGCGGCAATGGGCGTATCGCCGTTTACATCAATGGGGAAAAAGCCGGGGAAGCCGCAGATATCGGCTTTAAACTCAGTTCCATGGATGGCCTGGCCGCTATGATCGGCCGTACGTTTGGAACCAGCTACATACAGCAAGGCCGTTATGACAACCTGGTCGTTGGGAACACCGCCTTGAACGAAGACCTTGCCAAGGCAGAAACGAAATACCGGAAATACGCCAAGGACAATATGGGCTCCGACACGCCAGTCCCGGGCGCAACCGAAATAACCGTCAAAGGCGGCGACGTAGACAACGCATCCAAAAACATCAATGGATTAACTTACAAGGGCTTCGGTATGCTGAACGGGAACAGCACCAGCAACCTCTTGTTGGATTACAAGTCCAAAAGCCCCGCGCAGTACCAAGAAATGATGCAATATCTCTTCGGCGGCGACTATCCGCTGTTTACCCATATCAAGATGGAAATGGGGAACGACGGCAACAACTCCACCGGAGCAGAAGCCTGCACCATGCGTTACGAGGACGAAGAAGCGGACGCTTCCCGCTCCCCTGGCTTCGTGATGGCGGCGGACGCCAAGAAAATCAACCCTGACGTTAAAATCAGTATCTTACGTTGGGAAATGCCTGGCTGGGTCGCTGCAAAATGGAACAATAACACCAACAACCAAGGCTACGAAGCCGTATACAAATGGTACAAAGAAACCGTTTTTGACGCATATGAAAAATATGGCTACATGGTAGACTTTATCAACCCGGACAAAAACGAAACTGGGAACCCAGACGTGGAATTTATCAAATGGTTCTCTAACCGCATCGAAAACGAAACGGAATTTCCATCCTACATCGGTACAGAAGCGCAGGCTGCGTATAAAGCCATCCGCATTATCGCATCCGATGAGAACAAAGGGCTGAAAATCGTCCCAGCCATGCGGGCAGACCAAGAGTTATACAATGCCGTAGACATCATTGGCTTTCACTACCGGACCAACGCCACCGACGACTATGTGAGGATGGCGGATGTGGACGACAAGGAAGTCTGGTACAGCGAAGGCTGCGCAACCTTTGGCTATTCAGAATTACAGGAAAATAAAACCATCGAATACGGCGCAGGCGCCATCGGCGGCTACCAAAGCCCCCTGGCATTGATGGATAGCTTTATTACTGCATTTGACGCCTCACGCCGGACGCATTATATGTTCCAGCCTGCCATCGGATCCTTCTATGAAGGTATCCAATACGGCCATAAGGAACTCTTAAGCGCCCGCGACCCATGGAGCGGCTATATCCACTACGATCCCGCCCTCTACATGCTACAGCATTTCGCCAAATTCGCAAAGACCGGATGGGAAGACAGCAATCCAGGCGCAAACGATATCTGGCGCGTCATCCCTGCAGCTACGGACGGCGCGTTTGCAGGCAGCGATAACGAGCATGCAACCGCAGGGATTGATGGGAACGCAGGCTATATGACCTTAGCTTCCCCTGACAAAAAAGATTTTTCCGTAGTCCTTGTTAACAATACCAGGAATCCAAAATCCTTTGTGATCCGCGCAACCGACATGGCGGTTCCTGCAAATACGGATCTTCATTTCTGGGTAACGGAAACCGATCGTTACATGCAAGACAAAGGCACATTGGAAAAAACGGATAACGGCTGGCTTGTGACGCTGCCTGCTTACAGCGTGTCGACCGCCACCACATTGGCTACAAAGCCAGAACGTACCCCAAAAGAAGAAATCCATAATCAGGATAGGCATGTGCTGGATACCGACGCCACGGGCGCGACAAACGGCGTCGCTACAGACTCCGTGCTCTATGCCGACGATTTTGAATACGAGGAAGAAGAGCCAGGCTACTTAGAAGCCCGCGGGAACGAGCCGCGCTATATGCTAGATACCCACGGCGCGTGGATTGTCGAAAACGGGGAATTGAAACACGAGCTTGCAAACAGCGTCGCACAGTGGAACGGCGGAGAGCCATCTACGGTAGTCGGCGATTTCCGATGGATGGACTATTCCGCATCCGTGGATATCCGTATCCCAGACGCCGCGGAAAGCGTTTTCGCAAGGCTGACCATCCGTTCCCAGTCCGGCATGAACTGGAATAACAGCGGTTACACCTTAAGCATCAACGGAAGCGGGAAATGGGAATTATACCGCATTGGCACAAAAATCGCAAACGGCGCGGCCGACAAAGACCCAGAAGGCAAATACAATGTCAAGCTTATGTCCCTTGGGGACTTGATCTGCGTCGAAATCAACGGCAAACATGCGACGACTTACCAGGATCCCGTTCCGATGCGCTCTGGCCGTGTGAAATTAAGCTCTTCCTGGAGCCAGGTATACTTTGACAACTTATTGATTGAAACCATCGAAGGCGGTATCCCATATGCCCTCAGCATGGTAGACGGCCAGGACGACTGCGTATCGTACGAAGGCAACTGGACGATCGATCAGCCTGGCGGCGGAAGCGCAGATAACTGGTATCGTACTATGTCTGTCACCAGTAGCGCAAACGCTTCCTTCTCCTTCCCCATCCAGGGCTGCGGCTTTGCAATCCTTGGGACGAACAATGGAAGCGCTAGGCTCAACGTCTATGTAGACAATACGCTGGTAGCAGAAAACGTTGCAACCTTAGCTTCCCCAATCCGCGGAGAAACGTACATGCTCTCTGATCTGGACGAAGGGCAGCATACCATTAAGGTTGTCGTAACATCCGGCACATTGAACATCGACGCCCTTTATGCTATGGGGAAACGGATCGAAGCCAAGAATACAAACATCCTGGTTTCCGTAAAGCCGGAGAACCTGCCATCCTTTGACGCTTATCTCACAGGGCAAAGCTTAGACAGCCTGCCCAAACAAGTAGACGTCCTTACCAGCAGCGGGGAAACGGTAAAGAAAGATATCGTGTGGAATACAAATACCAGCCAGTTCCAAGGAAACTATTTCCAAAGCGCTTCTATTACCGGAACCGTGTTAGGCGGCGTGAACGCATTCGGCCTTCCGCTGACCGTTTCCATCCCGATCCATCTGGTGGTTCAAAAGGGCACGGTCTACCTGATTGATTCCATTGAAGCAAACCCAGCGAACAATCCGGAATCAGCCACTTATGAAAAAGTAAAATCCCTGTTAGGCAGCCAGCTTCTGAACCAGACGTCTGACCAGTACAAGGAAAGCAATAACACCTGGGGCTTAGTAGATAAAGACGCTGGGACAAAGGGCTACGACGGCAACACAAGCGATATGACGGCAACCGGGATCTATGGAGCCAAAAATGAACGCGGGGAAACGCTCTCCTATGCCTTCACGCTGCCCGCCGGGGATTATCAGTTGATTTCCGCGCACCGCGAATGGTGGAACGGGCCTCGCCCGATGGATGCAAGCCTTACCTACCAAGGGAAGACGCAGGCTGCCGGGTCAATCCAATTAACAAAGGATGGCGGCGATATCCTTCATACCGCAGCATTTACGTTAGACAGCGAGCAGCTTGTCACATATACCTTGACTTGCACTGGCAGCGAAGCGCCTGTTATAAGCTGGCTTGCCGTAATTGAAGCAGAAACTCCTTCTACGCATACGCATAGCTACACCTATAAAGCCGACAACGGCGACGGCACACATACATGCATCTGCAAGGATGGGGACGATTCTTACACCGAAGCGCATACATACCAAAACGGCGCCTGCACCGTCTGCGGGGCAAAAGCTACTAAGCCGCCCGTCCATACCCATACATACGCCTATAAGGACAATGGCAACGGCACGCATACCGTATCCTGCACAGGATGTAACGTAACGCGTACCGAAGCGCATACCTATCAGAACGACGTATGCACACGCTGCAAGGCAAAGAAACCTGTAAGCCTGGCAAAGCCTTCTACGCCAAGCCTTTCAAACGGCAGCAGCGGCGTAAAGGTAACCTGGAAAAAGGTATCCGGCGCATCCGGCTACTATATCGAGCGCAAATCCGGAAGCGGAAAATGGACGCAGGCAAAGAAAATTACCAAAGGCTCCACCCTCTCTTGGACAGACAAAAAAGCCTCCAAAAACGGCACGAAGTACCAGTACCGCGTGACCGCTTACAAGGGAAGCACAAAGAGCAAGGTATCCTCCGCCAAAGCAATCCTCCGGCTGGATACTGCGAAAATTTCTAGTGCGAAGAACACAAAAGGCAAGAAGCTGGCGCTGAAATGGGCAAGGAACAAGAAGGCTGGCGGCTATCAGATCCAATACTCCACCAGCAAGAAATTCAGCAAACCGAAATCCATCAAGGTTTCTAGCAGTTCCAAGACCTCCCGCACCATCACCTCCGGGCTTAAGAAAGGCAAACGGTACTACATCCGGATCCGATCCTACAAGAAATCCGGCAAGACCACGTATTACTCCGCATGGAGCAAGGTGAAAAACGTTAAGATCAGCAAGTAAGCTAGTTGCTTATCTCGTATTATTTTGCTCTATCTCAAAGTAAGGAAAGAAATAACGAAACCCCCTGCGCTAAAAACAAGCAGGGGGTTTTATTTGTAATAAAGTGTAAAGGCAGGGTTTTAACGCCCTGTTTTTTTATTTTCTACACATATTTTTATAATACGTGTTTACAATACACGTGTTATATGTTATAATAACGCAAGGAGAAAAACAAAATGCCAATGAAACCAAGGGAGATGGAAAAACTAACCCTTACAGACGGATGGATGTTCAAAAACCAAGAAGGTTCTCACAAAAATTACATACATCCGACTAAACCGGGAAAAGTCACAATACCTTTTCACAAAAAAGACCTTCCCAAAGGTACAGAAAATTCCATCAAAAGACAGGCGGGGCTTAAATAACCCCACTGCCTGCAACCCTTTAAGTCAAATACCCCGCAGCAAGCTACGGGGCATGACCTAGCTTGTCCTTTCCGCCCCAAGGGGGGGGGTATTTGCACCCAAAGGGCACTTACCCTCGCGGCATTCGCCAAATATCCGCGCGAGCGCGGCTGCTTGGCTAAGTGCCCTAGGGGTACATTGCTCGCGGGAATAAATTTAGGAGGTGTATTAAATGTTATCAATGTATCCAGCCTGTTTTTTTCACGAAGATAATGGTTATTCTGTAGTGTTTCCTGACCTTAACTGGCTCTCCACGTGCGGTGATACTTTTGAAGAATCTATGGAAATGGCTGTCGAGTGTTTAGCTGGTTATCTTCATACTTGCCAAATGGATGGAGACAATATACCAAAACCGTCCAAATTATCTGATATTGACCCACAAGCCATTGCAAAGGAACTCGACCCCGACACGCCTATGTGCGAATCCTTTGTCAATATGGTTTCTGTAGATGTGGCTTCATATGCAAAGGAACATTTTGAGAAATCAGTCAAAAAAACACTTACAATCCCGGCATGGCTTAATAACGCCGCTTTGGAAAAAGGCATCAACTTTTCACAAGTTTTACAGGACGCATTAAAAGCACAGTTGCATTTAGGATGAATATTCTCCATTGAAGCTGTCTGCAAAAACACAAATGATGCAAGGAATAGAAAGTTTTTATATATAACAATTACTTTAAAATATCTCAAAAGCGGGCTGAAAATCTACCCGCTTTTGAGTCGCAGTCTCGTTACAACAGACCTATGATGAATGTGAACTACCCATTGTCTAAAGCCAATGGGCTTCCTGCTTCAAATTATACTCCACTTTTTCTCTCAATTATTTGCTTCCTCCTCCGTTTCACTTAGTCTTCCCATCTCTTCCTTTCCGCATCATCCTTCGGTTCACTGACGGTATCTAGCGCGCTGTCTATCAGCTTAATCATCTCCCAAACGGAACGGAAATATAGCGTTTTATCTTTATCCATCCATGTAATCTTCCCCTGCCAGCTACTGTTCTGCCTGTGCTGGACGCGGATAATGAACGTTCCAAAATCTCCATGTTTACTCAACAATTCTTCATCGTTCATAACTTTCGACCTTTCTACTTTGAGATTTGCATGTTGCACGTCACCCTGGAATGTCCGCTCATTGGTACCAGGATGGGGAAAATTGATAGAATCGTAAAAACGTTCCAATTCAAACAAAAGCTGCTCCACGCCGTCAAATTGTTCTGGTTCTTTGCTGTATGCATGGTAAATCCTTCCGTTCAACTGTTCCTGCCCCTTCTGGTCAACGCACAACACAACGCCGCTTGGCGTCCCTATGTACCACTGAGATTTTTCCATGGTATTCTCTCCTTACCTAATCATCCCCAAATCCATGATATCCTCTCTCCGATTCCCCGCCTGCCTGCTTCCTTGCAGGCGCCTTCCCTGATTCAAACGCCTTCTGTCAGACGATCCGTTCCTTTCCAGGCGTACAGATTACGCTATTCACATAATACTGGATCCCAGTCCGCTGGCGTCCCACGATAAAGTGGTAATTAATCCGCTTTTGTAAGACCTTGCAGTTTTCGCGGGTTGTATTGACTAAGAGCACCAAATACTGTCCCCTGCCGTAACGGTTTACCGCGTCCCCGCGCCTTACAGATTTCTGGATGGCTTCGCCTAGACGCTTGGATAATTCTTCTAAGATGGGGCCATCCTTCATGGGATTCCCTTTGCTGTCTACTACCGTGCAAAGCATCAGATATACGGACTGGCCGCCGCGTTCCATCATACGTTCCACCATATGGTAAATCCCTTGGAATACAGGATATGGGCACAGGTATCCGCCTGGATCCGTCTTGTCCTCTTCCATCAGGGATTCCTGGATATCATCCAAAACAGCATAATGGTGGCCAATCTGGGCGCCTAACTTATTCAAAAGCTCCATCAGATGGTTCGACGGCCTAAGCCCCTGTTCCTGGAAATAAAGCTCTACCGTATCATCGTAAAATTTCCTGGCGTCTTCATCACGCCCAAGGGAAACCATTGCCTCCATCGTGATGGCTTCCCAGTCCGCCAGCGGATTGATCTTGGCAGCATAAATACCCAGTTCTTCCATGCGGAAATAATCCTTTTGGATCCGCAAAAGCTGGGCGGCATTTTCTACACAAGAACAAAACAAGCTGCGGTAACGCCTTGCTTCTTGTGCAATCCATATCGTACCTGTCTGGGCCTCTAGAAATTCAGCCGTATAATAATAACAGGCTTTTAAGTAAAGTTCTGTTTTCCGGTCTAAATCCTCCTCCTGTCCTGCTTCCTCGCAGAGCCGTTCCATTTCGGCAGCGTCCTCTATCACCGGGATTTCCTCTGTCCAGTAGTATATTCCATTCTTCTGTTCTATGTAATTGATATCCGGAAGGCCTGCCGCCTTCAATTTTTTCTTCGCATTATAAATGACAGTCCTGGTCGCATGGCGCAAATCAGATATATCCCTGTCCCCGAACAAAATCTGCTCCAGCTTATCGCGGCTGATCCCTTCCTTCCGGCTGTGGATAAGAAGCTGCATCAAATAGGCAAACTGCGTTTCCGCAGACTTTGAACCCCCTATGATACATTTCCCATTCCATGTCATGGAGAAATTGCCAAACATTCCTACGTACAGGATATCATCCCATCCATTTTCTTCCATACTCATATCTCTCTCCGTCTATGTCCTCCCCGGAAACAGATCCTGTTCCCTTCTCTGTTATCCTTCCTATAACAGTATATGCAAACCTTGCTGCTATCTACGTGCAGCCTTCTGCGCCGCGCGTTCACGCATCCGCCCTGCAAGGATATTCAACATAGCCCCACAGGCTGCAAAACAGATTGCATACGCCTTTCCTACATTGCTGGTATACAATTCCAGCATCGCGCCGAGCATCGGATAATGGGCGATAATCCTTCCAATCAGTGAAGCATAGTCCACATCGTTCATATCCTCCCCGGCATTGGCGTCCCCTTTCGTCTTAAACGAACCTTCTACGGTCTGGTTCTTGACGACGCGGTGCGCGATAACAGACTCACCGCTCTGGAATGCAATCACATCGCCCTCCGCGATTGTTTCCGGCTCCACTGGCTGTACATAGATAACGCTGCCAATGGGGATCTCCGGCTCCATACTGCCGCTGACTACGTTATAAACCCCATAACCCAAAAATTGAGGCACAGTCACTGGAAGACATGTGCCAATCACGCTTAACAAAATTAATATCCCAATAATGTTGCAAAGGGCGGGAATAAATTTCCCACCTCTTGCTTTGCGCCCTTCTGACGGCAATGATTTATTTTTTCTCATCTTTAACTTTCCTCTTCCTGTGGCTCAGTACATACCCGCCAGCCCCTCCTAAGAGGAATACAGCCGAACAGATACCAACCTTTGCAGCTAACGGAAGTTCCCACAACAGCTTTGCAACACCCTTTCTGCCTTCTAGATCCTGTCTAGCCAGCGGCGTTTCGCCGTCGTTAATCGTCTCTGTCTCTGCCGGCGGGCCGTCAACATTCCCGCCTGCTTCCATTTCTGCATCCCCAGTTGTCGGCGTTGGATCATCCGGCATTTCTTCGATACCCGGCGTTGCCGGCTCTTCCGGCGCATCTGGGGCGTCTGGCGTTGCCGGAGTCGTGGTGGGCGGCGTAAACGTCTGCGGCGCCGCTTCACTCGCTGCTTGCTGTGCCGCCTGCTGCGCTGCCGGGCTCATACGCCTGTATACAAAGTTAAATACATTTTTTGATGCATCTGCCTGCAAGACCCCAGTCATATTGTAGGCATTTGGAAGATAATTCTCAATGTAACGGTAAGCAACGACTGCTTCATCACCGACATTGCCATAATACGTCTCGCTTTCACGGATTGGCGTGCCGTTTTCATCCAGATAATTAACGGTATACGCTACCGCATCCCCCAAGATACCGTAAGCAACCACGTAATCCTGATCGCCCGTTACTTCAAAGGAAGCCTCAGCAACAAATGTGCTGTTATCCATCCCGCTTTCACGGATCCCGCGGACATAATATTTGCCCTTGTCTTCTAAGGCAACCATGCTCTGGTGGAACGTGATCCGATCCCCATAGCGCATATTTTCATAAGTAATAACCTCTCCGCCCTTGAACTTCCCATGCGCGCCGGAGATAAACCTTACGGTATACGTATAATCTCCTTCTTCCGCATGGACAGTGCATGGTATGAGATTTAACAGACAAAGGGAAAGCAGGAATATAAACATTTTCTTAAAACGTTTCATTAGAAGCTGCGCCCCCTTTCTTTTCTTTCTGGCGGCTCATCTGGGAATAAGCTGCAAATAACATCAGGATCCCACCGCTTACGGCTGCTAAGATGATATATGGCGTCAAGTCTGTTTCATCCCCGGTCTTAACCGTCGTGCCAGTACGCCCTGCCGTAGTCGAGCCAGGCGTCAGCGGCGTTCCTGTCGTATTCAGTTCTACCGCAAACCGCATCTGTAAATCTGCTAATGTATTCTGGTAATCATTCCCCTGGGTTTCCCCTTCTAAGGACACCTCCAGGTTGACCTGACCGCTCTGCCCAGTCTTCAAGGTATCCAGGTAGAAATAATCCTTCAAAGAACTTGTCGCCTGCACAAGGCCTTTCCCAGCCTCGTCACTGTCAGAATCACTTCCTACCGTATCACTGTTAAACAGTTCCTGTGTCCCGCCAGGACCTGTAAACGTCAATTTATACGTATATGCACCGCCAGTTGTGCCAGAATTTGCGCTGCGGTCTTCTAAAGAAGCTAGCACTTCATTCAGCATATACCAGTCAGTCGCCGTTGCATTCTCGTTCTTTAAATTGATGGTAATAACCGCCGTATCCCCTGGCTGCATCCCGGAAATCAGTTCATCCATCTCTGAAGTCTTAAAATTACTATCCATCCGGCTATCGCTTGTAAAGGTAACGGACCAATCGGAACTGCCTTTGATCGTTTCAGCCTGGACTGTCTGATTCATTGAAACGAGCAGGCCAATGAAGAAAAACAGTATCCATATCTTTTTTTTCATGCCTCTCTCCTCCTTACTTCAGTTTCAATGTCTGGTTGCTAATCGAAACCTTCCTGCCCCATGCGCTCCAGATTGCATCTTCGGCATTGTGATCCTGGACTGCATCGACCTTCGCCTCAACACAGAACTGTACGCCGTTGTAATCATAGACGGTCTTAATCGTCGTATAGCCATCTTTGCCTTTTGTTACGGTCTGCGTTGCCTTGCTGGCAATCGCGCCGTCCACCATTAGGCTGTCAGCAAATAACGACGTCGACTTGTTCTGTTTCAAAAGCTTTGTGTAATACAATACGGTACGTTCTGTCGTAGAAGCTTCTTCATCTACTACCCAATCGCTCCCGATATTCACCAGGTTCAAATGGATCAGTTCCGGGGAAAGCCCCGTCATCTTCTTGCCGTCCTTATCCAGCCAATATTTGTATACATTGACGCGGACGTATTGATCGATCGTCCCGCTGTTCTTTACATTCAGTTCTTCCTTATATTTCTTGCCCAGCTTCAGCTTCTCGCCTTCGCCCAGCATATTCTCCAAAAGCTTCCCTTTCTTCTCGTCCCAGTTGCCGTCCGCCTTGTCGCCGTAATCGCGGCTGGAAACGTCTTTGCCATTCTCCACCAACGTCACGCCGATGTCAAACAACTGCATCCGGCTCGTATAATAATCGGACACATAATTCAACGCGGCCCTTGCGCCCCCGACAGAAGAAAGAAGCAGCAATCCTACCGCCATCCCAAACGCAATCACCGTAGCCTGCGGGGATTTCAGGAATTTCTTTATTTTACCCATTATTGAACGCCTCCTTCCACTGTATGGGAATCCACCTTCCCGTTCCAGTCTGCATAAGGCGTGCCATCCTCTTCATACTTGACAGGCGTGCTCTCATATACGACCACGACGTCGAAGTTGGCTGCGTCCTCGGGGATATTCTCAATCTTCACAAGAAGTTCCTCCGTAGATTCCCCTCCGTTTAAGATATCGCTGTAATAGTAATAACCATCGTCGCCAGGCGACCATTTCCCAGATTTGTCACTGTAAATCAGTTTGTATTCGCTACCGCTGAACGCTTTTGCCCGGACATACACGGGTTCCGACCCTTCCTCGCTGGTAATCGTAACATGCTTCGTCCAGTCGGAAAACTCTTCCTTGACCTGCGTTTCATCGCCCAGGGAAATCGTATAACCACCAGCCGCTTCTGCATAAGTAGTAAAATAAGCCCAGGCGCTGCCCACAGTCGAAGCGGATACCAGCACGGCGGCAGCGGCAGCTAGAAAAATACTTTTCTTTTTCATCTTATCTGCCCTCCTTACCTAGCATCTGTGCTATTGTCCGGTATCTGAGTCCAGCTCCAGCCATTCTCGTCGTCATTTTCAAAATGGTTGGTTACTGCACCGCCACCATTATTTGTTTCGTTATAATCATTGGTAAAGGATACGGACGCTACTTCGTTTGCCACAATCGTCGTCGTCTGTTCCGGATTCGTCACAGCCTCATATGCATTCCCGGAATACACTTCCCGTACCGTCACAACTGCGCCTACTGGAATCCCTTCTAGTAAGGTATGCTTCTGCCCGGCTTCTGTAAAGGATAAGGATACTACATTGCTGTATACGACCTCGCCGTCCTTCACAGCCTCGATCTCAAACACAAACGTTGCTGGATCCTTTGTTTCATAAGACTGTAACGTCTTAACAATTTCTAAGCTGCCGTACCTCACTTCCTGAGAAGGCTTCAATGTCACTGACATATCATACAGCCATGCACCGGAATCTGCCGAAGTCGTCGGATCCCCTTCTTCCCGCTCTTTCCCAGGCAGGGAAATCAGCGCTGGCGCGTACGTATACGTATAAGTATCCGAATCTGCAATTGTTGCAAGTTCTTCGGTACCGTCTTCTTCCTTCACGGTAACTTTGTAATCTTCTAGTTCCGCCCCCCTTGCAATCACAAGGTAAAGCCCGCATCCCAAATCCTTCATTGGCGCGTTAACTGCCGCCCCTGTCACTGCTGGAGCCTTCCCATCCAACGCTACGCGCGCCGCAGCCTGCGCCATCTTCGTCCAATCCGCCTGATTCGTATTAGCTTCGTATACTGCCTTGGCATCCTGATAGCCCTCTAAAAACGCGTAGGTATAAGTATCCTGGCCGCTGACTGGCTCTGCATCGGCAATCTTGTACAAATCAACCACCACATCAGCCCCCTGTAAATCGGCTGCCAAATCTTCGCTTCCTGGGGCTACTGTCAAAGAACATGCCCGGTCGAAATCCACCGCACCTGCCTCTCCATCCAGGCCTGGCGTGAAAGCTACCACGCCAACCGCCAGCAAGAATACCAGCAGCGAGCCTATCAGGCGGCGCGAAAGCCGGGCTGTTGTGCCACTCTTTTTTATTTCCATAAGCCTCTCCTCCTTTTACCTATTTGCTTCTATGGGAATTATCACTTTTGATGTCATCCAACAATTCTTGGGTAGACCTCTTCGGCGCTTTCCTGCGGTAATAAATCAGCATAATCACCAGAACGACAAACAAGATCGGAATCCCAACGGCCGGGATTACGATATACGTCGGAATCCTTATGGCCTCGTTCGGCGTAGCTACTGCATCCAAGCCCTCAATACGGTGGGCGCGTACTAGCATACGGTGAGAATTGACACCGTAAGGAGTACAAGTTACTAAGGTCGTATAATCTTCCTTCTCTACAATTGCCAGTTCATCGGTTTCTTCTGGCAAAACAATACGGATCTGGTCAATCTGGTAAGTATTGGTCTGGTCTAATACTGTTACGGTAAAGGTATCGCCTTCGCCTAACTTATCCAAGTCAGAAAACAGCTTTGCGCTGGGAAGCCCCCTATGACCGGAAAGTACTGCATGTGTCCGTTCCCCGCCGACTGGCATGGAAGAACCTGCAACATGACCGACTGCAATCTGTAAAACGGTTTCATCTGTACCATGGTAAATTGGAAGGTTTACGCCAATAGATGCGATCTGGACATAGCCCATAATCCCTGTGCCTGTTACATCCAAGATACTTGCATATTCTGCATACTTTTCTGCTGAAATATTAAAATTGACACCATTGGGAAGGGACTCATTAAATTTTATAGCCTCTTCTATAATCGCTTCCTTCTCTTCCTTTGTCATAGATTCCACTTCTGCTACGTAGCTAGCAATTGCCCGTGTGGCATGCATGGAGTTCCACCAATCACTGACCGTTGGATAAGAAAATATACCTACGCCAATCAAAAGAATCAATACTAATAAGATAGTTGAAAACGAAACACGCTTTTTCTTCTTCTCTTTCTTTTTACGTTTCCTCTTTTTCCTGCCTGTTCCTTCTGGCTCTTCCCCATCTTGATTTGCACTTTCTTCCTCTACGGGGAAACCGTCTTCCGCAAGCACTTCCTCATCTGTATGTACTTCTCCGTTTTTCTGTGTTTCCTCACTCATATGTTTCCCCACAATCTTATTTGCTGGGCTGCTCTGTCTGCTGATGTCGGCCAGGCTTATGCCCGTTGCTCGCCACACACCACGGGAAGGTATCAGCTTGTGTGGCATAACCGGGGGAGGGATAGTTCCTCCCCCGGAAAACTTCATATACTCTGTTCCTAATGGATTCTTATGTTGTCAATTACTGAGCCTTCATACGCCTCTTTGTTACTAAGAGGATGCCAGCGCCGATTACTAAGATACCGCCAACTACATAGAAGATTGTAGTACCGATACCACCAGTGCTTGGCAGAAGGGAACCAGATTTATTGACTACGTCTGCTGCAAAGATACCTGCTGTAGTTCCTGGCGTAATATTCAACTGGTCACTTGTCATTGTCCATGTACATGTTTCAGTTCCATCTGTAACCTTTTCAGGAGCAGTAAATCCAATTGTAATGGTAATCGGCTCAAGGGTATTAAATCCTTCTGGCGTAACCGTTTCAGTTAAGGTATAAGTACCAGCGCCAAGATCCTTGAAGGAAATCTTACCATCTTCACCTGTTGTCATTTCGATAGAAACATCTGCGTCAACATAAGTTGTTTCTGTTGCTGTTTTCTTTTCATATTTTGTGTTTACATCCGCATACTTCTCAGCTGTGCCTTTTACAAGCTTGTAAAGAGTTGCGCCTTTATACTGTGCCTTATCAGTAGGTACAACATACTTACCATCAGCGTCCTTAATATAACCTGTTGTTGTATTTTCTGTACCAACACCAATTTCTACATATTTTGTTCCTTCAGGAGCAGTTTCTGTATAAGTTCCATCAAGTAACAGATAGTAAGTTCCTGCTGCAGATGCTTCATAGTACTCAACCGTATTCAGAACAACCTGTTTGGATGTACCTGTTAATGTAAATTCAGCGCCTTCTAACGTACGTTCTCCAATGTTATTTGCCCATTTTGTGATATCTAATTTTGTAACATAAGTCAGAGTCTTTTCATCTGGAGTCTGACCTAATGCTTCGCTGCTTTCATCTGCTGGTAAACCTGGTGTATTTTCACCGTCAGGTCTTTCACCATCAAATGTATCATCCGGGTTGTTGGAATACTCTAAGTTCCATGTATTCGGGTTACCAGTTGTTCCTACAACAGCCTTATCATTGATAGTTGCAGAATAAGTTACAACAATATCTGCACCAACTTCATAATCCATGATGTCTGCAAATGCAAGACGGAATGCCTTAGGAGCTACATTTTCTGTATAAACATAATAGTCTGTTCCCTGAACTAATGTAGCGTTGCCAACTTTAACAGCAACAGAAGCTGCACCGTCAAATGTAAAACCTTCGCTTAAAGTATCGTTCATGATGAAATAGTAGTAATTGTATCCAACATGGTTTGGAACCTCGCTTGTAATCTTGTAAGATACATGGGAACCAATGCTAGCGTTGTTTGCGTCACCAGTTGTATCCTTATCAATAAATACCTGCTTGTCGCCGCTAGGAACTTCAGACTTAACAGTTGCTGTAGCGTCGCCAACAACCTCTAACATAAACCTTGTATAAGCGCCATTAGCTGTATCTACCGTACCATTCTTATCTTTTACCAAGTAGTAACCAGAACCCGTTACAGAAATCTCAACATTTCCTACACCTTTTGCTGTACCAGCTATTACATTAGTTAAGTTGTCTTCAGCAACCCTTGCAAATGCATCTGTTAAAGTTGTTATAGAAACATTACTACTTGTAAATGCTGCTCCACTAAGAACTTCAGCTACCTGTGCTGCTGTCTTACAATTAGCAAACGCATTTGTTAATCCATCCTCTTCGTTTTCTAATACTACATCGAAGTCTTTATCCTGCTTTAAAGCTGCCAATAATGCATTGCCATTTACACCTGCGCCCCATTCAATGTTTGAAAGAACTTTTTTTCCGCCCTTTTCTGCCAAATCACCCTTAAAGATCTGGTAAGCATCATACGTATGCTCTGTCTTATCTGCTGCATTCTGAGTAACTGTGATTTTGTGCGGATCATTATCTGCTGCAAACGCTGTGAGCGTCATTGCAAATACCATTGCCATTGCCAGTAATATACTGACTACTTTTTTAATTCGTTTCATAATCTCATTCTCCTTTTCTCTTTTATTTTTTTGAAACTTCATGAAACTAGGGGTTTATAGAAACTAAATTTGTTTTGTTTCAGATTCAAGAGGAACCTCCCACCCTCCCTTCTCTGAATTTTTTTCTATACAGAAGACCTGCGCCTAGCAATATGGCTGCAACGCCTGCCATTGTATATAAGTTTGTGCCTAGCCCACCAGTTTTGGGCAATTCGTAAATAATTAACAAATTTTTATATGTGACTTCATTGAGTCCAAGCTGCGTTAGAGAGTTTTTAATTATTGTACCAGATATTGTTCCCTCCGGCGCTTCGCCATTCACACCCGAATCGGCATTATTCGAATCAACATTACTATCGACTTCTGGGTGATAGTCCTCATACTTCTCTTCCTGAATCGTATAATCTGTGCCTTCTGGCAAATATCGAATAACAATATACTGTCCACCCTTCAACGTAAAGGTGCCGCCATCCTGGATGATAAGATCTGCCTCAATCGGTTCATCTTCTCCCTCGTTATACTTGAAGTAAGAATAATCATCCGGCAATGTCTTTCCATCCTTCTTTAAAGTAATTGTGAATTTGAACTCTTGGTCAACATCCACTATCTCTTCTTTTGTATCTTCTCGTGCAACAACTTTGTTAACCTTCAGATGTCCGTAATCCTTGTTGGATTCTTCTGGTGATTTTGATGTTACAGAAGGTAATGTAAAATGCATCCAACAAGTGGAACCTGATGCACCGCGCTCCGTGTAGAAAAGCTGTAATGTATGGCTCTTCTTGCCAGGATTCTTAAGCTTAACCGTATTATCTTCATTCCTTACCAAATTACCCTGTGCATCTTTTTCAGCAAGATAATCCCATAAGTTAACGTATTCTCCTATTGATCCATGCACTCCACCAACATCACATACCAACTGTCCATCCAGGAATACCCACATATCATCATCACCAAAGAAGCAATATTCTAAGGGTCCTACGTACTCTGGCGTCAACTCAAAGTCAACCTCATAGTACATACCAAAAAAGCAGTTGTGATCTATGTTCCCTTCGTCACTTTCATAAACCTTTTTAGACGTACCATCAGAAATCTGAAAGTTCTGTTTCCCAGCATCAACGTTCTGTTTATGGCCAAACTTTTTATCTTTTGCGTTAATCCCATCCATAGGCCAAAAACTATTCGCCCAGAGTTTCCTACTCTCATTCCAATTATACCGCCACCAGAACTTATCCAAGTTCTCTACTGCCGCTCCTCCATTCGCACTTGCCTTATGCAATGTATATGAATCGCCATTACGTTTGAATGTGAGTTGACTATCAGCATATCTTGTTTTCCCCTCTTCAACTGCTGTACCGAATATTTTAGGTGCAGTGATACCAGATGAAAAGATAACATTTTCTCCATCTACACCCTGAACCAAGCCAAATGTACAACCGTTGTAACCATTTCCATTAGATTTATTAATCTCATTTTTACCGCTTTTATTAGTTCCAAAATCTGACATATTCTGATTACCAAATGCATACTGCCCTGCCTTTGAAGCATTGAGAGTGGAATTAATCCCTGCTTTACCAGTTTGCATCGTAAAATTCGAATCACTTCCTGTATAACCACTACTAATATCGTAATCATAGAATACGGCGTCATACTTTGAATCATCATTCTTAGTTGTATTATACACAAGACGGATTGTCGCACCATCTTTAATATATACTCTATCCGCTGATGCACTTTCTTCCCTATTTGTAAAATGCAGTTTCGGTAAATCATCTGGATTCTCGCGATAGATATGAATATCCCAATCCCCTTCTACTTTACTATTAGGATCCTTCCCTTCTTTCAACACCCAGACTTCCATCAATACATAACCTTCATTTTCAGTCAATGCATCAAAATAATTAACACTTGGCGCCATAATATAATTATACTTCCTTGCCGCATATACCTCTGTCAATTCAGTGTCAAACTTAACACCCAAACGTTGATTTAATTGACTTGGCTCTGCAGCAGCCGTACCGCTAAGATAAATCGACTTTGTTTTTCCAACACCACCTTCATCATTATTTTTAGGTAATTTTCCACCTGTAGTATCTATAATCTCTAGTGCAGTCACAGTACCGCTACTATCTTCAGACAATCTATCAAGATTTGCATAATACTGAACCGTAAAATTCGGATTCGGAGTCTTCCCTGCTGTATAGCCAACCGCTCTGCCTTGCGGTCGAATACTTATCTTCTTTGACTTTACGTTACTTGCATCTTCGTCCGACAGAACTACGCTATCAAGTTCATCTATTTTTCCACTTTCCAGCAATTCTACCGCCATGACTTCAATTTCAGATTTCTCCTTATCCTCCTCATTATCAGTCGGGAGAATCTCTGCTGTAATTTTACATTTTGACAAATCTGCTATTTCTTCACTTCCATAAGTCAAAGAATAAGATACTACACCAGTTTCAAATAACTCTTTTCCTTTCCCTAACTTCTTCAGATGTTTCACAACTTTATCATAATCTTCTTCATCATCCAAAGATTCAACTACAAATTTTAGCCCATGCTTATCTGTATCTGTCGAAACTTCCTCTTTTGAATCCGTTCCTCCATCTGTCCCTACATCAGTTCCTCCTTCCGCAGAAGCATCTCCCCCGGTTTCTTCATCTGTCCCTGCGTCAGTTCCTTCTTGTTCTATATCTTCTCCCGGAAGTTCTGTCTCAGATTCATCTTCCACAATTTCATCTGTTCCTTCTTGGGTTTCTTCACCTAGCGTAGTCTCTGTCTCTTCCACAACACCTTCTGACTCTGCACCTTGCTCTTCCCCACTTTCACTCCCAGAAATCGCTGCATCTTCCGATTGTTCCTCATTACCCGAAGCTTCTACATTTTCTGTTTCGCCCTCATTTCCTGAAGCTTCTACGTCTTCCGTTTCATCCCCATTTCCTGAAACTGTTTCATCTTCTTCTGCATCTACATTATCTGGCAAAACAACTGTTCCACTAATATTAAACACAATGTCAAATGCTTCTGATGCTTTATATTTAAATGATTTATCTACGCTTACCCACTCCGTTCCATCCCGTTCTTTCTGGACTTCATTCGTGGTATCGTCCTCTTCCCCATATCCAATAGCTATTTCAGAAAAGCTTTCCATTTCAAAGCTTGTCGTATCGTTCTCTGCCTTGCTGCCTTCTAACTTCTCCGTACTCTCTTCTCCGAAGTGTACGATTGTCATCGGCGTGCCTTCTGGCAGACCGTCGTCGCCCAAAAGCTGTACGGTAAGCGTTACCGGGCTCTTCGGTTCGATTTCTTCTTCTCCTATATAGAACCCTACTTTCAGCAACGCTTTCATGGTAGCGTTTTCATCGTCTAAATTCTGTTTGAACTCTGCTTCACGCTCTGCATAATGCGCTTCGTCGCTTTCTGCAGTAATCTGTTCCGCCCGGAACTCTGCTTCGTCTGGTATGCCTGCGTCTTCCTTGTATTCAGCCGTTACCTTAAATCCTTCGCCTTCAAACGTCTTAACGATTGACTTCGGTTCTTCTGTCCCATCCTGCGGCGTCTGTACTGGCTGGCTCCCATCTTCTGCTGTCTGTACTGGTTCTTCGCCCTCCTGGCCTTCTGCCGCTGGCTGAGGCTCTAGCAAATCGCCGGAATCCAGTACTTCACGGATTTCAATACATCCATTTTCCTGTGTATGCGTATGCTCTTCTAACTGAAGCTTCCCGCATACCCTGCGGTAACTAATATTTTCACCCGGGTTCTCTACCGGCATTTCTTTCTCTTCCAATACAACTTCTTCGCCTTCCGGCGTTACCATGATTTTGTCATAGCATTCTTTTGTATGTACATGTAGCTCTAATTCTGGCTTCTGGCATACAAGTACTTTATCGGTCCCATTGCACTCTGCGGTATGTGCATGGCCCTCGCTCTCTGCTTCCTGGCATACCAGCGTTTCGTTCCATGCGTAGCATTCGTCCGTGTGTGCATGTTCTTCCAGTTCACACGTCAATGTGCCGTCCTCTGCCTGGCATTCCTCGCCGTGCGCATGTTCCTCTACGGCGCATTCCAGTTCGCCCTGTTCCTTGGCGTAGCAGCCCTCAGCGTGCTGATGGCCCTGGGATTCTTCCTGCCCGCATACCAGCGCTTCCTGCTGCTGGTAGCACTCGTCCGTATGAAGATGCGCTTCTAATTCTTGTAACGCACATACCAGGTTGCCGTTTGCATCGTAGCAGTCGTCGTTATGCTTATGGATGACGCAATCTGCATATCCGCAAATCAGTTCCTTCTTCTCCGGATCCGCGTAGCATTCATTGACATGCTGGTGTACTTGCAGTTTGCAGCTCAGCACTTTTTCATCGTGGGTCATGGCACGGCCCCTCATTTTCAGCAATGCTGTCGTACCGAAGCCAACGACCAAGGCCAGGCACATGAAAACCGCCAACCAGCGTTTATACCTTTTCTTCTCCTGCAAGAATGTTGCAATTTGTTTTAAAATTGGAGATTCCATACTGCAGCCTCCCTCCTTTATCCGCAATCTGCTAATCTACTATCCCGAAACCTGACAACGGCCAGACTCGGAATAAAATCTTCCCAACCACCATATCATTGCTGACGCATCCAATGGATGTATTCCGGCTATCTATGCTGACTGCCCGATGGTCGCCCATCACAAAGCACTTGCCGTCCGGTACTTGATACGGTAAATCTATATTGCAGTCCCCCAAGGACTTTTCACTGATGTAGGGTTCTTCTAGAAGTTCTTCGTTCACATATACGTTGCCTTCCTCGTCGATGTCCACCCAATCCCCTGCGCTTGCGATTACCCGCTTAATCAGGATATTGTTGTTGTAATAGAACGCAATGACGTCGCCTGTCGTATATTTCGAACCGTTCACCGCTACCACGATATCTTCATCCTGGAGCGTTTCCGTCATAGAAGTCCCGCTTATCTGCAATACCGGAAGCAGCAACACCGCTATTAGGACGGCTACTGCGGCAACTACCAAAAGTGAGAAAATGGTGCTCTTCAGCACCCTACTATAGTTGCTCTTGTATTGCTCTTTCCTCAGCTCCGCCTCAAGCACTTCCATGCTTGGGATTGTAATATCACTTCTTGTTTCTGTATCGTTCTGCGCCATTATTTTTCAGATCCTCCTACTTCTCCAGACTGCTGAAAAACGGCTTGCGTCGGTCTTCCACATCTTTGCCTGATATTATATAGATACTGCTCCGTAGCCCGCCTGGCTGCTTCGAGCACCCCGTTCAGACGGATTGCCGCCTCTGCAAGGTTCCTAGATTCCCCCAAATCTTTCTGCCTGGCGTTGCGCCATGCCTCTATTTCCACTTCGAGTTCTTGGATCCTCTCTTCCTTGCTGTCCAACCGGCCTTGCAGCTTATCATTCAAGGTATCTTTCTCTTCCATCTTCGCTTCCAGCCTCTGGTTGCTCTCCCCAATCTGCCGCAGGTCATAATCTGTTTCCTCATGCTCTGCCAGCAGCCGGGCTGCTTCCTTACTCTGTTCTAACAGCAATTCAAGAAGTTCCTGACGCCGCAGCTTTTGTAAATCTTTCCCAATTCCTACCATATTATCAGCCTCTTTTCGGATATCCTATCGCTTAACCGCACCTCAATGCATCTTCTCATGTAGGAAACCAGTTCAAATCTGATTCCACATTATACTACTTCCAATTCGAAACCGCAATAGATAAATCTTCCAAATCCAAGGCTATATGATCGCCTGGTATATGTCTACGTAAGCCCTGTCGCTGTGTGTTTCCCTTAACCTGACTTAAGTATATCAGACCAACAGTCAAAAGATGCGTCAAAAACAAGAATAAAAAAGGGTTGTTTTGCAATTTTTTTGCGGATAAAAAAGTATTGTATTTCCTTCTGCTGTCCACAGTATGGGCAGCCGTCTAGTCCCGTTTGCTCTTTTTGGCATCTTTCCTTGAGGCAAGGCTCCTCTTCAAGCCCCTTATAAACCCCTTCTTCTGGCTCTGCCCTTCCTCAGACGCTCCTGTCTTGATCTGGCCTAAATTATCTATCCCGCTATCTGCTCTCTCCTCCCGCCAGGATTCCGACTCCGGCTCTTCCGCCGTTTTATCCTCCCGCCAGGAGGATTCTTCCGGCTCACCGATTGGTATATCCCGCCAGGATTCCACTTCTGGCTGAACGCGAGCTTCATCTTCAAGCTTTACGTTAGCCTCCGCTTCCCGCTCTGTATCCAGGTTATGCTCAGTATCCGCTGGTATAACCTCTGCCTCTTTTCCTGCTTCTAAGTCCACATCCGCGCCCGCAGACGAAACCTTTGCCGCTCTATCTGTCCCTGGCTTAATGCCAGCTTCTGATTCTTCCTGCGCTTCCAGACCTTCCTTTTGTCCGAAAGCCTCTATAACATTTATATCGGCATAAGACGGCTGATTCTTTACCATTTTCTTCCTTATGTCAATTATATTATTGCCGCCAGGCATACTCTTTCTGGGTTCCGCTGTATCGGCTTTCCCCGACGCCCATTTCCCATCCTTTTTCCTGGCGTCTTTCGCCCCTTTTTTGCCATTCTTCCTTCTCACATCATCATACCGGGCGGTTGGGTTTGGATCAGCCGCTTCCTTATTATATGCGCCGCTGTACAGATATTGTTCCGCTTCCCTTTGCGCTTCCTCAAAGACCCTTCGGATCTGCCTGGCAGCATCTTTGAGAGTACCTGCCTCTTCTAACTCAATCCACTGGTTCGCTTTCAGCTCTGCAATCTCAGCTTCCAGCCCCCGGATACAGGCGTCGCTTTCATCCAGGTCTTTCTTCAATTCCTCCGTCCTGGCGTCACGTTCGTCCAGCTTCACCTTTAAGCTCTCGTTATATTCCTGGAGGGATACCAAGGCTTCAACCTTCTGATTCAATTCTTCCTGGAGCTTTGAAGCTTCTTCTCCCTGCGCCAGCAGAAGCTTGACCAGATCCTGCGCTTTCATTTTATGGAACTCTTTCTCCGTCATTTCCAGATCCCTCCGTTTCTATTCCCAGGACTTTCCTACTACCTTACGGCCAGCCGGCGGCCGCATAACCATATGCGCTTCCTATGGGTATATCGGATCATCCGCCATAAGGTTTATGCCTATAATAGTTATCTGCCCGGCGCTTTTTGCGCCGGGCAGCTTTTCCCACATTATGCCAACATCCGTCCCAATGTATCAAATAATTTCTTCACATCAATCGGCTTTGCAATATGCCCGTTCATCCCACTGAGCAAAGCCTGGCGTTTGTCTTCCTCAAATGCATTCGCCGTCATCGCCAAGATTGGGATAGAAGATAATTCCGGATCCTTTAAGCTGCGGATCTCCCTTGTCGCTTCATAACCGTTCATTTCCGGCATCTGTACATCCATCAGCACAAGCTTGTAATAACCTGGCTGGGATTGGGATAACATCTCTACCGCGATCTTCCCATTGCCCGCAATCTCAGTTTCAAATCCCGCATCCCCCAGGATCGCGACCGCAATCTCCTGGTTCAGTTCGTTGTCTTCTGCAAGCAGGATACGGCCTCCCTGGAAACTCACGGCCCTCATGTCTGATTCCCGTTTTTCTTCCGAATCGGTATCTACAATCGACAGAAGGCAGCTACGAAGTTCTGAAAAGAAGAGCGGCTTGCTGCAAAACGCCGTAACCCCGGCTTCCCGCGCTTCTTGCTCAATATCCGACCAATCGTATGCCGTCAGCACGATAATGGGCACATCGTCCCCGACTTCCTTGCGCACCCTTCTGGCAACCTCAACGCCGTTTAGATCTGGAAGCATCCAATCAATGATATAGACGCAGTAATTATCCCCGCGCATATTCGCCTGACGGGTACGGAGCACGGCTTCCTTCCCCGATAACGTCCATTCCGCCCGCATCCCGATCTGCTGGAGCATATACGACACGCTGTCGCACGTATTGAAATCATCGTCTACCACCAACGCCCTGGCATTTTTCAGTTCTGGGATATCGCGCGGTTCTTTCTTCCCATCCTGGATACGGAATGTCAATGAAACTATAAACTCGGTGCCTACGCCTTGTTCGCTTTTCACTTCGATTTCGCCGTTCATCATATCTATGATATTCTTCGTGATCGCCATGCCAAGCCCGGTCCCCTGTATCTTGTTGATTGTGGAATTTTCTTCCCGTTCAAACGGTTCAAAAATATGCGCCACAAACTCTTCGCTCATTCCGATCCCGGTATCCTTAATGGAAAACGCGTAATTGGCGTATCCTGGCTCCGCGCCTGCCTTCTCAATGACGCGCATCGTAATAATGCCGCCTGCAGGCGTATATTTGACTGAATTGCCCACCAAGTTCAAAAGCACCTGGTTCAGACGCAGCTTATCGCAGTAAATGTCCTCGTTTACCACATCTACGGCGTCAATATATAGTTCAAGCTGCTTCGCATGGATATCCGACTGAAGGATATTACGCAAGCCATGAAGGATATCCGGCAAGCGGCACAGCTTCTCTTCAATCTGCATCTTGCCGCTTTCAATACGGCTCATATCCAACACGTCATTGATAAGGCTCAGCAAATGGTTCCCCGACGTCATGATCTTCGTCAGATATTCCTCTACCTGTTCCTTCCGGTCTATATGGGTGATGGCCAACGCCGTAAAGCCTACAATCGCATTCATCGGCGTACGGATATCATGGGACATATTCGACAGGAATACGCTCTTTGCCTTGCTTGCCCGGTTCGCCTGCATCAACGCATCCTTCAGACGACCGTTCAGTTCCATCTGGCCGCGGATTTCTTCATCCACATTCCGGAAGCCCAGGACAATGCCGCAGTTCTCTTTCCATTCCCCGGTGCGCACCACCTTCATCTGGAAGTACTTCACCTCGGTACCGACATGCGCGCGGTAATTCATATAGTATACCTTGCATTCGCCAAGCTCGCGTTTGAGCCTTTCCCTGGTAAACGTCTGGCGCAGCATTTCCTGCTCTTCTTCGTACACATACTCTTCAATATATAATTCCATACATTCTTCCAGCGTGATTTCCCCGGAAAAATAAGGCCGGATCTGGTCGTAATGCTCTCCAAACAGCCGGAGCAGGACGCCCTTTCCTGTATTCAAATCAAAGGAACATACTAGGTTGAAATCAATGCTCAATGCCTGGACAAGTTCCATCTGCCTGCGTTCAAGTTCTTGCTGCTTCTTCCTCTCTTCCTTCTTCTGGGCAGTACAATCCAAAAGGAAACGCTGGTAAAACCTCTCCCCGCCTTCATTCATAAGCTTAACATTGCCCATGATATGGAGTATCTTCCCATCCGGGTGCTTCACACGGTACTCTACGCTGATACTGTCCCCTTCTTCCTGCAAGGTCAGGATCGCATCCCGCAGCTTTCCTTTATCTTCATCCAGGACAGAATCCGCAACCATATGGAATCCCTTCTCCAGCAGTTCCTCTTGGGATTCATACCCGAGGATCTCCAATGCCGCCCGGTTAATGCTGAGGATCTTCGTGCCTTCTACGGAATGGCACAATACCCCGCATTCCATCGTCATGAAAAGCGCTTCTAACGTTTGGTTCTTCTGTACGATTTCCTGCTCGTACGCACGCTCCTGTGTGATGTCGATCGCTACCCCGACCGTCCCCATTACGCTGCCGTCCAAATCATACAAAGGGGATTTATACGTCGTCAATAGCCGTATGCCATCGCCAGTGGCAACCGTTTCCTCCGAAATACACGTTTCTTGCTTCGTCATTACAATGCGTTCCGACTCGATGCATGCGGGATCCTCGCTCTCCACATCCCAAATATAAGCATGTCCCTGCCCTTCTACCTGCTGTTTCGTCTTATTGACCGTCCGGCAGAAGCTGTCGTTCACCTTCTCATGGATCCCGTTTTTATCCTTGTACCAGACCAGGTTTGGAACATTATTAATCGTAGACTCAAAGAAATGCCGCGTTTCCCAAAAATCCTTTTCCATCTTACATGATTGCTGCCACCGAAAGAAACGGAACCGCACCTCTTCTTCTGACATCGGCAAAACCCAGATATCCAAAACATCCGGCAGGAGATCTGTAAGGACTGCCATCTGCTCCTTCGATGCAATCAGGATAAGCCCCGTCCCTTCCGGCTTACGCTCTACCAGCAGACGGACAGCGCCCACTGTATCTAAGGACGATGGTTCCAAGCCCTGGCTTCCATCACCAGGAAACAGGCTCCTCCCCTCCAGATTCGCAAATATTATATCCGCCTGTGCCGCCAGCTCCGCCTCTGGCGCTTCACTCCGTAAGAAATTATGCGTAAAACGTTCTAGCGGCGTCATTCCTTCTATTATCTCAAATATTCCACATGTAGGACCTGCGAAATAAAATTCCAAATGGCAATGATACATATCATGTCCCTCCCTAACGCTTTTCCGTACCAATATCCCTTCCTTATATTTTAACAAGCGTTGGAATGGATGTCAACAATTCGTTTGATGTATCCACATACGATTTGGAATATGTAATATGCTTCCCTATTTCTCAAAAACAACAAAACCACATTCATAAGGATGGTCGCAATACTTACTTTCGTTCTTATCTGTGCGGTAGAACAAAATTTTCAGTAAAATCAGAAAATCCCCACCGCCTGAAAGAATCATAAATTCCGCTAAGAAAAATAGCAGTAATTGATTTGCCATCACTGCAACTGCTGCAGCTCCGCCTCCTAGAACTAAGGTAGGCATAGCAACCCCTAACAGATACTGCCACTTTTCCAACGGTTCTGAGCAAGTG
Organism: uncultured Eubacterium sp.; assembly: GCA_948470065.1. Taxonomy (GTDB): domain Bacteria; phylum Bacillota; class Clostridia; order Lachnospirales; family Lachnospiraceae; genus Petralouisia. The sequence goes on along the minus strand of CAOKNO010000031.1, from coordinate 2,336 downwards.
CAGTATGGTGAAAGACTACTCCAAATAATTCCAAAGTCAATCGAATGGAAATGGTTTTTTGCAAAAATCCCCTAGGTAATTGCGTGTATGAACTCATGTAGAATGACGAGGCCTAAGAAAAGCAGTAATAATACTACGACAAATCCCAAAGAAGCTCTATCCAAATCAAAGCCATTCACAATATTGTAAACCCAAAAAGTGAAAGCCAAAAATGGCAACACACTCAAAGGCATCCTTACGTTCTAATTCTTTTTCAGTTAATTTCCTTGTGTCTTTGTCCATAATTCGTTCCCTCCTCTACAGCATGTCCTATTGTTTCACCACAAACAATACATCCTTTAAATATTACATAGCTTGCTACCCTTCAAACCTATCTCGGTCCTAAAAACTTATCCCCATTCAAATGTATCATATGTTCCGGCATCTCTGCAATCCAGACTTCTGTTTCCCATGCCAAGGCTTCCGAAAATCTCTTATAAGTTTTAAAATCGAGAAATGCTGTCACATAGATTTTCCCTGCTGTTACATTCTTTGTCATTTCGTTTATTTCCAAAATTCTTTTAGAATCCATCGGACCGACAGAAGTCACTGATTCAACAAAATATATCCAATCCTTATCTTCCCTATACAAAACCACGTCAGGCATTTTGTCATTTTCTTGTTTCTTCAGTAAGCCTGTACCGATAATTAGGACTATTTGTAGCTTTCCCATTATCCTCTACGAGCGCTGCATTACGGAAATGATGCAACGCCTGTTTACGAAAGGTTTCTCTGCTGTTTTCTGCATAAGACGATCCATAATGTGTATTTGCAAACTGGATCATATCATGGATACGGATCCACTCATTTCCGGCATCATTCCATAATGTATCCTGCTTTACCCCTGCCATTGCCAACAGTACATAACAGCAAATATCCGCCTGTTGTGCTTTCGGCATTCCAAGCATTTTCAAAAGTTCTCTTGCCTCATCAATTTTATCCACAATATCCCTCCAATATCATATTACAATTACTTTCTGACATATCCTTGCTTTTCATTAGTGTCCTGCCCATTTCCTGTATGCTTTCTAAATCAGGCACAGGCATAGCATTAATTTCCGTCGAATTTACCTGCGTTGAACCATTCAGAATCCTATAATATTCATCGTAAAGAGTAGAATTAAAAATCACATATAATCCATATACAAGGCACTCTGACATTTCCGTAATCAATCCATCTACAAAATTTATCTTATTCTGTGTACTGATTTTCTTATACTGTGGATATTTTTTGGACAAATATACCCCACATTGCAATCTACGACGTTCCTCTTTGGCCGTAAAACGCTTAACGAACAGATAATTCCGATTATCCTGCATTAGGCTCTTTTGGTCAGTTACAACGTATTCATGCGCTTTCTGGATTGGAAACTGTACTTCGCCATTCTTGATATGCTGTGAGTAAAAAAGCGGAATCGCTCCTTCCTCAGCATCATCTCGAAGTATCTCACGGTTACGAAAATCAACTGTCAATCCCGTTCTCATACGGAGGGTTGCCAATTACAAAATCATATTTCTCTGGATTGGGATTGCCTCCTATCATACAATTAAAATCCAAATATTGGCTTGTAATATAGTTGTCTGTTATAATCTGTATCTGAATATCCTTTTTAGACTTTTCCTGACAAATTTGCAAGTTTGCCCTTAGAAGATTCCATATATTCCCATCATTCTCATAACAAGTCAATTTTATTTTCTGTATGGAATCAATCTGTTCTAATTTCTCAATAAATGCACATGACAATATCCCCGTTCCAGTTCCTGCGTCTAAAATACTAACTTCCGCTTGATTCACGGGAATATGATATAACCCTGCCATATAACGAGCTGTATCTTTACTTGTAAAAAATTGGCCATATTTTTTTCGTTCTTTTTTCGGCATACTATCTATATACTTATTTGTGCGTTCAATAATACAGTCTAACATCGTTTCCCTTCTCTTCTACGGTTTCTTAAAAATTTCTTTCATTCCTGCCCATAGCTAGGAACAAATCCACATAATACATATGCCGATCTGTGAAAGCAAGTCCAGTATAACACATATATGCAGAAAATTAAAATCTTTTATCTCCACCTGCGATATTATTTCAAACGCTATATTCAATGCTATGCAGCCACCAAATTAAAAAAGGCTTCCCGATTACTCGGGAAGCCCTATAAAATCCAGCTTGTTGCTAATTATTCGATAACTGCTAATTATTCGATAATAGAAGCCACACGGCCAGACCCTACTGTACGCCCGCCTTCGCGGATAGCGAATGTAAGACCCTGTTCCATAGCGATTGGGTGGATCAGTT
>CAOKNO010000030.1 GCA_948470065.1 uncultured Eubacterium sp. | reverse complement strand
TGAAATATCTTGTCCAACAAAAGGGCTATCATTTATAAAAGTTGTAAACTGGTGTAATATAAAATGAAACCGTTCTATTTTCCATCTATGTGCATAATACTGTATCAGCTTTTCTATCTCTTTTTCATTTTTCACCTTTACTGTTGTCAGCAGAAACCATTCAATCCCCTTTTTCCCAGATTCATGCACATACAGTGCTGTCAGCGTCAGCTTTTCCCGTAAACCTTTCTCCCGTCTTCTTTGCGGACGGCGAATCACAGCCTCTTTACAATGATAACCCATTTTTACATTTCTTGATGGGATATGTTCTTTTGGATTCCGGCTCATTTTGACAACCATACTCCCTGCTACTGGAGGACTACGTAATCCATTAAATATCTTTTTCCCATCATCTACCATACGGTTTTGTACGATCCGGACCAAAAAATTTGCTCCTAAGCCGGCTGCTTCTGAGAAAAATTCATAGAAATCCCCCTCCCGGTCGCATACTGTTGATATTGGAATATCCTCCGGCACCCTTTGGTGCGTCTCATTCATGCTATTCAGCCACCTCTATTGGCTTGGAACGTTTTTGCTCCCTTGTTCCAGAACCATCCTTCCGCTTTTCGCGCGTATTTGTTTCCTGATAAATAATACCCAAAGGAACCCCTTGAACTGTCACTGCGATGCATGGATGGACCAGCATCCCTCTTTGCTCCGTACTGCAATGGTATCCCATCCCTTGGATCGCTTTTCGAGCGCCAAACCCAACAGATGTAGTATCCTGGAACGCTAAAACCCACTCTGCATCTGCACATTTCATTTTTTCTACAGTTGCCCTGGATATGCTGTCAAGTAATTCATCTTTGGAGACATCTCTATTACGAAAGAAACGGTATGCTGCTTTTGCAGAGCTTCTGGACCCGGTTGCAGCCCAAGTGGATTTTCCAGGTGATGCCGCGAAAGCATCCATAATTTTGAAGAAGCGTGTTTTTAAACGCTGATCGACAAAATTTACGTCCATAAACTCTTCTTGCCAATTCCTGCATTCAGCCGTCATTTGGATCGCCCCTTTTTCTTTCGTATAGCATGGGAACAGATAAATATCCATGATTACTTGTGGACCAAGTTAAGAGCTTGCTGCGGGGTATTTGACTTTTTTTAACCGCGTATTAGCTGGAATATTCTTGGATAATGAAGAACTGATTACGCAAACAGCATGGTTCTTACGTTTGTTATGCTTCCATGCTCCTTTATTGGGCGTAATAAATATGGTGACAGCATATTTCCAAGCGCTTGGCAAAGCATTAAATTCATTGATTATCACATTGCTTAGAAATGTTGTTCTATTTATACCTGGAGTTGCGACGCTAAACTATTTCTTTAAGCTGAACGGAGTAATCCTTACACAACTTATTGTTGAGATAATTCTTACGGCGATTTGTTTGATAATGTATTTGAGCAATCAGCCTAAAAAGGTTTTGAAAGCATAGCAGATTAATTGATGGGGATAACCGATTAAGATTATAAATTTATCTGTAACAAGAAATCATTAAATTCGCTTATAATTTGAACTACAACATATTTCTGGTATGGACGAAGTTTGAATTGCGGAATAGCTCCTCCTGAATAAGGCCAGATTTTTCAACAATTTGACAAAATAATAATCCCCAATTGGCTTAACTAAAGGATTTTTGGGATATGATGTTAAAAAGAAGCGTCAAACTCCCGATTTAAGAGTATATAAGACAAAAACACTAGAAAAGCAGTTTGGGGAATTGAAAAATCTTATAATTACGTGTATACTTTATGAAGAAGAAATTAGACTGAGAAACCGGTATAAGGAGGAGGGATTAAGATGATGAAATTAGCAGACATATCGAGTGGGGGGGATTGGATCATATGGGTTGCATTCGTAATATTTTTGGCGGTTTCCATAATGTTACTGTCTGGTCATGGAAGCTGGTTTATTTCTGGTTATAATACAGCGCCGAAAGAAGAAAAAGCAAAATACGATGAAAAGAAATTATGTAGAACGACAGGAGTTGGAATGGCAGTTATAGCATTACTCATTCTTGTTATGGGATTGTTTGAGGACATGTTGCCAGCTAGTTTTGTATATATTTCACTTGGGGTTGTAATTGCTGATTGCTTAGTGATGATTATTGTTAGCCATACACTTTGTAAACAAGAATAAATTCCGAGTTTGTAAACAAGTATGCTATGTCAGTCGATCTATCAGAAACATTTGTGTTATAGTACGCTAAAACTAATTATGTTGCATACAAAGAATAGCCGGGATTAAGGAGTTTTACCAAAGAATAATTGACCGCAAATTGTGCTTAGACGGGCAATCTGTCCTTGATATTGGCACAGGAACGGGGGTTCTTCCTAGAAATATGTACCAGTATGGGGCGAAGTGGACGGCTACGGATATTTCGGAAAACCAAATCGAACAAGCTAAAATTCTCTCTATGGATTTAGATATAGATTATCATGTTGTATCAACAGAGGATATCGGTTTTTCGGATAACTCTTATTAAATCCCGTTTGTTGGATGAAGATATACCAGTAGCAAATGAACGAAATGGTTAGTGAATACTGTTAGAAAGATAGTTGGAATGTAATGGTTTTTCAAATTTTTGTTTATCGGGATGTTGGATACAAAGAAAAAGCCGAAATTTATATTAGGAGGCAATCATGCTTGATATCATACCTAGTGCAGAAGAGATGAGAATTTTAGTCGGAGAATCACGATACGATATTTGGAATAGATTAAATGCTTTCATTGAGGAAAGATATGACATGGACTGTTCATGGAATAAAGGCGGCAAAGCATGGAAATATGAATATAAATATCGCCGGGGTGGCAAAACGTTATGTGCATTATATGCAAGAGAAAACTGTGTGGGGTTTATGGTTATTTTAGGAAAAGATGAAAGGCTGAAATTTGAGGCTGATAGGGATAATTACTCAGAAGAAGTTCAAAGGATTTATGATGAAACGCAAACGTATCATGATGGGAAATGGCTTATGTTTGAGCCGACAGATACTACGCTGTTTGATGATTTTATTCGGCTGTTGAGAATCAAAAGAAAGCCGAACAAAAAGTAGTTTATTCCCGCGAGCAATGTACCCCTAGGGCACTTAGCCAAGCAGCCGCGCTCGCGCGGATATTTGGCGAATGCCGCGAGGGTAAGTACCCTTTGGGTGCAAATACCCCGCCCCTTGGGGCGGAAAGGACGAGCTAGGCCATGCCCCGTAGCTTGCTGCGGGGTATTTGACTGAAAAACCAAATTCTCTAGCTATGCTGGGACGTAAATTTAAGAAATCGATTTGTGTAATGACGGGTGATTGCTGACTTAAAAAATAGGGAATAAATGGAGGGTATTGAAAATATGGCTGTGAACGGAATCGGGGCGGGCTATCCCGCATGGAAGGAAACAAGAAAGATACAGAGGAACCGTTCGGCGGCTGATTTTGCGAACCAAATAGCAGGTATGGTTAGCAAAATGGAATTGAAGTGAAACATATGTTGTTTGAGGAACTGTCCGAGATAGAAACATATCATGGTATCTGGGCATGTTCCTCTATATTGCATTTGCCTATGGTTGAATTGGCAGGGGTGATGCGAAAGATGCTAGTTGCATTAAAAGAAAATGGAATTATTTATACATCTTTTAAGTATGGGACATTTGCAGGGAAGCGTAACGGAAGGCAAGAAGTGCGTTAACCTCTGGGATAGAGTGGAATTATCGTTTTAACAGTGTTAGAAGCGTGGAAAAGATTTTTTGATCATGGCACGAACTGGAAAGATTTTTCCGCAGATATATCTTATGATGAGTATAAAGCCATGACAGGCAAACAGCATTTGAGTAAGGTGAAAAGTATGCCGATTAAATTTCTGAAAGCTTCAGGAAAGGGATTTTTTCTTGAGAAAGAAGGTTATGCCCTTGCGATTAGGGAAGATTTAGGAGAGGTAATAGGGAATGAGGCGTTTAAGAAGCATATGAAGGATATTTTGGAATATCGAACGGTAGAGTATTATCGCAGGCGGTATGCTGAGGGGAAATAATTCGAAATATAGGAACCACAAGTGGACAAGATAGTTTATCGGAACGGGGCATATCGGTATTTTCGGAGGAACAAAGTGGTAACTGAAACAGAAAGGCTCCTTTTGACGGACAAAGAACGAGAGATTGACATGAAATATACGAATGTTGGGTCTTATTCTACCGCTATTGCAATCGGCATGACAAAAGTAAAGGAATATCCTGATAATAAGAATGGTATGTCATATACGTATGCCATAAGACGTGAAGAATCAGTATTTGGAGGTAAGAAGATGGACGGATATGTATATGTTACCTTAAGGCAGGAACCACAATTAAAGGATAGGGCGGCAGCATGGTTTCAGAGCAAATGGGGAGTACCACAGGAAGCTTACCTGGAATGTATGGATGCTTATCTGAACAATGAAACCGAGTATGGCTGGTATCTTTGTTTGGATGAGGATAGAATTATAAGCGGATGCGGAGTAATCGAAAATGACTTTCATAATAGAAAAGACCTCACGCCGAATGTTTGCGCAGTATATACAGAGGAAGGATATCGTTGCAAAGGAATAGCGGGTCATTTGCTTCAGATAGTTGTAGATGACCTGAAATCGAAAGCGATATCCCCAGTTTATTTACTGACGGATCATACAGGCTTTTATGAAAGGTATGGCTGGGAATTTTTCTGCATGGTCCAAGGCGATGATGAACCCAATATGTCAAGAATGTATATCCACAGATAGATTGTCTTATATTGAACAGGCAAGGCGGTTTATAGGTTAAGCTACATTGGGAAGTGTTATGATTGGGAGGAAAGATATGGAATATGTAACGGCAACGTCAGATATGTTACATGCGGTTTACCATGTTTTACATACGGCGATTGAGACGGTATATCCGAAGTATTATCCAAGGGAAGTGGCGGGCTTCTTTTGTGGGCATCATAGTAAAGAACACATTTTGGATGGTATCTTAACTGGAAATATGGGGGTATTGATAAAAGGGAATGTGATTGTAGGGACAGGTTGTTTTGATGGTAACCATATCACAGGCGTATATGTGTTGCCTTCTTATCACAATCAGGGCTGTGGATCTTATATCATGGATTGCTTGGAAAATGAAATTGGCAAAACGTACGATACGGTTATCTTAGACGCTTCACTTCCAGCAGTTTGCCTATATGAACATAGAGGTTATAAAACGGTGGGTCATGGGATTTATAATTTGGAGCATGATGTGAAGCTGGTTTATGAAATTATGGAGAAAAACATAAAACATCAATGAGGTATGCCGTTATAAAAAACAGAGTGGTTCACTTTATGATTTGATGTTACAAAGGAGGCATGAGGATGAGTAATTTTACCTTCCTTAAAACCTGTTGGAGTGATTTGGCAAGATTAGGGGAGTTGTCTGAGAAATACGTCTACTCCGATCCGAATACCTCTGTGATAAAACAGGGTATGTTGGCGGAAATCATGGTCAAATATATGCTAGCTTATGACGGCGTCAAAGAGCCAAAGGTGGATAATACCCATGCAAAACGGATCTGTTTGTTAAAGCAACATGAATTATTGCCGCAAGAGATCGATCATACGTTATACATTTTGCGCAAGGCTCGTAATGATGCAGCCCATAACGGAGCGGATGAGGGGGAGAAGGCGTTGCATAACCTGCCGTTGCTGTATCGGCTTTGCGTATGGTATATGCAGACGTATGGGGAACGCCATTATCAACCTGTGGGGTATGTCCAGCCGGTGAATATTACGGTGAGCCTGGATGAGTTGGAGAGGGAAAACCAAGAACTTGAGGAACAAAACCAAGCGTTGCTTGATAAATTGCACCAGATCCAGAAGGCTGGCAAGTCCGATACGACAAGAAGGGCGGTTGCTTACAAGAAAGCGGTTTATGTAACGCTTTCAGAAGCACAGACAAGGGAATTGATCGATGAGCAGCTTCGTAATGCTGGATGGGAAGCAGACACGGCGGTAATCCGGTATTCCAAAGGGATCCGTCCTGCAAAAGGCAGAAACCTTGCGATTGCAGAATGGCCTACAGATTCTAGGACGGGAAATGGAGGATATGCAGATTATGCGCTTTTCATTGGGGAGAAAATGGTCGGGATCGTTGAGGCCAAGAAAAAACATACGGATATTTCTTCGGTATTGGATGGACAGTGTAAAGATTATGCAAGAATGATTAAGGCGGAGCATGAAAAATATGTGCTGAAACAATATGGGGAGTATAAGGTCCCGTTCCTTTTTGCGGCCAATGGCAGAGATTACATAAGGCAGTATGATGAAAAGTCAGGGATTTGGTTTTTAGATACCCGGCAGCAGTTCAATACATCAAAGGCGTTGGCGGGGTGGCCAAGCCCAACGGGGATGGAGCAGGATTTGGAAAGGGATATTGCGCAGGCCGATAGGGAACTTGCGGCTGGCGGGTATGAACTGTTGCAGGATCCAAACGGGCTGGGCTTGCGTTATTATCAGGTCGAAGCAGTCAAGGCTGCTGAGAAAGCGATTGCAGAGCATAAAAATACGGTATTGCTCGCTATGGCGACAGGGACTGGAAAGACAAGGACAGTTCTTGGCATGATCTATCGGTTTTTGTCCGCGAAACGGTTCAAACGGATCCTGTATCTGGTTGATAGGACAGCGCTTGGCGACCAGACAATGGACACATTCCAAGAGGTAAGGCTGGAAGGGTTAAAAACGTTAAATCAGTTATATGATATCAAGGACTTAGGGGAAAAGGAATTTGAAAAGGACACACGCGTCCATATCGCTACGGTGCAAAGTATGGTAAAACGTATCCTTTACCATGAAACAGATACATGTATCGGAGTGTCGGATTACGACTGTATTATTGTCGATGAAGCGCACAGGGGGTATATCCTTGACAAGGAAATGAGCGAAGAAGAAACGCTATACCGTAACCAGGATGATTTTCGCAGCAAGTATCGGGCAGTCATAGATTATTTTGATGCGGTTAAAATTGCTCTTACGGCTACTCCTGCCGTCCATACAACGGAAATTTTTGGGAAACCAGTGTTTTCTTACGGTTACCGTACAGCCGTAGTCGACGGATACCTAGTAGATCATGATGCGCCGCATATTATCAAGACGAAGCTAAGCGAGGAAGGTATTGTATTTGAGGCTGGGCGTACGGCTCCGATGTATGATCCTGTGACGAATACAGTTGTGAATAGCGAGGAACTGGAAGATGATTTGAAATTTGAAGTGGACGATTTTAATAAAAAGGTGATAACGAAAAGCTTTAATGAAACTGTTTTGGCTGAAATAGCGAAGGATATTGACCCGAACGAGAGTGGTAAGACGCTTATCTTTGCCGTGGATGACGCCCATGCAGATATGGTTACAAGGATCCTGAAGGAATATTATTCTAAGCAAGGGATTAACGAAGGCGCCGTTATGAAGATTACAGGTTCGATTGAAAATGGTAATCCGGTAAAGATTAAGGAAGCCATCCGGCGCTTTAAAAATGAAACATTCCCGAATATTGTTGTTACGGTGGATTTATTGACCACAGGCATTGATGTGGAAGAAATTGTAAATCTGGTATTTTTACGCAGGATCCGTTCCAGGATTTTGTATGAACAGATGTTGGGACGTGCCACCAGGCTATGCCCGGAGATTGGAAAAACACATTTTGAGATTTACGATGCGGTAGGGGTATATCAGGCCCTAGATCCAGTATCTACCATGAAGCCTGTGGTTGTAAGCCAGACGGCAACCTTTGGAGATTATATTGACGGCATAGATTGTCTGCAAAGCGATCAGGCAAGGAGGAATCAGATCGATATCATTATTGCTAAAATTTTAAGGAACAAAGGTAGGATGACAGACGAATTTCGGGCGCAATTCAAATCTTTGTCTGGCGGCGAGACCCCAGAAAGCTTTGTAGACAGGCTCCGCCGTATGACAGTGGATGAAGCGGTGGATACCGTGAAAAAAAACCGAGAGGCATTCGCTTATGTTCGGGGAGCCCATGTAGGAAGGGGTAAGTATATCAGCGATGCCCAGGATGAAATAACCAGCCATGAAAGAGGATATGGCGGCGCCACAAGGCCAGAGGATTACCTAAAGGAGTTTCATCATTTTATTGATGACAATATCAATGAAATTGCAGCGCTGAATATTGTGGCGGTCAGGCCGAAGGAATTGACCAGGCAGTCGTTAAGGGATCTGAAGCTGATTCTCGATCGGAATAATTTCAGTGAAACAAAGCTTCAGACTGCGTGGAGACAGATGACGAACGAAGAGATTGCCGCAGATATCATAAGCTTTATCCGTCAGAGAAGCATCGGGAACGCCCTGGTCAGCAAAGAGGAAAGGATCCATACCGCTATTGTAAAGACAAAGGAGGCGCACCCGGAGTTAAGCAAAGTACAGCTTAATTGGCTAGAACGGATAGAAGCATACCTGCAAAAAGAAGTTGTGCTGAATAAGGACTCCTTTGAAGCGCCCCAGTTTAAAATCAAAGGGGGGTACGCGGCGGTAGATAGAGCATTTGGGAATAAGCTGGATGCATTTATTGATGAAATCAATAGCCATATGTACACCGCATAAGGAAGGAACCGGATTATGACAAACGCAGAAATTGTATCAAAATTATGGAATCTTTGCCATGTGCTTCGTGACGATGGGATCACCTATCACCAGTATGTGACAGAGTTGACCTATATTTTGTTTTTGAAAATGGCAAAGGAAACAGGGACGGAAAAGAAGATTCCTGAAAATTACCGATGGGATTCATTGAGGAACAAGGAAGGCATGGAACTAAAGAAGTTCTATGAAGAACTGCTTACGGAACTTGGCGAAAACGGTACGGGGCGTGTGCAAGAGATTTACCAGGGAGCAAGAAGCAATATTGAGGAGCCGGCAAACCTTAAGAAAATTATTACAAATATTGATGATTTGGACTGGTATTCGGCAAAAGAAGAAGGGCTGGGAAATCTGTATGAGGGCCTGCTGGAAAAAAATGCAAATGAAAAGAAGTCTGGGGCAGGACAGTATTTCACGCCAAGGGCGCTTATTGATGTTATGACAGAACTGGTTGCCCCGCAGCCAGGCGAGAGATGTAACGATCCGGCATGCGGCACGTTTGGGTTTATGATTGCTGCAGACCGTTATATAAAAGGCCATACGAATGACTGGATGGATTTAACAGAGGAAGAAGCGGAATTTGAGCAGAAAGAAGCGTTTACAGGGGCGGAACTTGTGCATGAAACACATAGGCTGGCGCTGATGAATGCAATGCTTCACGATATAGAAGGAAAAATCTATTTATGCGATACGTTGTCCAATCAGGGTAAGGTGATGAAAGGGTTTGACGTCGTATTGACCAATCCGCCGTTTGGTACGAAGAAAGGCGGAGAGAGGGCAAACCGGGACGACTTTACATATCAGACAAGCAATAAGCAGTTGAATTTCTTACAACATGTCTACCGTTCTTTAAAAGCGGATGGGAAAGCAAGGGCAGCGGTTGTATTACCTGACAATGTATTGTTTGCGGATGGGGAAGGCGAGCGGATCCGGGCGGATCTTATGGAGAAATGTAATCTACATACGGTATTACGCCTGCCAACGGGTATTTTCTACGCGCAAGGGGTTAAGACGAATGTACTGTTCTTTACAAGAGGGGCGGGCGGTAAGCAGAATACCGAAGAGGTATGGTTTTATGATCTTAGGACAAACATGCCTTCATTTGGGAAGACGAACCCGCTAAAATATAGCCATTTTAAGGATTTTATAACGGCATATATGGCAGAAGACCGCCACGCGGTGCAAGATGAACGGTGGACTGTTTTTACCAGGGAAGAGCTTGGGGGCACATTGGATAAAGGCTTAATTCGGGATGGTTCTGTATTGGATTATGAAAACCTGCCAGATCCAGTTGAAAGTGGGGAGGAATGTATTGCTCAGTTGGAAGAAGCAATAGATCTTATGCTGGGTGTGGTAAAAGAACTGAAAGCATTGGAACGTAGGAAGGTGTAGCATGGCGAAAGAGAAGAAAAAAGCGGAACCGTCTTTGGAGGAGAAGCTAGAGCAAGCCTTGGTGTCAGTAGAGGAGCAGCCGTATGGAGTGCCTGGGAATTGGTGTTGGGTAAAATTAAACTCTGTTTCTGAAATGTATACAGGTAACAGTATTAACGAAAAAACAAAGAGAGAGAAATATTTGCATCAGCCAGAGGGGCTTAATTTTATTGCGACCAAAGATATAGACTTTGATCATTGTATCGTATATGACAATGGTGTAAAGATTAATGATTATGATAAATTTAAGATTGCTCCAGAACATACAAGTTTATTGTGTATTGAAGGTGGAAGCGCCGGTAGGAAACTTGGGTTTACAAGAGAAAGCGTATGCTTTGGAAATAAGCTATGTGCATTTGTATCGAAGGGATGTGTTCCAAAGTATATTTATTACTATTTACAATCCGATGTTTTTTATACCCAATTTGCAAATCGAAGGCATGGTCTGATTGGTGGGGTCAGTATAAAAGAGATAAGTGTTTTTTTGATACCAATTGCCGCCATAGAGGAACAACAGCGTATCGTAGAGATAATAGAAAGCTTGTTTGCCAAATTGGATGAAGCAAAAGAAAAAGTAATGGAGGTAAGAGAACTTTATTTGGTGCGGAGGGCGGCAATTTTAAGGCAGGCTTTTACAGGTAAATTGACAAATGCGTGGAGGGAACAGCATAAGATTGGCAACACTTGGGCAGAAAAAGCGTTTGGCGAGGTAGCTTCCATAAAAAGCAACTTAGTAAAACCGAGCGGTTACCAGGATTATCCACATATCGCCCCGGATAATATAGAAAAACGGACAGGGGTATTGCTGCAATACCATACCATTGCTGAAGATGGGGTGAAGAGTGGGAAGCATAGGTTTTATCCAGGACAGATTTTATATTCGAAAATCCGACCGTATCTGTCAAAGGTTATCATAGTTGATTTTGACGGGTTGTGTAGTGCGGATATGTATCCGATCGAGGCAAAAGAAAACACAAGGTATTTGTGGTATTATATGTTGTCTGACGATTTTTTGGAACAGGCGTCTTCGGCGGGATCACGTTCAGTTTTGCCTAAAATAAACCAGAAAGAATTGTCCCAGCTTCTTGTAAAGATTCCGTGTATGGAAGAACAGGAAGAGGTCGTCAAAATTTTAGACAGGGTTTTGCCATATGAACAGAAAGTAGCGGAACACGCAGAGGCGGTATTAGGGCAAATTGACGAGATGAAACAAGCGATATTGTCAAAAGCATACAGGGGAACGCTTTCGGCCAATAACCCAAAAGAAGGATCTGCCATAGGTTTACTGCAAAAAATCCTAAGAAATTGAGGAAGGAAGCAGGATTTTTTGCCAGCATCTAGGTAAAAATCACAACAAGGAACGGAGGGACTTGGTTCAAATATAGTATTGCTATTACATAGGTTTTGGAATATAATAAAACGCGGAAATGATATGGGTGCGCGGCTTGTCCCTGTTTGTATTTAGTTGTTTGGGACGGGTTTATTGGAATGTGGAAGGAGCGGTTTCTATGGTGGTGATCGTATGCCTGGATCGTGCTGGCGGGATGATGTTCAACGGCAGGCGGCAGAGCAGGGATAAAGCGGTGATGGAGCGGATCCAGCAAATCTGCATGGGAGGGACGTTGTGGATTGCGCATGGCTCTTATGCGCTTTGCCAAGGCTTGGAACAGGTTCATTTGGCCGAGGATGGCATGTTCCTTCAGAAAGCGGAAAACGGGGAGTTCTGCTTCGTGGAATCCGGCGGGCTGGCGCCTGTGGCTGGGCGGATCGAAGAGATCATTGCGTTTTACTGGAACCGCGACTATCCGGCGGATACTTACCTGGATCTGGATTTGTCCAAATGGAAGAAAGGCAGCGTGCAGGAATTTCCGGGGTCGTCCCATGAGCGGATTACGGAAGTGCATTATACCCCGGATGGGCAGGATGGGTCTGCTTTGCCATAAGTTTACAGAAGAAGGGAAGGGTTACGATGAAAAGAGCGTTGAAAAGCTATTTGTTGTTCTGCCTGATGGCTTGTGTTCTCTCGTTGTCGGCTTGCGGGCCGTTGGAGCAGCTTGTGCAGCAAAAGCCTGGGGATGCGCAGGAAACGTCGATAGGGCTTTCGGATGTGCCAGAGTACAGCGGGAGCCCTTATGTTGTCTTAAAGGATAACCAGCCAGATTTTACGAAAGAGGATTTGACAGAGGTCTCGTTTGAGGAATACCGTGAGCTGGATGCGCTGGGGAGATGCCAGGAGGCTTACGCCAATGTGGGGCAGGATCTGATGCCTACGGAGAAACGGGGGGATATTGGGAAGGTTAAGCCGACGGGCTGGCATTCGGTAGAATATGATATTGTGGATGGGAAGCATTTGTATAACCGCTGCCATCTGATTGGCTACCAGCTTACGGCAGAGAATGCGAATGAGAAGAATCTGATCACAGGGACACGTTATATGAATGTGGACGGGATGCTTCCATTTGAAAATATGGTTGCAGATTATGTAAAAGAAACAGGCTTCCATGTGCTTTACCGTGTGACGCCTGTTTTTGAAGGAGACGATCTTGTCGCAAAGGGAGTTGAGATGGAGGCGTATTCCGTGGAAGATGAAGGGGAAGGCGTGTGCTTCCATGTGTTTGTTTATAATGTACAGCCTGGGATTTCCATTGATTATGCAACCGGGGAAAGCAGCCTGGGTGATGAAACGGCGATAAAAGGGGATGCAAGGGAAGCTGGGGAAGACAGCAGCGAAATGGAAATTAGGGGGAACCAGAAATCTAAGATTTACCATTGCCCGGGACAGGCCGCTTATGAGCAAATGGGAGAGTCTAAGAACCTGGTTATTTTCCACAGCGAGCAAGAGGCGCAGGAAGCAGGATATCGGAAAGCAAAGCGTTGATGTTGGACGGGCAGCGTTGGGACATCGGCGGCGCGCATACTGGCGCATTTCAATGAAAACGGTGGTTTGGAGGAGATGGTATGGTAGATAAAATAACGTTTATGGAAACGTTACGTGCAGTCCAAGAGGTTTCAAGAACCAGTGAAAAGCCTTTGGCGAGAGAAGAGATACAAGGTTATTTTGAAGGGATGGATTTATCACAGGAGCAGCAGGAATTAATCTATCAGTACCTGGCGTCGGCAGAGGGCGCGCAGCAGGGGGCAAAAGCCGGACAGGAAGCAAGGGATATCGCGCAGCAGGGGGCAAAAGCCGGACAGGAACCGCCGTATTCCCCTGGGTCTGGAAAAGAGGCGCATTCCCCGCTCTACCAGATGTACTTAAGTGAGGTTGAGGGGATCCCAGTCTTGCCTGGGGAGCAGAAACAGGAGCTGTACCGAAGGCTGCTGAAGGGAGAAAGGGATGCAGCGGCAGAGATTTCGAACCAGTGGCTGGGGAGGATTACAGAGTTAGCGGCCAGCTATGCGGCGGGTAAGGCGCTGCTAGAGGATCTTGTGCAGGAAGGGAATATGGGCCTTTTGTTAGGGCTTGAGCAGATCTTAGGGCAGGAAGGGCTGGAAGCGGAATTGGAGCATGACGGCCGCTTGTTTGAGGAAAGGCTGGATGGATATGCCAAAGAGGCTATGGAGCAGTACCGCAGGGAAGTGGAAGGGACGGATGACAGTGAACATACGATTCTGGCAAAGGTGAGCCTGCTCCATGAAGCGCAGAGGATCTTGGCGGAAGAGTCTGGGACAATCCCGACCATGCAGGAATTGAGCACTTATACGAAGCTGCCAGAAGAAGAGATTGCTGATATTATGGCGCTTCCGAAGGATGCTACGTAACCTGCTTTTGATTTTATTGGAAGGCGTAGGCATTTGAGAAACTCAACATCTAGGAACAGCGTTTGTTCACTCCATACAAAAGAAGGGCGACTTGCGACGGCATCCGGAGCCCGCTTTTGTATGGAGTGAACAAACGCGTCTGTTGCAGGGAACGTTTCGCAATTCCCTATTGGAAGGCGGATGGAAAGGAGGAACACATGGATTTTGGACCGATAGGATATACCGTAGCGCGTATTGACGGCGATTATGCGTATTTACAACAGGTGGGCAACCCGCAGGAGGAATTAAAATGTGTTGCCAGGGCGTTGCTGCCGCCAGAAATCACGGAAGGTACGCGGCTTCATTATGAAATGATGGAATACCGGATCGAAGCGGATTGACGAGCTGTCTGGCTTCTCCTGCGGGTATGCATGTGGAGCGGCGGGATCTATTGGCTGTTTTCTCTTTGCGCGTTGTGCGGGCTTCGGATCACAGGCTGGATCTGTTTTCCACGCAGCGCGCAGTCAATGGTTTCCGGCAGGAGCTCTGTAAAGGCTGTCATAGAATTTGGCTTTGCCTGGAAATCATCCTGGCCGAATGGCACAAAGTAAATATTTTTGGTATTTAATAAGATGCCGATATTTTTCAGGTTCATGCCCAGTGCGTCGTTGGTGGAAAGAGAGAGCACCAAGGGCCGGTTGTTGCGCAGGTGGGATTTTGCGGCCATCAGTACCGGGGTGTCGGAAATGCCGTTGGCTAGCTTCGACAGCGTATTTCCGGTACAAGGGGAGATGACCAGGATATCCATGAGGCCTTTGGGGCCGATGGGCTCTGCGCCAGGGATTGTTGTAATTGGATCTTTGCCAGTCAGTTCCTTTGCCCTTGCCAAGAAGGAACTGCTGGCGCCGAATCTGGAATCTAACGTGGAAGCATTGGAAGAGAAGACTGGGAGCAGATCCGCCCCGGTCTTTTTTAATTCTTCTAACGCTTGAAACACCTTCTCATACATGCAGAAGGAACCAGTAAAGCCGATGCCGATTGAGGTTCCATGGAAATTATAAGACATAATCTGTCATCCTTTCTATTATTTTGCCGATTGCTTGGCCGGAAGAGGCTGGGGCATAACGCCCAGGAATGCCAGGAAGCCGGAAATAAGGGATCTGGGTTTCTTCCGTCATGCAATCTCTAAAACCAAAGGGGGCTGATGCAATATCAAATACATGGCATGTGCCAGGCAGCTTCTGCAAATGGGCAGAAGATAAGAGCTGGGAGGGGATGGTGTTGATTACGATATTACATTGCGGCAGTATCATGGGGAAATCTTCTGGGGTGATTGGGCAGACGCCATGCGTTTCCGCAAGCTTTTGCTTCTCTTCTTCTTGCTCTAGGACAAAAATATTTCGGCATATTGGCTGGAGCAGGCTGGCTATGGCAAAGCCGCAGTAGCCATATCCTAAGAGCAGGATGCTGCAATTAGATAAGGAGAAGGGGGTGTTTCGGATTAACTCAGATAGAAGCCCTTCTGCCGTGAGCCGGGCGTTTTCTGTCCGGAAGGTTTCGGACTGGGAATAACAAAAGACAGGGCAGCCTTTCTGCTCCAACAGCCGTTTTCCTTCCTTTGGGATATCGTAAGTGGCAACTGCCTGGCCGGGAGGGGAGTATTCCCATAATTCAGAGAGCTGGCAGGCAGGCTGTTCGGGATCTGTTTGGAAAAGGCTGGTCCCATCCTTCGAAAGCGGCGTAGGCATTAAGCTTATGTTTGTTTGCCGTACTGCCTCGGACAGGGAAGCTTCCTGGATGATCCCAGGGGGATAGGGGAAGTCTGGCGTGTGGTAACATACGACCTTCCAACCAAGGTTATGCAGGTATTCTGCGGTGTAGCATTGGCGCAGGTCGCCGCCAAGGATTGCAATAGATGATATTGCCATAAGTGTCCTCTGATTTGCATTATCCTTACCAATATATGTGGAGGAAGGGGAAGTGTGTCTGTACCGTGGGTTTTGATTCTTTGTATGTGGATTCATCCTGTTGGGTGCGGAAATTTACCACTTGGTGTTTTTCTGTTTACAAGGGAATGGGGATTGCTATAATAAGCATATGGAGGAACAGGCATGAAGATAAGGATAGAAGTGGATGAATCGCTGGGGGATGAAATTGTAATCCGGTGCAGCAAGATGGATGAACGTATCTTGCGTATGCAGGAAGCCGTAGTGGAAAAAGAAGAGCGTGGCTTCCATATGATGCTTCGGAAAGGGGAAACGGAATATTTCCTTCCGGTGGAAGACATTCTGTTCTTTGAAACGGAAGGTAAGGTGATTTATGCGCATACAAGAGAGCATATGCTGGCGACAGAATATAAGCTGTACGAATTAGAAGAGATTCTGCCAGGATCTTTTTTGCGCATTTCCAAATCAGCGATTGTGAATCTGGATCAAGTGTATTCGATTACCCGCAGCCTTACATCTTCTAGCTTGATCGAATTTCAGCACAGCCACAAGAGGGCCTATGTGTCTAGGATTTATTATAAGCTGTTAATGGAACGGCTGGCGGTAAAGAGGAAACAGATGTAAAACAAGATAGGAGGTTCTTATGAAACGGAGAAAAGAAGTGTTTTGGGGAGTATTGATGGTATTGGGGGCGATATCCCTATTGGTAAACCGGATGGGCATGTTTCCGCATATCAGTATAATCCGCGTGCTTTTTACTATTTTCCTGTTAGGGATGCTGGTTGAAAACCTGGTGTATAAAAGCTTTGGTGGGATCTTGTTTTCCTTGGCGTTTTTGGGGATTTTGTACGACAGGTTTTTAGGGATTGAGAATTTAACGCCAATCCCGATCTTGCTGGCGGCGCTTTTGGGCACCATAGGGCTGAACCTAATATTTAAAAAAAAGAGTTATTTTGAGATTACAAAGAAGGATTGGGCAGAGAAAGGGGAACTTATGGAGGCAGAAGAGGATGGGAGGGTGGAATGTTCCATTTCTTTTGGCTCTACTACGAAATATATTGACAGCCGGCAGTTCCAAAGCGCCGACCTGGTCAGTACGTTTGGCAGCATGATCGTGTATTTTGATCAAGTGGTGATGGCGGGCGATCGGGCGGAGGTACATGTGGATATATCATTTGGCAATATAGAATTATATATCCCAGGGAACTGGAAGGCAATCCTGGATGTAGATACATCGTTTGGGGATGTGGAGGAGAATGGGAACTACCGCGTAGCGAAGGGGGAGGATACATTATATGTGACGGGGAACGTCAGCTTTGGCGGGCTGGAAATCCATTATATCTGACAGGGAACGGAAATGGAGCTTTTTTTGTGAATGTGCACAAGAAAGGCTCTATTTTTTTGTGAAGTATGGTGGTTGAAAATGACGGAAAATGGTGGTATTATCTAGATACAATCAAAAACAGTCATAAACAATCAATTTCAATCAAAAAATCCAGGAAGGAGGAAGGGGATGTTATTAGAAAAACGGTTGGAACAGATTTTAAAATTAGTTAAGGAAAACGGCAGCGTTACCGTGCAGGAACTGACGGAATGCCTGCAGGCTTCGGAATCTACCATCCGCAGGGATTTGAGCCTTTTGGATGAAGAGGGGAAGCTGAATAAGGTGCATGGAGGGGCTACGGCAGTCAACGCGTTATATGCGAGGGACGTAGCGCTTGGATACCGCAAGGATATGAACCGGGAGGAGAAGGCGGAGATCGCCAGGTACGCGGCTTCCCTGATCCAGCCCAACGACCTGGTATACCTAGACGCCGGGACGACGACGGAATGGGTGGTTGATTTCCTGGCCGAGAAGCAGGCCGTGTTTGTCACAAATGCGATCGGTCATGCTAAGCGTCTGGTGGAGGCTGGGTGCGAAGCCCATATCCTAGGCGGTAAGATTAAGCTTGCGACAGAAGCAGTGGTGGGGATTGAAACAGTATCAGAGCTTGAGAAATACAACTTTACCATAGGCTTCCTTGGGACGAACGGCATTAGCCGCAAGGCAGGCTTTACGACGCCGGATATGGAGGAAGCGATGGTGAAGCGCAAGGCCATTATGCAGTGCCGCAAGCCATATATCCTTGCAGATTCCACCAAATTCAATCAAATATCGCCAGTAACGTTCGCAGGGATAGAAGATGCAGAGGTGATTACTTCGGAATTGACGCAAGAAGGGTATGGGGATTTGGATCATATTATAGAGGTAGCGGTTGGGAAGAAAGGAGGCAGCAAGGTATGATTTATACTGTAACGTTTAATCCAAGCTTGGATTACATTGTGAACGTAGAGGATTTTACGCTTGGCGCTGTGAACCGGACGACGAAGGAGCTGGTATACCCAGGGGGGAAGGGGATCAATGTATCGCTGGTACTGAAGAACTTAGGCGTGGAGAATACGGCGTTGGGTTTCCTTGCCGGGTTTACTGGGATTGAGATAGAACGTGCGTTGCAGGAGTGGGGATGTTTTACAGATTTCATCCGGATTCCAGAAGGGATGTCTAGGATTAACTTAAAGCTTAAGTCGCAGGAAGAAAGCGAGATCAACGGTCAAGGGCCGAAGATTTCAGAACAATGCCTACAGAAGCTGTACCAGAAGCTGGACGGGCTTTTGCCTGGGGACGTCCTGGTATTGGCGGGAAGCATCCCAAATAGTATGCCGGATTCAAGCTATGAAGACATCCTGGCAAGGATGGAAGGAAAGCAGATACGGGCGGTAGTCGATGCGACCGGGAGCCTGTTGGTCAATGTCTTGAAGTACCATCCGTTTTTGATAAAGCCCAACAACCATGAACTGGAAGAGATTTTCCATATGCCGATGGACAGCAAAGAAACCATTGTAGCGTATGCCAGGAAGCTGCAGGAGATGGGCGCTGAAAATGTGCTTGTGTCTATGGCGGGGGATGGCGCGATCCTAGTATCTGCTGACGGTCAGGTATTTGGCAGTAAGGCGCCCAAAGGGAATGTGATTAATTCCGTAGGCGCTGGGGATTCTATGGTAGCGGGCTTTCTCACCGGATATCTGAATCGACAGGATTACGAAGAAGCGTTCCATTTGGGGATTGCAGCAGGAAGCGCAAGCGCGTTTTCAGAACGCCTGGCCACAAGAGAAGAAGCGGAAGGGATCTTAAGGCAGATGGGATGGGACACAGCGGGAAAAATGGCATAATACTTTGCAAAGAAGGGAGGAAATTGCCAGATGAAGATTACAGATTTGCTGAAGAAAGAGAGCATTGAACTGGATGGCAAGGCCGGATCCAAAAGCGAGGCAATCGACAAGATGGTGGAGCTGATGGCGGCCAGCGGAAAGCTTTCGGATCCAGCTGCTTACAAGGCGCAGGTATTTAGGCGGGAAGAGGAAGGCACCACGGGGATTGGGGAAGGCATTGCAATCCCACATGGGAAATGTGATGCGGTCAAGGCTCCGGGGCTTGCAGCTATGGTGCTAAAGGACGGCGTGGACTATGAATCCCTAGATGGGGAGCCTACGGATTTGATTTTCCTGATTGCCGCGCCGAATACCGAGGACAACGTCCATCTCGATGTATTGAGCCGTTTGTCGGTATTGCTGATGGATGAAGCCTTTACTGGGAAGCTGCGCAGCGCAAAGTCGACGGAGGAATTTTTGCGGTATGTAGATGAGGCGGAGAAGGAGAAGCTAGCAGGAGAAGAGGGGAGCGGGCAGACCGGCAATGCGAAAGAGCCTGCGCACCAGGAAGCGGCAAAGAGCCTGAAGCTGTTGGGCGTGACGGCGTGCCCAACTGGGATTGCCCATACCTATATGGCGGCGGAAGCCCTAGAGAAGAAGGCAAAGGAGCTGGGGTATTCCATCAAGGTGGAAACGCGGGGCTCCGGAGGGGCGAAGAACGTATTGACAGATGAAGAGATAGAAGCGGCGGATTGTGTGATTGTCTGCGTGGATACGAATGTGCCGATGGAACGTTTTAATGGCAAGAAGGTGATTGTGCGCCAGGTATCGGATGGGATCCATAAGGCGGAAGAGTTAATCCGGCTGGCAGAGGCAGGGCAGGTAGAAACGTACCATTCTGGCACGGCAGCGGCAAAGTCAGAAAGCGGCGGGAAGGAAGGCGCTGGCCATAAGGTATATAAGCATCTGATGAACGGCGTTTCCCATATGCTTCCCTTTGTGGTAGGCGGAGGGATCCTGATAGCGGTTGCATTCCTAATTGATGGGCTAAGCGTAGATTTGGCGTCATTGCCACCAGAGGAACGTGGGAATTTCGGGACGATTACCCCATTGGCAGCGGCATTGAAGGGGATCGGGGATACGGCGTTTGGGTTTATGCTGCCAATACTTGCTGGTTTTATTGCAATGAGCATTGCCGATCGGCCTGGGCTTGTCGTCGGGGTCGTAGGAGGCGCGGTTGCTGCCGGAGGGAAAAGCGGGTTCCTTGGCGCGTTGGCTGCAGGATTTTTGGCTGGATACCTGATGGTAGGGCTGAAAAAAGGTCTGGAAAAGCTGCCGCAAAGCCTGGATGGGATTAAGACGGTGCTGCTGTACCCGCTCCTTGGGGTATTTCTCATTGGAGTTGGCATGAATTATGTGGTAGAGCCGCCGATTGGCGCTTTGAATACATTGCTGAACAATGGGCTGTCTGGTATGAACGGCGCAAGCTCCGTCTTGTTAGGCCTGATTTTGGGGGCGATGATGGCTGCTGATTTGGGCGGGCCTATCAACAAAGCGGCATACGTCTTTGGCACTGCGTCGATTGCGGCAGGGAATTATAATGTTATGGCAGCCGTAATGATTGGCGGAATGGTGCCGCCTTGCGCTATTGCGCTTGCATCCCTGCTGTTTCCTAAGAAATTTACCGAAGACGAGAGGAAGTCAGGGCCTACGAATTTTATTATGGGCCTGTCGTTTATCTCGGAAGGGGCGATTCCTTTTGCGGCGTCCGATCCCATCCATGTCATCCCATCTATGGTCGTAGGCTCCGGTGTGGCAGGGGCGCTGTCTATGGTATTTAACTGTACGTTAATGGCGCCTCATGGCGGAATCTTCGTTTTCCCAGTTGTTGGGAATACAGCCATGTACCTGGTGTCCCTTGCAGTAGGAACAGCCGTTGGCGCGCTTTTATTAGGGGTATTGAAAAAAGAAGCCGTAAGGCAGTAAGCGGACGAAAAGTAAAGAGAAATATAAGAATCTAACACAAAAACAATAGGAAGCGAAAAGGAGAATAAAATCATGAAATCATTTGAATACATCATTAACGATCCAGAAGGTATCCATGCAAGGCCGGCAGGGCTGTTTGTAAAGGAAGCGGGCAAATATGCCAGCAAGATTATGATTGGAAAGGATGGGAAGGAAGTAGATGCAAAAAGGATTTTTGGTATTATGAGCCTTGGCGTGAAAAAGGGCAATACCGTTACCTTGCGTATCGAAGGGGAGGATGAAGATGTGGCTGCGGCTGCGTTAGAAGAGTTCCTCAAACAAAACTTGTAAAATACCATAAGATGCTGTCGGGATGCAGTAGAAAGGAGCAGCCAAATGGAAAAATTCAGCGGGAGCAGCGTGTTTGGCGGCGTAGCGATTGGGAAATTATTTATCTTCCAGAAGAATGAGAATAAAATTGAACGTCGGCATATTGAGGATGTGGAACAGGAAACGGCGCGTTTTGAAGAGGCGAGGGAAAAGGCGATCGGGCAGCTTAAAGAGTTGTACGACAAGGTCTTCGAGGATGTCGGGGAAGCCAACGCTATGATTTTTGAAGTGCACCAGATGATGTTGGAAGATATGGATTACCTGGATTCGATCCATTATATGATGAAGGAGCAGCAGATCAACGCGGAGTTTGCAGTTGCGCAGACCAGCGATAACTTTGCAAGGATGTTCGAGGCAATGGACGATGCCTATATGCAGGGACGCGCTGCGGATGTGCGGGATATTTCAGAGCGGCTGATCCAGATCCTTTCTGGGGCTTCAAACCGTATGGAATCATTTGGGGAACCTGTGGTAGTGGCAGCCGAAGACCTTGCCCCCAGCGAAACCGTACAATTTGAAAAGGATAAGCTTTTAGCGATTGTGACCAGGGAAGGATCCGCCAATTCCCATACGGCGATCCTTGCCAGGACAATGGATATCCCGGCTGTGATCCAGGCGGACATCCGCCTGGATCCGGCGTATAATGGAAAGCTTGTGATTGTGGACGGGTTTACCGGAGATATTTACCTAGATCCCGATGAAGGCACCAGGAAGCTTATGGAAGCCAAGCAGGCGCAATGCATGGAGGAGAAGGAGCTGCTTGAGGCGTTCAAAGGGAAAGAGGACGTTACCTTAGACGGCAAACAGATCAAGCTGTATGCCAATATCGCAAACCCAGGCGATGTGGCCAATGTACTCCGCAACGATGCAAAAGGGATCGGGCTGTTCCGAAGCGAGTTCTTGTATCTGGAAAGCAACGATTTCCCGACGGAAGAAGCGCAGTTCCAGGCGTACCGTACCGTTGCCGAGAATATGGCGGGCAAGAAAGTCATTATCAGGACCTTGGATATCGGGGCGGATAAGACGGTAGATTACTTTAAGCTGGCGAAAGAGGATAACCCGGCAATGGGATACCGTGCGATCCGCATCTGTTTAAAGCAGCCTGAGATTTTTAAGACGCAGTTACGCGCGCTGTACCGCGCGTCGAATTATGGGGAAATTGCAATTATGTTCCCGATGGTTACCTCCGTGGAGGAGGTCAGGCAGATCAAACAGATTGTGGACGAGGTGAAGAAGGAATTAGAAAGCCTGTCGATCCCATTTAAGGATGTGGAGCTCGGGGTTATGATTGAAACGCCAGCGGCAGTAATGGTCAGTGATGATTTGGCAAAGGAAGTAGATTTTTTCAGTATTGGCACAAATGATTTGACGCAGTATACGCTTGCGGTCGACAGGCAGAATGCGAAGCTCAATGATTTCTACCAACCTCATCACAAAGGAATCCTGCGTATGATCCAAATGGTGGTGGACAATGCCCATGCGGCAGGGATCTGGGCAGGTATCTGCGGGGAACTGGGAGCAGATCTAAGCTTGACGGAAACCTTTTTGAAGATGGGCGTGGATGAACTTTCCGTATCCCCTTCTATGGCGCTGCGCCTGCGCAAAGCCATCCGGGAAACAGATACGGCTTCATAACAAAGGAATTAAAAACGCTCCGCGTGGATTTTCTATTCCATATTGCGGCAAGGTGTGTTATACTCCAGAGGAAATAAGAAAGCGCCGCAAGGGTGGCTGAGGGGAAACAGGAAGATTGGAGCAGGGATGGGAGGTAACATACGGATTGGGAAGGAAACGGAACAGAAGTGGGAATGCCTAGAAACGATCCTAAAGGATATGGGCAGCGTGGCAATTGCTTTTTCCGGCGGGGTGGATTCTGCGTTTTTGGCAAAGGCCGCCCAGAAGGCGCTTGGCGATCGCGTGGTTGCCGTAACTGCCCAGTCCTGCTCGTTTCCTGGCAGGGAGTTGGAAGAAGCAAGGGCGTTTTGTGAAAAAGAAGGGATACGCCAGATTGTATTCCCGTCGAGGGAATTAGACGCCGAAGGGTTCCGGAGCAACCCGCCGGATCGGTGTTATCTGTGTAAGAAAGCTTTTTTAACGGATATCCAAGAAATTGCCAGAGGGCTTGGGATTGCGTATGTGGCAGAAGGCTCGAATGTGGATGACGAAGGCGATTATCGGCCGGGGATGCGGGCGGTTGCAGAGCTTGGGGTGGAAAGCCCGCTGCGTGCTGCAGGGCTGACGAAGCAGGAGATCCGCCTGCTGTCGAAGCGTATGGGGCTGCCTACCTGGGAGAAACCGTCGTATGCCTGCCTTTCCTCGCGCTTTCCCTATGGGGAAGAGATTACGCCTAAGAAGCTTTCTATGGTAGAAAAAGCGGAGGAATTGCTCCATACGATGGGGTTTGCCCAAGTGCGTGTGCGTATCCATGGCTTGAGCGCGAGGATTGAGGTATTGCCAGAAGAGTTCTGCAAGCTGGTGGAAGAGGAAAACCGCAAGCGGGTGGCGGAAGGGCTGCGGTCGTATGGCTTCTTATATGTATCCATGGACTTGGATGGCTACCGGATGGGCAGCATGAACGATATGCTGCAAAAGGATACTGCGGGGAAATATTGCGGATAGACATGGGAAATTGCCCGGGATTTAAAACAAGGGGCTGTTGCAAAGCTTTGTTTGCATACAAGATATGGATGAATTTATGTGCTTGAAACCTATATCTTGTATACGACGTCTATTTTGCGGACAGCCCCTTGTTTTGTTGCGTCCGTCTGGATGGATTTTAGTTGTTTATGTATAGCATATCCACCTTTAAGATATGGGTGGTCAGCCAGCTTACCAGAAATTCCAGCAGGTTTTCTACAGCTTCATTCTGCCTGTTATAATCATCTCCAATGGAGTCAAAGTCAAATTCCATCAGCTTATCTTCAAATTGGCGGTGCTGAATAGCATGGCGGTCTGCGAATGGATAGCCGATGCTCTTTTGATAAGCTTCTTCGTGGGCGAAGTGCATTTTGGTGTAATCAATCAGTTCCGAAATCAGATGTGTCAGTTCTTCTGTTTTGTCTTGTAAAAGATTGTCATCCAGTAAGTCATAGGTTTCCTGCGCCAGTTCAAATAGCCGCGCATGTTGTGCGTCGATGTCTTCAAGCCCGGTATAACATTCGGGTTTCATTTCGTACATGGTGTTCCACTCTCCTTTTCTATTCCATTTAAAAATTATGTATCAGCACAATAGGGAGCTGATCTAGCTTGTATTTTACTACTGCTTTTTCCTGGAATCAAGAGGAAGAATGCAACATGTTACCAAATCTTCGTATGTGGATGCTGGCGCTTCCTGTATGCGGCTTATGCCGTGCGCTATCAGGGCTGACGTAGTTTTCGGGCCAATACTGTATGGGGTGCATGTCCCAAATCCTGTCCCAAGGGCGTTTATTAGGCGTTTGGCAGAAGAAGCGCAGGTAAACAAGACGCCGTCGTAGCTGCTTAAGGGCTGCAGGCTGCTGGTATCAGGCGTTACAGGCTGGTTTTCATATACAGGGATCTCTTCTAGTTGGCAGCGGCCGTCCAGCGCTTTGGTCCAATGGCTGTCTGCGTTTTTGGCTTTAAGGTATAAAACGCGTTCGTTGCCGGACAAGCGTTGCTTCAGTTCGCTAGCGAGCGCGTCGCTGTGGTAGCTGCCCGGGACCAGATCGGGGTAAAGCCCGTGGGCTTGTAAGGCGCCTGCCGTTTTCGTGCCAATCGCCGCTATATTGCATCCAGCAAGGCTGCGCAGATCCAGCTTGCTTGCGGTAAGGATTTCAAAAAAGGCGGATACGCCGTTTTGGCTTGTGAAAATCAGCCAGCTTCCTGTCTCGAACAGGGCGGGGGAGAGTGTTGTCTGGGCGGTTACGATGTTTCCTACCTGAAGCTCATCCACAGCGGCGCCATGCGCTTGCAGAAGTTCCCGCAGCCGGGTGGGGGCCGCGCCGATTTTGGGGATAAGGTAGCGTTTCCCAAACAGAGGCTTTTGTTCAAAGAAATCCAGTTTTGCTTGTAAGGAAACAACATTTCCCACAATGATAAGGGCAGGCGAGGAAAGCCGGGCTTTTTGGACGTCGTCTGCGATATGCGCCAAATCGGATACGCAGGTTTTCTGTTCTGGCGTTGTAGCGTGTGAAATTACGGCGGCTTTTTGGGAGCCTGGCATTCCGGCCTGCATTAATTGGGCGGCGATTTCCCCTAGTTTGCTAAGCCCCATTAAGAACACGCAGGTTTCTTTGGAGTTCGCCATGGACTGGAAATCAAGATCGGCCAGCGCGTCATTCCTGTCATGTGCGGTTACCACATGGAAGCCGAGGGAATGCCCACGGTGGGTAATGGGGATCCCGGCATAAGCAGGGCCTGCAATACAGGAACTGATGCCAGGGATAACGGTAAATGGTACGCCGTGTTCTGCAAGGAAAAGCCCTTCCTCGCCGCCGCGCCCAAAGACATAGACGTCCCCGCCCTTTAAGCGGACGACGTTTTCGTATTCCAGGCTCTTACATACGAGAAGCTGGTTGATCTCTTCCTGCTTCATGGTGTGGTTGCGGCTGGCTTTCCCAACGTAAATCATCTCGCATCCCGGCTTTGCTTCCTCTAAGAGCTGTGGGGAGGCCAGCCTGTCATAGACGATACAGTCCGCTGCCTGGATGGCGCGCAGCCCTTTGACGGTAATCAGCCCAGGATCCCCAGGACCTGCGCCTACCAAGGTTACTGTGCCGGCGATCTGCCGGCGTATGGAAGCGGCTGCTTTGGCAGGAAGGGACAGAGGATCGCTTCCGGTAGCGGACGTAAAAGCCAGCTTTGTCCCAGACGCGTTCCCAAACATGGCTGAAAGCAGGTAATTGCCGTCTTCTGCTTTTTGAAGCAGCGCCCCTACGGGGACGTGGCAGCTTCCGCCGATTTGTGCAAGGAATCCGCGTTCGGCTTCTGCGCAGAGGTATGATGTCTCATCGGACAGTGCGTCTAGCATAGCGCAAAGCGATTCTTCTCCCTTAAGGAGTTCGAGCGCCAGGATGCCTTGGGCGGGCGCGGGGAACATTTCTTTTGGCGTGAAATATTGGGAAATCTTATGCTGCATCCCCAGACGGTGCAGGCCAGCGGCTGCAAGTATAATGCCGTCTAGACGTTCTTCTTCCATTTTCTTTAGCCGGGTGTCGATATTGCCGCGGATATTCACGGTCTTTATATCCGGGCGTAGCTGTTTTAGCTGGTATTCCCGCCGTTTGCTGCCAGTGCCGATGACGGCGCCCTTCGGAAGGTCTTTCAGCAGGCGGCATTCGCGCAGGATAAGCGCATCCCTTGGGTCTTCGCGTTCCCAAGCCTTAGAAAACATAAGCCCAGGCGCTGGGGATGCAGGCATATCTTTCATGCTATGTACGCCGATGTGTATGTTGCCCGAGAGGAGCTGTGATTCGATCTCATTGACAAACAGCCCTTTTTCGCCGATTTCATGGAGCGGCTTGTCTAAGATAAGATCGCCTTTTGTCTTAATCACTTGAAGCTGGAAGCGGTCTTTGGGGTAGGCTTCTGTTAGCCTTTTGCATACGTATCCAGCTTGTGCCAGGGCTAATTTTGAGCCTCTGGTGCCGATGATATATTCCATGTCTGTATTCCTTCCTAAACGATAATCCGAAATCCTGGCTCTTTTGCTATATGTTCTCCGTCTGAATCTGGAAAAGCTGCTGGATCAGACGGTTGTATTCTTCCTGTTTTTCCGCAGAGTCCAGACGTTTCAGTTCCAGGATGGGTTCCTTCAGCAGCCGTTGGAGGGATGCGTTCAATACTTTTTTCAAAAGCTTTTGCTCCCTTACGCTCAGATCCATTTTCCGTTCCAGATACGAGCAGCTATCGGAAACAATCGTGCTGCAGCGTTGCTGTAAGGATTCAATGGTAGCGTCCATGCGGCTCTGGAACAGCCAGGCGGAGGTTTCCTGTAAGGCCTCTTCCAAGATCGCCTGGCTTGCGTCTACCAGCCGTTCCCGTTCCCTCTGGTTTTGGGCTGCAATCGCCTGTAACGTATCTAAATTGATCAACGTTGCAAGCGGATGATCTGCAAATACAGTATCAATATCCCTGGGGGCTGCCAGATCTAAAAGGGTGACAGGGCGTAAGGGGGAGAAATTCTCTTTTTTGATAATCTGATGTGGGGAGGAGGTGGCGCTGATCACAATGTCACAGTGGTGGATTGCAAAATGCCATTCCTCGTAAGGGATAATTTCCAGGGCGGGGAAGCTTTCCCGCAGCCGTTTGGCGTGCGCGTACGTCCGGCTGCAGGCTGTGACCTGGACGTCGGGGTATGTAAAGAGGTATTTCAACGCAAGCACGGCCGTTTTCCCGCTGCCGATTAAGAGGATCCGTTTTGCGGCAATCCCACAAGCCTCCTGAAGCTTTTGGATGCCGATATAGCTGACGGACAGAGGTTTTTCGCTGATTTTCAGTTCTGTCTTAATCCGTTTTGCGCAAGTGACAGCGTCGCGCACAATCTTATTCAGTTCCTTCCCACTGTATCCCATTGCCTGGGAATCTTCCAACGCTTCTTTGACTTGGCCAAGGATCTGATCTTCCCCAAGGACCAAAGATTCCAGGCCCGCCGCGATGCGGAACAAGTAGGACATGGCTTCCTTGTGGGAAAACCTCACAATATAGCTGCCCAAACCTGCCACTGGGATCATATCCTGGTAGATGGCTTCTAGCTGGGCGGGCTGTGCGTCGTCTTCATAGAGATAGTAGACCTCGCTGCGGTTGCAGGTAGAAAGCACTAGGCATTGGCTTACGCCTGCCTGTCCTGCTTTTTGGTAAAAATCCAGCTTCTTTGCGTCGGTGAAGGAAGTTTTGTCCCGGATGTCCAAGGGGGCGTTTTTATAATTTATTCCGAAAAAACCAAACTGCATGGGTTGGGATCCTTTTCCTTTCCTGTGTATTGTCAATAGGTAATTGCGAAACCCTCTCTGGGACAGACGCGTCTGTCCAATCCATACAAAAGCGGGCTCCAGATGCCGTCGCAAGTCGCCCTTTTTTTGAACAGATTGTACATCCGCTGTTTCTAGAAAGGGCGTTTTGCAATCGCCTAGTATTGTCAATAGATTTTGGTTCTTTTAGTATAACATGGAATGGATAAGATATCCATGAGAAATAAACGGCGCAAAGGAAATCCTGTCTGATTCCCTTTGCGCCGCCAGCCGTGCTCGTTTGCGCACGCCGCTATTGCCATCCGGATCTGGGATTATCCAATATAGCCAGAGAACAGGAATGCGAAAAGATATGAAGAAATTGCTACGCATGCCCAGGTAATCCCGCCCAGTGCAATGGGCTTGAGCCCTTTGGAAAATACGTCCTTGAATTTGATTTTAAAGCCGACGCCAGCCAGCGCAGACGCAAATAAAAACTTGCTCACGGTCTTTAAGAGGCTGCTTCCTACGTCGCTGAACACGCCGTAAGTATTCAATCCTGCCATCACGACGAACCAGAGGATGAACATCGGGAACGTCTTCTTTACAACGGAAAGGATGCTGTCGTTGCTTCCTGCCCCGCCGTTTTTCTTTGCTTCGCGGGCCATCAGCACCGTCCAGACAATTGCAACGAAGATCAGCATGGTAGTACGGACAAGCTTCACATTCAAAGCCCCGCTAAATTCTGGGTTTGCGATCATAGCCTGGTAAGTGGCTTGTGCGCCTGCTACGGAAGAGGTGTCGTTGATTGCCGTACCTGCTACAAATGCGAACTGGTTCTCTGTAAATCCGATTGCAGGTGCAATATAAGGATAGGAG
The DNA here is from genome assembly GCA_948470065.1 of uncultured Eubacterium sp. GTDB lineage: Bacteria > Bacillota > Clostridia > Lachnospirales > Lachnospiraceae > Petralouisia. Next base: position 1,639 of record CAOKNO010000030.1, on the reverse strand, counting down.
AAGGCGGAAATGGTGTCGAATAAGAAGATTGCCGCCATTCCAAAGGCAATTTCCGCGTCCGTTGCTTTGATGATACGGCTTAAAGTAGCGATTGCCGTACCGCCGCAGATACAAGTACCGCCGCCGACTAAGACGGAGGTGTTTTTGGTAACGCCGATTTTCTTGCCGGCGATCATCGCAACGGCAAAGGATAGGCAGATGTTGAATAAAATCAGCGGAAGAGCCTTCACGCCCGTCCCCATAATATCAGCAAAACTCAAAGTACCGCCCGTTAAGATAATGCCCCAGTTCAGAAATTGCTTGCTGCAGTAAGTCGTCCCTTCTTTGAAATCCTTGTCCAATGCCGGGATGATGTTACAGATAATCATGGAAACCAATAAGGCTACCATAGGGCCGCCCATAACGACACGGCCGAACATAGAAGACTGCAGATCTGTGGACTTCGTTGCCAGAAGCCCGATAAGCAGGCACAGTATGATTGCGCCATATTTCTTTCTTGCATTCATTTCGTAAATCCTCCCACTCAGCGGATAGATGCCGTATCATGCCCGTAAGGGAAGCCGTACGGCCTGGCAGCTTGGTATCCGCTGTTTTCTCTGAATGTTTAACAGGTTGCTCCTCCTACCAGATGCAGCTTGGCGTCTAGGATTTCCTGTTTCCGTTCTAAAATATCGTTTGCAAGAAGCTGCTTTTCCACTTCTTCAAAGCCGATCCTTGCAATGGTGTCTGCAAAACGTTCCCCGGTCTTGCCTTGTTCACGGAAGAGTAAGATTGCTTTTTCTACGGTGTCTAGGAGTTCTTCTTCTGTTTTGAAGATTTTGGACAATGGCTTACCGTGCGCAACCTTCTTGCCCCAGCGGCCGCCGATGTAGATACAGTAGCCAGGCGTGCCTTCTTCGATCACGTCGAATGGGCAAGTCTCAATGCAGCGCCCGCAGTTGTTGCAGATTTCCTGGTCGATAGCAAGTTCGCCGTCTTCAAGCTTGGCAGCGCCCATTGGACAGGCGTTTTCTACCTGGCATTTCTTACAGCCGTTGCATTCGTCCGATTCGATGTTTGGCACAAGCTGGCCTATGATTCCTAAGTCGTTTAAGTCTGGCTTTACGCAGTTGTTGGGGCAGCCGCCAGTTGCGATTTTAAATTTGTGCGGCAGCTTTACCGTATGGTAGCCCTTGTAAAAGCGTTCGTGGATTTTCTCAGACAGTGCAAACGTGTCGTATAAGCCGTACTGGCAGGTCGTGCCCTTGCAGGATACTACCGGGCGTACCAAGGATCCCGTACCGCCTGTTTCAAGGCCTGCTTTTGCGATATACTCGCGGAACGGCTCGATATTGTCGAAATGGATGCCGCGGACTTCTACGGTAAGCCGTGTGGTAAATTCTACGTCGCCGTTCCCGAATTTTTCTGCCGCTTCAGCGATAACCCTTGTCTGTTCTGCGGTAATTTTGCCGTTTACTGTAATCACGCGCCCATTAAATAAGTCTGTGCCTTTGTTGTTCAAAAAGCCAAGCCCTTTTACACGTTTGATTTCCTCTGGTTTGATTGTGGTTCCCATATTCTTAATCTCCTTTTCTTAATCAGTTATTTTAGGTAATTGCGAAACCCTCTCTGGGACAGACGCGTCTGTCCAATCCATACA
>CAOKNO010000029.1 GCA_948470065.1 uncultured Eubacterium sp. | reverse complement strand
TAGCGCGTCGCATTCGTAATGCGTAGGTCGAGGGTTCGAGTCCCTTCTTTGGCTTTATACCAGAAGTATAAGTCCCCTGCAACGTTGTTGCAGGGGATTCTTTTTTCATTCTATAGGAATCCGTATAATTAAGGGAAAACGTGTGATTTATCCCCACGAGGGTATTTGAAGGTTCAGCGTTAGGGGCAGGTGAAGATGATGGAAGATTGTTATAAGGTTGTGGGGGATAAGAAATTGCGTTTCGGTTATACGACGGGAAGCTGCGCCGCAGCCGCTGCCAAGGCGGCCGCCTGGATGCTCCTCAGTGGAAAGCAGGCGGATCATATCCGTTTAGAAACGCCGAAAGGGGTTGTGCTTCATCTAAAGGTATTAGATATCCGGCGGGAAGAAGGTTCGGTGTCTTGCGCCATTGAAAAAGACGCTGGGGATGATCCAGATATTACCAATGGCGTATGGGTTTATGCAAAGGTTTCTTATCTTTGTACTGGGCGTCTTCCTTCGATCCAGATCACAGGCGGAGATGGGATTGGGACGGTCACAAGGCCAGGGCTGGATCAGCCGCCCGGGGCTTGTGCAATTAACAGCGTCCCCAGGCAGATGATATCCCTTGAGCTTCAGGAATTGTGCAGAACGTATGGGTGCACAAAGGGGCTTCAGGTTGAATTGTCTGTGCCGCAGGGCAGGCGGCTTGCAGAAAAGACGTTTAACCCAAGGCTTGGCATAGTAGGTGGGATTTCTATCCTAGGTACGACTGGGATTGTGGAGCCAATGAGCGAGTCTGCGTTGGTGTCGAGCATCCGCCTGGAACTGAACCAGAAGGTGCAGCTAGGCAGGAAGAGCGTTTTGGTGACGCCTGGGAATTATGGGCAGGAGTATGTCAGGCAGTTCTTGCCGTTTCCGTTGGAACATGCGGTAAAATGTAGTAACTTTGTAGGGGAAACGATAGATCTTGCCGTTGGGCTTGGGATAGAAACCATCCTATTCGTATCTCACATTGGGAAATTTATCAAGGTTGCAGGCGGGATTTTCCAGACGCATTCTAGGAATGCAGATGCACGGCTGGAAATCCTGACAGCAAACGCTGCGTTGGCAGGGGCAGGGCAGCCGTTGCTTTCTAGGATCATGGAATCCGTGACAACAGAAGAGGCAATCTGCCTGTTGGACGAAGCCGGCCTGTTAAAGGGAACGATGGAACATGTGATGAAACGGATCCAATCGCATCTGGAACGGAGATGTTATGGGAGGGCAGAGATTGCGGCTATTGTTTTTTCAAATGAATTGGGGAAGCGAAAAGGCGGCAGCGGGGAATTGGGACGGACTGCGAACGCCACGGAAGCGATCCAAAAGATACAGGAAGGATAGAGAGGAAACATCAGGAATCATTGGAGGAAAGAAGGCTTATGGCAGGAACTTTATATGGGATAGGAGTAGGACCGGGGGATCCGGAACTTTTAACATTGAAGGCAGTCCGTCTGATGCAAGCGTGCAGCTTGCTTGCAGTCCCGGCGGCAAAGAAAGGTCTATCGGTAGCGTACCGGATTGCAGTCCAGGCGGCGCCGCAGATTGCAGGAAAAACATGCTTGGAATTGGAAATGCCTATGACCAAGGATAAGGAATCCTTGGAGCGCAGCCATCAGGCCGCGTTCGCAAAATTACAAGAAGCATTGGAGCAGGGAGAGGACGTCGGTTTTCTGACCTTGGGCGATCCTTGCATTTATTCTACCTACCTCTATATGCATAAGCGGGCAGTCCAGGCAGGCTTCCGCACAGAGATTGTAAGCGGGATCCCGTCTTTTTGCGCGGTTTCCGCTAAGCTGGGGCAGGGGCTGGCGGAACAGTCCCAAATGCTCCATATCATCCCTTCTACGTATGGCGTAGAAGAGGGGCTGAAGCTTCCAGGGACAAAAATATTGATGAAGCCAGGGAAGAAGCTAGGGGATATCCGGGAAGCTTTGCTTCGTGACTGCGCATTTCAGGAGGTGGCTATGATTGAAAACTGCGGGATGGAACAGGAACGTATTTATAGGAGCGCAGAAGAGATCCCAGAGCAGGCAGGGTATTATTCCCTGATGGTGGTAAAAGGAAAATAGAAAGAGCGGTGGGCGTTATGGTTTATTTTGTAGGCGCAGGGAGCGGCGCGCCAGACCTGATTACGGTCAGGGGGCAGCGCCTTTTGCAGCAGGCAGATGTGATTATATACGCAGGATCTTTGGTAAACCCATTGCTTTTGGAGGAAAGAAAAGCAGGGTGCAGCGTATATAACAGTGCAAGGATGACATTGGAACAGGTCATACAGGTGATGAAGGAGACAGAAGAAAAGGGCGGCATGACGGTGCGGCTCCATACAGGGGATCCCAGTATTTATGGGGCGGTCAGGGAACAAATGGATGGTCTGGAACAGTTAGGCATTCCGTATGAAAGCTGCCCAGGCGTCAGTTCGCTCTGCGGCGCGGCTGCGGCGTTGGATTTGGAATATACGCTGCCAGATGTATCCCAGAGCGTGGTGATTACCAGGATGGCAGGGAGGACGCCTGTCCCAAAGGAAGAGGAGATTGCCGCCTTTGCATCACATAAGGCAACGATGGTGATTTTTTTGAGCGCAGGGATGGTAGAGGAATTGTCCGAACGTTTGCTGGCCGGAGGCTATCGTAAGGATACGCCTGCCGCTATTGTATACAAAGCATCCTGGCCGGAGGAAGAAACGTATGTCTGTACCGTAGGGACGTTAGCTGAAACGGCAAGGTCGCACCAGATTACAAAGACAGCATTGATCCTGGTGGGCGATGTGATCGCCCATAGCCATTACCGGAGAAGCGATTTGTACCGTCCTGGCTTTGAAACGGGGTTTCGCAAGGCAGAGGTAGAGCCGTCACAGGGGGAGCGGTAGATGCAGGCAGCGATCATTGGTTTTACAGATAACGGGAAGAAGCTGGCAGGACTGGTAAAAGAGAAGCTGGAAGCTACTGGGCGTTGTGCGTGTCCGAAGCTTGGCAGGGACGAGGGGGAATCCCTTACGGAATGGACTAGGCAGGCATTTTCCCAGGCAGGCCTTATTATTTTTATTGGTGCGGCAGGCATTGCAGTACGTGCAATCGCCCCGTTCGTCTGTGATAAATTTACAGACCCGGCGGTTTTGGTGTTGGATGAACAGGGAAATTATGTGATTCCTCTCCTGTCTGGCCATGTGGGCGGAGGGAATGCATGGGCAATCTATTTGGCCAAAGCCATCCAGGCAGTCCCTGTGGTTACTACAGCGACGGATTTGTATGGGAAATTTGCGGTAGACGTATTTGCGGTAGGCCAAGGGCTGGTATTGTCGGACCGTGTGCTGGCAAAAGCTATTTCCGCTGCAATCCTGCGTGGGGAGCCCATTGGTTTTTCTTGTGAAGCGCCTGTAGTCGGGACGCTCCCGAAGGATTTGGTATGGAACCGCAAGGAGGAGCCTGAAAAGCCAGGATGCGATACGCCAATTCCAGGAGTGCAAAAGGATTGCCCTGTGCGCTATCAGATTTCCGTAGGGATCCATAAGGACAGAAAGGCAAGGGATACCCTGTTCCTTTCTCCAAAAGCGGTTGTGCTTGGGATTGGGTGTAAAAAAGGAAAGACGCTGGCAGAAATCGAAGCGTTTGCCCAAAAGGTATTGGAAGAAGAAGGGATTGCCTGGGAAAGCATTTGCTGCCTGGCGTCTGTGGACCGCAAGGCAAACGAAGCTGGGATTTTAGAATTTTGCAGAAAGCAAACTATCCCGTTCCATACTTTTATGGTAGAGCAGTTAAAACATGCGCCAGGAGATTATACGGATTCTGGCTTTGTAGAAGGGATTGTTGGGATCGGGAATGTATGTGAACGGGCGGCGGTGTTAGCGGCAATAGAATTGCAGCGATCGGTTTGGGATACAAAAAAGGAGCAGATTCCTCGTTTGATTAGACAAAAAACGGCGGAAAACGGCATAACCATTGCGTTGGCGGAATTGGCATGGAATATCAGGTTTTAAGCTTCTGGCGTTGCAGTTCGGCGAGGATGGCAGAGCGCTTTTTACAATTGCCGATTGGCTGGCAGGATTGGAAAGGAGACATGGATTGGGTAAATTATATGTGGTTGGGATAGGACCTGGGGATTACGAAGGGATGACATTGCGTGCAGCCCGGGTCTTAGAGGGTTGCGAGGTGATTGTCGGGTATACGGTATACGTAGATTTGGTGAAGGAGCATTTTCCGGGGAAGGAGTTTCTTACAACGCCGATGCGCCAGGAGGTGGAACGCTGCCATATGGCGTTTGCACAGGCGGCAAAGGGGCGGGTAACCGCAATGATTTGCAGCGGGGATGCAGGGGTGTATGGCATGAGCGGCGTGATCCTAGAGCTTGCCGCAGAGTATCCTGGCGTGCCAGTTGAGATCATCCCTGGCGTTACGGCTGCGTTGAGCGGCGGCGCGATACTGGGCGCGCCGTTGATGCATGATTTCGCGGTTATCAGCTTAAGTGATCTGATGGTTTCCTGGGCGCAGATTGAAAAACGCCTGCGGGCGGCGGCAGAAGCGGATTTTGCCATTTGCCTGTATAATCCTTCCAGCAAGAAGCGGGCGGATTACCTGAAGCGGGCGTGCCAGATTTTATTGGAATATAAAGAGGGCGGCACGGTATGCGGCATAGCGGCAAATATTGGGCGTGAAGGCGAATGCAGCAGGCTTGTCACGTTAGAAGCCTTAATGGAAACCCCAGCAGATATGTTCACGACGGTATTTGTGGGGAACTCCGAAACAAAGAATCGTAACGGTAAGATGGTGACGCCAAGGGGGTATCAGATGAGATGACAGAAGAGGTGTTGGTATTTGCAGGGACAAGTGAAGGGCGGGAACTGGCAGGGATTTTGGCACGCAATAACATTGCCGTAACAGTCTGTGTTGCGACTACATATGGCAGGGAAGTGATGGGATTGGAGGAAACGCCAGGCCTTACTATACGCACTGGCAGGATGAGCCAGGAGGAAATGGAGAAGCTGATTGGGCAGAAGGATTGGAGGGCGGTGATAGACGCCACACATCCTTTTGCACAGGAAGTAACCAGGAATCTTTCCGTCGCATGTGAAAAAACAGGCAGGAGGGTATGGCGGCTCATCCGGGAAAAGGAAGAAATAAGCTGTGGCACAACGTGTATGGGGCAGGGAAGCAGGATGATCCTGGTACGCTCTGCACAAGAAGCAATCCGTTATTTAAACAGTGTCCCAGGCATGATCCTGCTGACGACAGGAAGTAAGGAACTCCCCGAATACTTATCTGGAATTGCAGATATTTCAAGGGTTTATGTGCGTATCCTGCCCATTGGGGAGGAGATAGAACGCTGTAAAAGCCTTGGCCTGAAGGGGAAGCAGATTATTGCGATGCAAGGACCCTTTAGCGAGCTTTTGAATACCGCGATCCTGCAAGAGATTGGGGCGGATATCCTGGTGACGAAAGAAACTGCGCAAGCGGGCGGGTTTCCAGAAAAGCTTGCAGCAGCCAAAAAGGCAGGGGCGGATCTTGTCGTCATCCAGCGTCCGGAGGAAGAAGGCTATTCCCTAGAAGGAATTTTAGAAAAACTACAAGTTAAGCCAGCCGTAAGCCAAGAATTACCCGTAGATGTAACGATGTGTCCGAGCCAGGAGTTTTCCCAGGAAGGGAAGCTTGTCAGCCAGGAGGAGCCGTTAATTACGCTTGCTGGGATTGGAATGGGGAACCGATGGAATATGACGCGGGAAGTGTGCGAAGCCTGCGCGCAGGCAGACGTGGTAATTGGCGCAAAGCGGATGTTAGAAACAGTGGAATATTTGGCAAAACCGATGGTAAACCTTTATAAAAGCCAGGAAATTGCCGATTTCATTTTAAAGAACCCAAGATACCGAAAGGTTGTAGCGCTGCTTTCTGGGGACGTTGGATTTTACAGCGGGGCAAGGAGGCTGCTGGAAACCTTTAAAAATGCAGGTATGGTGTATGAAGATGTAACGGAGGACGTTTTAGGCAGCGTCCAGACAGAGGAATATCCAGGCATATCGGAAGAAGGGAAGATGCGGTATCGTATCCGGCAATTGTGCGGAATAACCTCTGTTTCTTATCTTGCAGGGAAATTACAGATCCCTTGGGAGGATATTGCCCTTATGAGCGTCCATGGCAGGCAGCAGAACGTTGTTGGTATGTTGGACGTCTATGGAAAGGTCTTTGTCCTGACAGATGGGGCAAAAGGTGTAAGTAAGTTGGGCGAGGAACTTTTAGCGTATGGGTTTGAAGATGCAGATATGTGTGTTGGCAGCCGGCTCAGTTATCCAGATGAGGAAATTATTTCTGGTAAGCCAAAGGATTTTTTGGGGTATGGAGGAAAAGACTTGGCTTCTGTAATCGTGATTTCGAACCATGCAAAGGCTATAGGGTATGGAAGACCTGACGCCGGGTTTATCCGCGGGAACATCCCTATGACAAAAGCGGAAGTACGCAGCATTTCCTTGTCAAAGCTTTCACTGAGGCAGGACTCCATTGTCTATGATATTGGGGCTGGGAGCGGCAGCGTCTCTGTGGAATGCGGGAAGCTTGCCATATGGGGGAAGGTATACGCCATCGAGAAAAATAAAGAAGCTTTGGGTTTGATTGATGCGAACAAACATCGTTTCCGGGCGCAGAATGTGGAACTGATAGAAGGGGAAGCGCCAAAAGCCTTGGGGTTTTTGCCGCCCCCAACCCATGCGTTTATTGGCGGCAGCGGTGGGAAATTAAAGGAAATCCTTTGGACCTTGTGGGAAAAATCCCCAAAGGTGCGGATTGTCTTAAACATCATTTCGCTGGACACCCTTGGGGAGGCCATGGAGGTATTGCAGGAAGGTGGATTTGCAGAACAGGAAATCCTCCAGGTTTCAATCGCAAAATCTAAGGAACTGGGGAACCACCATCTTATGATGGCGCAGAACCCCATTTATATAGTGACGCTGCAAAGGGCATAATTATTGGGAAAGGAATGGGAAGCGTTATGATCGATCGGATAAATAACCAGAAGTATTATGAATATTCCAAAGTGAACCAGCAGAAACGGGAAACAACAGAATCTTCCGAGTTTAACCTGAACCTAGGCAAAGAAGGCGTAATCTACGAAAAGAGCGAGCAGAAGAAATCTTCGAAGGCAAAGCAAGCCGAGCCAGCCGAAAACGATGCAAAAAGCAGCAGTACGCAAGGCGTCCAAGGCGTAAATCTCCAGATGTCCACAAAAGGGATGGAAAGAACTGGGGAAGAAAAGAAGCAAACGTCCTGGATGGAACAGGTAAAAAGGTATGCGGCGGTAGCTGTTGATTTCCTAAAAGCTGTCTGGGATAAAATCTGGAACGACCATACGCCTTCCCAAGAAGAGTTCCCAGAAGTCCTAGAAAAAAAGATGGAAGGGACGCAAGCCATGCATGGCACAGAAGAAGCCGTAAGCCCAACCGGGATTATGGCAGCAGAAAAACGTCATACATCCACTGTGGCGGAACGGCCGGAATATACGCAAGAGGACATCCGCAGGATGTTCCAGCGGGGCAACCGCAGGGAAATTGAGGATTTCCTATCCGATTATGGGCAGAAACGCCTTGCCCGGAATACGGAACTGCTTACCCAATATGACCGGAGCGGGAGCCTGGTGGGCATTAGCCAGTCAGATAAGGAATTGATCCTTTACGGGGATAAAAGCCGGACTCTGTGAGATGGTTTCTATTTCATAATAGGTTTGCAGACTCCGTCTTCCAGGTCAGCATCAGGGCAAACCAACAAGTGATGGAAGTAGGTAATTGCGAAACCCTCTCTGGTACAGACGCGGATGTACAATCCATACAAAAGCGGGCTCCAGATGCCGTCGCAAGTCGCCCTTTTTTTGTACAGATTGTACATCCGCTGTTTCTAGAAAGGGAGTTTTGCAATCGCCTAGTGATGGAAGAACTGAAAGGAGATGTTGCTATGTGCCAAGCTTTACATGGAACTAATGGAACCGGAGTCAGAACAGTGGGAGAAAGCAAATAAGCAGGAATGGCTTCAGAAGGGACTGCAGCAGGGGCTGCAACAAGGGATTCAGGGAACCGTAAATGTCCTTAAAAGATGTGGGCATGGAGAAGTGGAGATCAGGGAAATTGTTATAGAGCAATTTAACCTTTCGGTGGAGGAAGCCGAAGGGTATCTCAAAGCCTAAGATTATGAGGAATATTCCATCCAGCCGCTTCATATAGATAGAATGTATGTAAAAAACAGGAGCGGAAGGTTATGTGTGGAATTGCAGGGTTTTATCATAGAGAAAAAGATTACAGATCTTATGGGAACCATTACCGTTCGATACTCACTACAATGCATGAAAAGCTGTGGCGCAGGGGGCCGGACGACGCCGGGATTTACCTTGCGAGGCATTGCGGGCTGTCCCACAGCCGCCTGTCTATCATAGATCTTTCTGGCGGGCGTCAGCCAATGGCCCGGACGGCAGATGGGCGGACTTGTATCATTGCTTACAATGGGGAACTGTACAATGGGAAAGAATTGCGCCAGCTTCTTAAGGGGCGTGGATGGGAATTTGAAACAACTTGCGATACCGAAGTGATTCTGCTCGGATTTATGGAATTTGGGCCTTCATTTGTGAAACAGCTTAACGGTATTTTTGCATTTGCGGTTTATGATACCCAAAAGGATGGAGTGTATCTGTTCCGTGACCCAATGGGCGTAAAACCGTTGTTTTATACAGAATGCGGCGAGGAGCTTATCTTTGCATCGGAACTAAAAGGCATCCTCGCACATCCGGCTGCCAAAGCAGAAATTGACCGAACGGGATTAAATGAGATTTTTGGGATAGGACCGGCAAGGAGCGTAGGCTGCGGGGTGCTAAAGGGAATCCGGGAGGTATGCCCGGGGGAATACGTATCTTGCGGCAGGTACGAGCCGCTTACTTGCCATACGTACTGGAAATTAGAGAGCCATCCGCATGAAGACAGTTATGGGAAGACCGTGGAAACGGTTTCTTTCCTGGTGCAGGACGCCATCAAGCGACAGATGGTATCGGACGTGCCGATTTGTACCTTCCTGTCCGGCGGGGTGGACAGCAGCCTGGTATCCGCAGTCTGCGCGGCAGAACTAGAGAAGCAGGGGAAGAAGCTTGCGACATTTTCGTTTGATTTCGTAGATAACCAGAAAAATTTCAAAGCCAATGCATTCCAGCCTTCGCAGGATCGGCCGTTTGTAGAAAAAATGGCGGCGCATATTGGTTCTAGCCATACGTTTTTGGAATGTGATAACGAACATCAGATTGCGATGCTTTTCGATTCTGTAAAAGCCCATGATCTGCCGGCAATGGCAGACGTGGATTCTTCCATGCTTTATTTCTGCTCACTGGTCAGCAAAGAATATAAGGTGACGTTGACGGGGGAGTGTGCAGATGAGATTTTCGGCGGCTATCCCTGGTTCCACAAAAAAGAATGCTTTGAAGCAAGCACGTTCCCATGGACCATGGATCTTTCCCCCAGAAAAGCGTTGCTGTCCGATGGTTTTTTGGAATATCTGGATATGGATGGTTATGTGAAGGAGCGATATCAGGAATCCATCCAAGAAACGCCGCGCTGGGAAGGGGATAGCCAAGAAGAGGCAAGGCGGCGGGAGATTTCCTATCTGAACCTGAAATGGTTTATGCAGACCTTGTTGAACCGCATGGATCGGACCAGCATGTACAATGGCCTAGAAGCGCGCGTCCCATTTGCAGATACCAGGATTGTCCAGTATGTGTGGAATGTGCCATGGGAAATGAAAGCGAAGGATGGGGTTGTAAAAAGCCTGCTCAGGGAATCGGGCAGGGGGCTTTTGCCGGACGAGGTCCTGTTCCGTAGGAAATCGCCGTATCCCAAAACGTATGACCCGCGCTACGAAGAGCTGCTGAAAGCTATGGTAAAAGAGAGGATCCTGGATACAAGTTCCCCGCTCCTGCAATTTGTGGATCGGCAGAAAGTAGAACGGTTCCTGGTACAGGCGTCTGATTATGGGAAACCTTGGTACGGTCAGCTTATGGCAGGACCCCAAATGCTGGCATATCTTTTGCAAATAGATGAATGGATGCGCCGTTACCGGGTGGCAACCGTGTAATTTTTGCGTCAAGCCTGCCCGTGGGGACGATTCAAAAAGAGGAAACAGATATGTTATATATAAGAGCAGATATGAATGATACGATTGCTACCGGGCATGTCATGCGCTGCCTGGCGGTTGCAGAGGCTGCAAGGCTGCAAGGAGAAGAGGTCATGTTCCTGTTAGCGGATAGCCAGGCAGTTTCTATATTGGAAAAACGAGGGTTTGCTTATACCGTCTTCCATACCAGGTGGGATGATATGGAATCAGAACTTCCAGCCATCTGGAAGGCGCTGAAGGAAGCCCCCGGGAATATATTGATTGACAGCTACCAAGTCACTCCTTCTTATCTAGAAGGGGTGGCAGGCATGGCGCGGACAGCATATATCGATGACGTCAATGCGTTTTATTATCCGGTAGATATCCTGATTTGTTATGGGAACCAATGGCAGGAGTTCCAATATGAGAGCAGGTATCCAGATACAAGGCTGCTGCTTGGAGCGTCATATGCCCCTTTACGCCAATGCTTTTCTAACCCAGGAAAGAAGCAGATAAAACCCCAGGCAGAACGCCTGATCTTGCTTTCAGGAGGCACGGATCATCATAATATTTTGGGGCGTACCTTAGAACATGCAACGTTTATGGGGTTTCAGGATATTGACGTGATCTGCGGGGCATACAACATGCATTACGACAGCTTGCGCCAGGAGTATGCTTCCCATAAGGGCATCCATATCCAAAGGAACGTGGCGGATATCGAACGGTATATGGCAAATGCCGATCTGGCTGTGGCCGCAGGTGGGACAACCCTGTATGAACTTTGTGCGTTTGGCGTTCCAACGATTTCGTATTCCATTGCGGACAACCAGACGGGCAGCGCAAAAAATTTCCACAAAGAGCGGATCATTGATTACGCAGGATGCTGGGAAGACGAAGGCCTGGTAGGGCGTATTTGCCAATACCTGGAATGCTACAAGGAAAATCAGGCGCTGCGCCAGGAACGTTCCCAAAATATGCAGTCTTTGATTGACGGCCAGGGCGCTATGAGGATTGCCAGGGAACTCATAAATTATCCAGAAAAGAAGCTGGATACCGATTAGGAAGAAGGTGTTATGATGGAAGCAGTAAAGAAAAAAGAAGAGGATATGTTTCAGGATATAGAAACGCAAAAGGATACTTATACCACGGAGGATATCTATGCAATGCCAGATGGAACGCGTGCAGAACTGATTGATGGAAAAATTTATTATATGGCGCCGCCAAGCACGAACCATCAAAGGCTGATTAATTATCTTATCACAGAAATAAATCTATATATCCGTAAAGGAGAAGGGGGATGCGAGGTCTTCCCTGCGCCGTTTGCCGTTTTTTTGAATAAGAATAATAAAAATTATATAGAACCAGATATCAGCGTTATCTGCGATAAGGATAAGATAGATGAAAAGGGATGCCACGGAGCGCCAGATTGGGTTATTGAAATCGTATCGCCAGGCAGCAGATCGATGGACTATTATAAGAAATTGTTTAAATACCGCACGGAAGGCGTCCGGGAATATTGGGTGGTGGATCCGGACAGGAGGCTTGTAACGGTTTATCATTTCGAAAAAGATACGATGGTAGAATATGCCTTTGGAGAAGATGTGCCAGCCGGGATATACGACGGGTATTCCATCAATATACCGCAGGATTTATAAAAGTAACGGTTGCTGTGATTTTCGCCTTGATGGAAATGTTAAGATGGTCTATAATTCAGTAAGGAATATCATGATAAAATTAGGATCCGAGGAGGAGCGAATATGTTAGGAACTGGAACCAAAGGCCGTCAGGAACTTACGGTTACATCGGCGGATACTGCAAAGACATATAGGAGCGGTACATTAGACGTACTGGCAACGCCGCGTTTGGCAGCTTTGATGGAAGAAACTGCTTGGAAAAGCGTGGCGGATCAGTTGGATGAGGGGATGGGTACGGTTGGGATCAAGCTGGACATGGAGCATTTGGCTCCGACCCCCATCGGTATGGAGGTATGGTGCGAAACGGAATTGACAGAAATCGATGGTAGGAAGCTTTTATTTTCCATTGCCGCATACGATGCGTCTGGGAAAATCGCAGAAGGCACGCATGCACGCTTTATTGTAGAGGAAGAGAAATTCCAAAGCAAGGCGGATAGGAAACGGGAGAGCAGCCATACGTAGGGCTTAGGCAGAAAGGGGATCGGCATCATGCGGCTTCCAAGGATTATGATAGCTGCTCCTGCAAGCGGAAGCGGGAAGACGCTTATTACCTGCGGGCTGCTTTGGGCATTTGCAGACAGGGGGAAAAAGCCTGTTTCATTTAAATGCGGCCCAGATTATATCGACCCTATGTTCCACCGTAAGGTATTGGGCGTGCCTGCACGGAACCTGGATACCTTTTTTACCGATGCGGGCATGGTTCGGTATCTGTTGGGCAAAGCTGCTGTTAAGGCGGATATTTCGGTGTTAGAGGGCGTTATGGGCTTTTACGATGGGGCAGGAGGGATTACGGACGTTGCTTCTTCTTATGATGTGGCAAGGGCGACGGATACCCCGGTGATCCTGGTGATCGATGCCAAGGGGATGAGCCTGTCAGTCCTTCCGCTGATCCAGGGGTTCCTTACGTACCGCAAGGACAGCCGGATTGCAGGCGTAATCTTAAACCAGGTAACGGAAAGCGCTTACCGTATGCTAAAGGGCAAGATAGAACAGGAACTTCCAATCAAGGTGTTTGGATATGTCCCTTTTTGTACGGGGCTTGTGTTAAAAAGCCGCCATTTAGGCCTTGTAACGCCGGATGAGGTGCAGGGGCTGCAGGATAAGCTGCAGGCATTTTCCAAGGTTCTAGAACAAACCCTGGATATCGAAGGAATCCTTGCCTGCGCTAAGGGAGCCGCGCCAATTTCTGTGGAAGATCCTCGTTGCTGGAAGGAGTTAAGGCAGCCGTACAAGAATCAGAAGGCTCCCGTTAAGCTTGGGATTGCCAAAGACGAAGCGTTTTGCTTCTGTTATGAAGAGAACCTGGAACTGCTGCAGGAGCTTGGCGCACAACTGTCCTTTTTTTCCCCGCTTCATGACAAGTCCCTGCCGTCTGGCTTGGATGGTATGATATTATATGGAGGCTATCCAGAACTATATGCCAGGGAATTGGGTGGGAACCATAAGATAAAGCAGCAGATCCATACCTGCCTTACGGGAGGGATGCCATACTTAGCAGAATGCGGCGGCTTTTTATACCTGCAAGAGTCTTTGGAGGATATGGAAGGCAACCGCTATCCTATGGCGGGGGTATATCCGGGGAAGGCATACCGGACCCAGAAGCTGGGACGTTTTGGGTATCTTACGCTTACCCCGCGGGAAAACGGTCAGTTGCTGCCGTATGGGGAGCATATCAAAGCCCATGAGTTTCATTATTATGACTGCACAGAAAATGGCGGCAGTTACCATGGCGCGAAGCCGTTTAGCGCCCGGGAATGGGACTGTATCCATGGCGGAAGGCAGTATGCAGCAGGATTTCCACATTTATATTACTACTCCAACCCAGCTTTCGCGATTCATTTTGTGCAGCAATGCAGGGCTTACCGGAGGAAATTAGAGAAAGGGAGATTATGGACTTAACAGTATGCCTGGCGCAGATCCAGCCAATCGATCGCGTATCTTCTAGTTTGTGTGAAAAGCGCTGGGATGCGATTGCCAAGCCTTTGAAGAGCCTTGGGAAGCTGGAGGGTTATCTGATCCAGATTGCAGGGATACAGCGCACCAGCCAGATCCAATGGAAGAAGAAGGCGTTGGTTGTGATGTGTGCAGATAATGGCGTAGTTGCAGAAGGCGTAACCCAAACCGGGCAGGAGGTCACGGCGGTTGTGGCCGAAAATTTCCTGGATGGGAAATCATGCGCGGCAATTATGTGCAAAGATGCCGGGGCGGATCTTTTCCCTGTGGATATTGGGATGGCGGTGGATACGCCGCGCGTTGAGAAGCATAAGATCTTGTATGGCACAAAAAATATGGCGAAAGAGCCTGCTATGACAAGAAAAGAAGCGATACATGCCATCGAAGTGGGGATTTCCTTTGCAGAAAAGTTAAAAAAACAAGGATATGATATCTTGGCAACCGGAGAAATGGGGATTGGAAATACGACGACTAGCAGCGCGGTCGCCAGCGTCCTGCTGCAAAAGCCAGTTGAAGAAGTGACAGGGCGCGGAGCCGGCCTGACCTCGGCAGGGCTGCAGAGGAAAATCAAGGCCATACATACCGCCATTGAGAAGCATAAGCCAGATCCAAACGATCCCATTGATGTGCTTGCTAAGGTCGGGGGATTGGATCTTGCTGGCTTGACAGGGCTGTACCTGGGCGGGGCTGCATTTGGGATGCCCGTTGTGATGGACGGGTTTATTTCTGGCGTGGCGGCGTTGCTTGCAGTACGCCTTTGCCCATTGGCAGAAGGCTATATCCTAGCATCCCATGCGTCCAAGGAACCTGCAGGCAGCATGGTGCTAAAGGCGCTTGGGAAATCCCCTAGCCTAACCTGCGATATGTGCTTAGGAGAAGGGACAGGGGCGGTAGCGTTGTTCCCATTGCTGGATATGGCGCTTCACATTTATGAAGGGATGAGCACTTTTTCCCAGATCGAGGTAGAACCGTACGTACCGTTGGAATAGCAAGGCAGCAGGATGAAATATAAAGTAGGAGAAAGGGAGCAGATGCGTAACAAGTTTATCAACGCCTGTATCATTGCATTTGCAATGTATTCTAAAATCCCAATGCCGAAGGTGGAATGGGAAAAAGAAAATATGAAGTATGTCATGTGTTTTTTCCCATGGGTCGGCGCAGCCGTAGGGCTGTGCTTTTATTTTTGGGGCATGTATGCCGGGGCTATCCCGGTGGGCAGGAATTTGTATGCGGCCGTACTGACCGGGATCCCGGTGGTGGTCACAGGCGGAATCCATCTAGACGGCCTATTGGATACGGCGGATGCGCTGGGTTCCTGGCAGCCTAGGGAACGGCGGCTGGAAATATTGAAGGATCCTCATGCAGGAGCGTTTGCAGTAATTGCCGGATGCTTGTACTTTCTTATCTGGTTTGGGCTAGCGTCAGAATTAGAGAAGGATGGGATCTGGATGGTGTCTGCTGGTTTTTTCCTCAGCCGTTGTTTCAGCGGGTATTCTGTCACGGCCTTCCCATGCGCCAAAGGCAGCGGCCTTGCGGCGGCTTTTTCTAAAGGTGCGGATCAGGCGCGGTCTGGCGCGGTATTGCTGGCGGAGCTTGGAGCGGCAATGGCTTTGATGGTATGGGCGGATCCTTGGCAGGGTACGGCGGCAATTTTGTCAGCCTTAGCGGTTTTTACCTGGTACTTTCGGATGTCCAAGAAAAAGTTTGGTGGGATTACTGGGGACTTGGCAGGCTGTTTCCTGCAAATCTGCGAATTGGCAATTTTGGCGGCCGTAGTGGCTGTGCAAAAAATATAGAAATGACTTGCAATGGCAGACGGGCGCCATATGGGAGGGCAAGGTATGGTGGTTTTTGTGGTTGGCGGCAGCGGCAGCGGAAAATCGGAATATGCAGAGCAGCTTGCAGTATCCCTGCAAGAACCAGGAAGGGATCGGCTGGTCTATGTTGCTACAATGAAGGTTCTGGACGAGGAAAGCCGAAGCAGGGTAGGACGCCATAGATCTATGCGTGCTGGGAAAGGGTTTGAAACACGCGAATATCCGACGCATTTGGAAAGCTTAGAGGTGGGGGCTGATGAAATTATTTTGCTGGAATGCCTGCCGAACCTGCTTGCAAATGAAATGTTCTCAAAGGAGGGCAGGGGATTGCAAGCAGAACAGGCGATCCGCGCTGGAATCTGCCGTCTGGCAGAGAAAAGCAGGCATTTGGTCATCGTAGGGAGCCAGGTGTTTGAAGATGGCGTGGAATACGATCGTATGACAGAAACGTACAAAAAGCAGATGGCGGATCTGCATCGGTTTCTAGGAAGGATTGCTGACCGGGTGGTAGAAGTGGTATTTGGGATTCCAGTGGAATGGAAATAGCATCCGATGCAATATTCTGGCTCCAGTTTGGGTATATTAATACAGCATTTTCCGCTCCCATAGGATTCAAATGGGAGGAAGCAATCCAAGATAAGAATTAGTACATTGGAATGCGGTATGGAAGATGCGTGAAAATAATGGAAGGAGGCGTTTGGTATGGAATTTTTTGTCAACGACCAATGTATCGGGTGCGGCCTGTGTGCACAAATGTGCCCAGAGGTATTCCATTTGACGGATGAAGGCGTATCAAAAGCAGCGGAAGGAGCCGTGGACGGATCTCTGGAAGCTTCTGCACAAGCAGCTTTGGACGCATGCCCAGCCAATGCAATTGAAAAAAGATAAGGACGTTCTATTTCCCCCTTGCAGCAGGCGCCATAGGATTGCTGCAAGGGGGATTTGGTTTAAGAAGACGGAAATTTTTTGGGCGCTTCCATATCCAAAATGCATGATTTGTGTTAAGATAGGGGCGTATGTGGGGGAGGGGAAGGAAGAGCGTATGGTATTGGTAACAGGCGGTGTCTATCAAGGAAAGCTTGCGTTCGCAAGGCAGTTTATGGAACGGCGTTTGGCGTATGCGCCTGTGGTAGCGGATGGAAGGACGGCTTCCTTTGAACAAATGATGGAAGCAGATATTATCTCCCAGTTCCATTTTTGGATCCGGGATACCATGCAGGCGGGGGAAGATCCCTGGCAGGACGCCAAAAGGCTTGTAGATGAGAACCCAAGCGCTGCCATCCTTTTAGCGCAGGTGGGATGCGGCATCGTCCCAATGGATCCCTTTGAGCGGGGATACCGGGAAACGGCAGGCAGGATTGGATGTTTCCTGGCGGAAAGGGCGGAAACGGTGTATCTGGTAAATTGTGGGGCTGCGAAGCAGATAAAGTAGCATGGATGGTAAGACAGGCTATGTGGCCGGATGGCGGGATTCCCCCATTTGGGCTTCTATCCCCCATGGGAGATAGGGCGAGAAAGGTACAGGATAGAATCGAGGGTTTTAACAGCAGGGCGGTACGGGGAAAGGGACGAGACATGAGCGAGTACATATTAATTGTAGAAGATGATACAGATATCAGCCAGATGTTAAAGGAATTGTTAGAGCAGCATGGGTATCATGCAGCGCAGGCATATTCCGGGACAGAAGCGTTGCTTTCTATGGAACGGCGCGTGCCAGGCGCTGTCATTTTAGATCTGATGCTGCCAGGGATGGCAGGGGAAGACGTGCTTGCCGCCATAAAAGGGCTTTACCCTAGGACAGGCGTGGTGGTGTCTTCTGCAAAGGACAGCGTGAAGGACAGGATATCCCTCTTGCGGGCAGGCGCGGATGATTATATCGTGAAGCCTTTTGACACGGAAGAACTGCTGGCAAGGTTAGAAGCAGTCCTGCGCCGCAGGGGCGGGGAAGCGTTGGCGCAAGGGAATGCGGCTTCTGGGGATGCAGGCGTAGAAGCTGGCAGGATTTTAAAATATAAGGATATCTGTATTTTCCAGGAGGATTTCCAGGTGACGGTGGACGGGCAGGAGGTTGCCTTGACGAAACGGGAGTATTTGATCCTGGAGTTATTGATGGGCAACCCTGGCAAGGTATTTACGAAATCAAATATTTATGAGTCTGTCTGGAACGAAGCGCTTCTTGGGGAGGAGAATGCAGTCAATGTACATATCAGCAATATCCGGCAGAAGCTGGCCAAGGCGCATCCTGGGGAGACGTATATCCAGACGGTATGGGGGATAGGCTTTAAGATGAAATAGATTTGGCTTATGGAAAAAACTTTATATTTTCTTTATCTTTTTCCTAATGTTTCTAAAACCCATGCTGTTATACTGGGTTTGTAAAGGAAAACACGTATGGGAAAACAGAGACATGGAGGGAAACATGGATTATGTATTAAAAACAAAAGGGATTACCAAGCGGTATGGGAAGCATACGGTGGTAGACCATGTGGATATGCATGTGCGAAAAGGCGATATTTATGGATTTATTGGCAAGAACGGGGCAGGTAAGACCACGTTTATGCGCGTGGTGGCGGGGCTTGCGTCTCCGGCGGAGGGAGAGATGGAACTGTTTGGCTCGAAGGAACTGGAAAAGCAGCGGGTACATATCGGAAGCCTGATTGAGCAACCAGGCCTTTATGGGAACCTTACGGCAAAAGAGAACCTGGAGGTTGTAAGAAGGAGCCTTGGGGTCACGAAGAAGCAGTCGGTAGAGGAAATGCTCGCGCTTGTCAACCTTTCTAATACAGACAAGAAGAAAGTAAAGAAATTTTCTATGGGCATGAAGCAGCGTCTTGGCATTGCGGTTTCTTTGTTCCACAACCCGGATTTCTTAATCCTGGATGAACCAATCAATGGGCTGGATCCAGAAGGGATTAAGGAAGTCCGTGATCTGTTGGTACGCCTGAACCAGGAACGGCAGATCACGATTTTGATTTCCAGCCATATTTTAGGGGAACTTTCTAAGATAGCGACACGCTATGGGATCATCAAGGAAGGCGTTTTGGTGGAAGAATTTGACGCAAGGGATTTGGAACAACGGTGCAGAAGATGCCAGAAGCTTGTCGTGGACGATACGGAACGTGCGGCTGCCATACTAGAGGACGCCTGCCATATCTCCAATTACGATGTACCGCAGCCAGGCATGATCCGGGTGTTTGAAGGTTTGGACAGGACCTGGGCGGTAAACCGCGAATTGGTACAGGGCGGTGTGAACCTAAAGGAAAGCTACTTGGCGGGTCAGGATTTGGAAGGCTATTTTATGGAGTTGCTGGGAGGTGGCAGGCATGTTTAATATGTTACATGGAGAATGTTATAAGTTAAAGAAGTACAAGTCGTTTTATATTTGTATTGCGGTAGTAACTATATTTGCCGCTTTGCTGTATGGCTCTTTGGATCTGCTTGACAGCATCCAGCAGATGGAAGTGGAAGTGATGAAAGGGGATACGGGGGAAGAGGCGGTTGAGGCAGAGATGGAAGCCGGAGTATCTGGAAGCTTAGAGGTAAACAGCGATGTGGAGTTAGAACTGGATGAAGAAGAGCCGATCTCATTTAAAGAGCAGATTGGGATTATTGGTGTTGTAGAGCAGATGTTCGCCAGCAACCTCGTTGGCTTTGCAATCGCGATATTTATCAGTATCTTTGTCATTGGGGAATATGGGAATGGGACGATGAAGAACCTTGTAGGCAAGGGGTATTCCAGGGACATGGTGTTTCTTAGTAAGCTGCTGGCGGCAGTTTTTTCAGCGGCGCTGATGAGCCTTCTGATTACAGCGCTGACGGTACTGCTTGGCTTGCCGTTTATGGGAAGCCAAGGGTTTGCCGCGCTGGACTGGAAGGATCTTGCAGCTTATACGGGGATGCAGCTTGCATTTGTCGTCTCTTATACTTCGGTTGCAGTGATGATTGGGGAGGTTACCAGAAGCCTGGCGGCAGGGATTTCCCTGAATATAGCGATTCTGTGTTTCTCCACGACGGCGACCGGGCTGTTGGATTTGTTTCTAGATAAGTACCATATAGAGATAAGCAAGTTCTGGATCCTGGATCTGCAGGCAAAATGCCCGGTGTCGGATCTTGGGCAGGAATTTGCCATCCGCGGGCTTCTTGTGTCGTTGGGTTGGTTCTTGCTTGCAGCAGGGCTTGGACTGCTGCATTTTAAGAAAAGGGATGTGAAATAGCGGCAAAAGGGGGGATGGGAATGATAGTTGGGATAATCCTTGTTGTGTTAGCAATTGGGGCGGGCGTTTTGTCCGCCCGTTTGTGGTGTTATAAAAAACAAGTCGGGCATATCATCCGCCAGTTGTCATATTTTCAGTTGGAGGATACAAATTACCTGCTGACGTCCGCAAATAAGGTTGGGAAAACAGAAGAGATGATTTCAGGGCTCAACCAGGCGTTAGAACGGCTGCGCCAGGAGGAACGTGCGCTGCGGAACGCCAACCGGAGTTACCGGGAGAGCATTACCAGTATTTCCCATGACATCCGTACGCCGTTGACTTCGGTGAAAGGATATGTCCAGATGATACAGGAGCCTTCGCTGCAAGAACAGAAGAAATTGGAATATCTTGGGATTATTGAGCGGCGGCTAGAGGATCTGTCTGGGATGCTGAACCAGCTCTTTGAATTTGCCAGGCTCGAAGCCGGGGAGATGGAACTAGAACGGGAGGAACTAAATGCAGGGAATTTATTTGTGGAAACTGTTTCCATGTTTTATGAGGATTTCGTTGCATTGGGCTGTGAACCAGAGGTAAATATTCCAAGAGATCCTTGTTTCATCCAGGCGGACCGCCATGCGTTTATCCGTATTGTGGAAAACCTGATTAAAAATGCGCTGGTGCATGGGACGGGCGGTTATGTGTTTTCCATGATACCTGCTGGCGGGAAGGTACGTATCTGTATCGCCAACCAGACGGACTCCATTGAAGCACATGAGGTAGAACGGATTTTTGAGCGGTTCTATACGACAGATTGTTCCAGAAGCCGCAGGAGCACAGGGCTTGGGCTTGCGATTGCACAGGAATTTACCAGGCGGATGGGCGGCGAGATACGGGCAAAACTGGAGGATGGAAGGTTTCTGATCGAAGTGATACTGTAAGGACTGCCATATTGCATTCCAAGATGGGGGATATAATCGAACTATGCCAAAACAAAGATGATACGATGGATGGAGGTCGCATATGGAGAAAGAACGGAAGGTGGTACATATCAATGATGGATCAAAGAAGATACTGGCGCATGGAGAAGCCTATGATGCCGAGGAATTTGTCTGGGCTGGGGAAGTGCTTTCAACATATGTAAACGCTGGGTTTCAGGTCGTTTCTATGATGACGGATTATACGCCATGCCCAGGGCAAAATTCATTTTTTAAGACTGGCTTCCATGTAATCTTAGAGCGTGAGATAAGGCCAGATAATATTGAAATTCCAGAAATAGACTGGCAGGGATTAGAGCAGGAGCCAAATACAGGAGAAAACGCGCAGGAAGAGAAAAAACCTGGTATTGTGGAACTTGTGGATGGGATAGGAAGGCTTGTGGGGGAAGAAGGGGAGAAATCTGAGATAATAAAGCTTGTAGATGAGATGGGGAAGCTTGTGGAGGAAGATAACGAAGATATGTTCTTTCAAGAATGCGAAAATGAGGACGAGTATCCGTATGCCAGGAAATTCCTTCGGCAGCAGAAAGAACTTCGGGAAGGGCGCCGCCGGATAAAGGAAAGCCTTGAGACGCTTAAGCAGCTATTACAGTCTGATTGATGCGTTTTGTTAATGGAATGTCCGTTCATGCGTTTGCTGTGGCTGGAAAGATTGCCATATTGCATTTCAAGGGTAAGTCGGATATAATATATCTATCCCAAAAAGGATTGTAAAAAGAAGGGTTTCCAACAAGAAAGAACATAAAGTAGATGGAGGTGTCTTATGGAGAAAGAACTGAAAGTGATACATATCAATGATGGCTCAAAGGAAATGCTGACGAATGGGAATTTCCATTTTGCAGAGGAATTGAGCTGGACGGGGAAGGTGCTTTCAGCGTATGTAAATGCTGGATTCCAGATTGTTTCTGTTATGACAGATTATACGCCGTATCCAGAACATAATTCTTTTTTTAAAACAGGGTTTAATGTGATATTAGAACGTGAAGTACGGCCAGATAATATTCAAATTACAGAGGAAGACTGGCGGGAACTGAATCCTAGCAGGGAGGTTAGGGAAGAAGTTACAGGAGAAGAAGACGATATAGATTTATTAGAAGAAGACGATATAGATCTAGATCTGCTAGAAGAAGATGATGACATAGATTTGCTAGAATAAGACATATATAGTTGCAGAAGATCCACATAGAAGATAATGCATGTGGTTAAATCCTTATTTAAGAGTAGAGGGCAGATTGTTGAAAAGATAACAGGGGATAGAAGGATTGGAGTATTTTAGTGGCAGTAAAGAGAAAGGGAATGAGATTCCATGAGAAAGAAATTATTATGCCTGCTGCTTGCAGCGGCAATGGCAGTTTCTATGGTTACAGGCGTATCTGTCCCGGTTAATGCAGAGAGTGTTGAGGATGCTATGGACGCTGGCAATGGCGCAAAAGAGGAAGCTGCGCAGGGTTTGGACGAAGTAAGGGGCGGCCAGTTATCTGGCAGGGCGGCAAGGCTTCCAGAGGTAAGGGCTGTGGAACCTACAGAGCCGGAAATCGTTACAAAGCCTGGGATCCAGAACGATACATTTTGGAAAGCTACGGACGGGAGCGTCATCTATTCACAAGGCGGCGGGATCTTCCGGTTTGGGGATACGTATTACTGGTATGGCGTGAAGTATGAGGAAGCAGAGAAGTATGTGCAGGATCCCAGTAAATATTACACAAAGTCAAATGTATTTGCAGGTGTGACATGTTATTCGTCCAAGGATCTTGTCAAATGGCAGAACCGTGGGATTGTAGTGACGCCAGAACAGGTAAGCGGGCATGAGGAAATGAATGGGCAGGCAGCCGCGTGGGTGGGACGCCTTGGCGTTGCCTATATGGAAGATACGAGGACGTATGCGCTTTTTGTCCAGCATGAATGTGCAGATCCGGGGAATGTGCTGGACAGCCCAGATGCGGAAAACGACCAGGTGAGCAAGCAGGTGCTGGTCCTGACTTCCGATACCCCAGACGGCACGTTTACTTGGAACCAGAGGATCAATATGTATGATTATACAGGAGGTACTTCGAATACCGGAGATCAGACGGTGTTTACCGATGAAGGAACCGGGAAGGATTACCTTGTGTATTCTTACGGCAGAGGGCGGGGGAAAATGTTCCTCTCTGAAATCGTTTCCCAGCCAGACGGGAAAGTAGGGCTTGGGAAAGCTTATATGATTTACCAGGGCGCAGGACGGGAAGGGAATTGTATGTTCCGTTACAAGGACAAGTATTACGTATGCGCGTCCGATCTGTATGGATGGAATGCGTCCCATGCGTATTACTTGACGCTTGACAGCCTAGAGGAAGAATATTTAGAGAACCGGGAGCCGACGGCCAGCATGAAATTGATAGAGGGATGCAGCGATGATTTCTGCCATGTGTCCCAGACCGGGTTTTTCTATACTGTGAAAGGGAGCGTGCAGGATACGGTAATTTTCTGCGGGGATCGCTGGGCGGCGTTTGCAGGGAATGGCCTTGGGTTTAACCAGTGGTGCCCGTTGTCGTTCAATGAATCGGGCGAGCCTCATTTTAATTCGTTAAGCGCATGGGATATCAATGCGGCGACTGGGAAATGGTCGGTACATAAATTGAATAATTACGTCAAGAACGGAAGCTTTGACGCAGACCGGGTAGCGTCTTCCGATCTTGCGGGATGGCAGAATACCATTACAAAGGGAACTGCGCCCATAAACAATACAAATGACCGGGCGACCGGGAAGTACGCGTTAAAGCTTGGGGATAATGTGGATTTTGACTGTAAGGTTTCACAGACCATTGCAAGCACGCCTTACGTTGCGCTGCCGGAAGGCTTTTATGATTTGAAAGCAAAGGTGAAAAACAGCGGTGGGTTTGAATCGCTTAGCATGTATGCGAAGGCCAATGGGCTGATGAAGAAGATCGAGATTGGAAGCCTGCAGGAAGAATATACAGAAGTAACGTTAAAAGATATTTTTGTTAAAGATGGGACCGTAGAGGTTGGATTTTTGGCACAGGGAAGCGCAGGGGCGTCTTGCCTGGTGGATGACGTTTCCTTGTCATTGTCAAAGAACCAGAATATGATAACAGGGGATCTTGTATGCCCCATTACTTCTGATACTGCCAAGGACGTCACGATTACGGCAGAAGCGGAGGATGGGATTTCGTATGTCTATGAAACCGCAATGGAGGTTGGGGCGAAGGAATACCGTTTGGGGTTTTTGAAAAGCGGGTCTTATCGCTTGGACGTATCCGCCAATGCCTGCGAGCTTACAGGAGCGAGCCAGCAGGTTACGGTAGTCTCTGGGCAGGCCGTCCAGGCTGCGCCTGTCACTGTGAAAAACAATGCTGGGGATGTAGAAGGGATGGTGACGGACGGCGCAGGGGAGCCGCTTTCAGGCGTTACGGTGACCTTAACAAAGGGCGCGGACGTATTCCATACGGTAACGGGCGAAGATGGGAAGTACCGTTTGAAGGATCTTGCAGCGGGGACGTATGAACTGACCTTGGAAAAAGAAGGATATCTTGCGCCTGGCAAGAGTGTGGTAGAAGTGGTGATTGGGAAGACTACGGCAGTCCCAGGGCAGGTAATGGAATGTGCAATGGGGACTGTGGCTGGGAAAGTACTGGATGCTTCCGGGAAGCCGCTAGAAGGCGTATCCGTCGTGATCCGCGGCTGTAATACAAAGAGCGATATAAAGCGCTATGTGGTGGAAACAGACAGCACAGGCAGCTACCATGCAGAGGTGATTGCCGGGAAGTATTATATTACGGCAACCCCTTATGATTACGACGCTAAGATAGCAGATGGAACGCAGGTCTGCGCCGTTGCCCAGGACATTACGGTTGAGCAGGGGGGAACCGTAACAAAAGAACTGAAAATCCCAACGGCGATCGCAGTACCGAATGGGGAATTTGAGCAAGCCTTTTCCGCTTCTGATTGGACGGTCACAGGGACTGGCGCCAGCCAGAACGGCAAACGGCCACAGGACTGCCATTCCGGCACGGGCCATCTGAACGTATGGTCAAACAGCCCGATCTCTTTTACCTTGAGCCAGACATTGACTGGTGTGGAAAACGGCGCTTATACGGTACAGGTATCGGCGGATGGTGCGCCTTCTGACGCAGATGAACTCTATCTGTGGGCAAAGGACAGCGCAGGGGAAATGATTGCAAGGCAGGATATCCCGAATGGGTACGCGCTTGGCAACGCTAGCTTATGGGAAATTGTCGGGCTGAATGTGGACGTTCGGGATCAAACCCTGACCGTTGGTATTTCTGGGAATATGGCAGCAGGGGCTTGGACGCATTTCGATGAATTTCGTGTTGGGAAGGTTGCAGAGGAAGGGACGGTAGAGCCGCCTGTACCAGTAGACAAGCAGGCGTTAAAAGCATTATTAGAGGAAGCAAACGGCTATCAGCCGGAAGGATATACAGAAACGTCTTATGCGAAGCTTGTAGAAGCAAGGCAGGAAGCACAGAAGGCCTATGAGAAGGAAGACGCGAGCCAGGAAGAAGTGACGGCTGCGGTAGAAGACTTACAAAAGGCGATTGACGGCTTGGAAAAAGTAACGGTAGAGCCGCCTGTACCAGTAGACAAGCAGGCGTTAAAGGCTTTGCTGGACGAAGTGGGCCGGCTGAAGGAAGCAGATTATACGAAGGATTCTTTTGCAAAGCTTATTACGGCAAAGACAGCGGCGCAGCAGGTCATGGAGAATGCGGATTCCACACAACAAGCAGTAGACGCGGCTCTTTCTGCCCTGAAGGCGGCAAGGGACGGGCTGAAAAAGGTACAGACGCCAGTTCCGCCAAAGATGGTAAAGGTAAAGAGCATTAAGCTTGCCAAGACGTCTTATAAGCTTGCAGCGGGCAAGAAAGTGACGTTGGCTTTGGCCATTTCCCCAAAGAATGCTTCGAATAAGGCTGTGTCTTATAAAATCAGCGGAAATGGTAAGAAGTATGTATCCGTAAGCAAGAAAGGCGTTGTCACTACCAAAAAAGGCGGGGCAGGCAAGAAAGCTGTGATTACGGTGACGGCTAAGGATGGAAGTAAGAAAAAAGCAAAAGTTACCATCCAGATGATGGCGCACGCGGTGAAAAAGATTACTTTGAAAGCCCCCAGTACGAAGGTAAAGGCAGGCAAGAAGGTAAAGCTGCAGGCCAAGATCAAGACGACCGGGAAGAAAGTGAATAAAACGCTGGAATGGAGCGTTTCTAACAAGAAGTATGCGACAGTAAGCAAAAAAGGCGTCGTAACCACGAAGAAAGCCGGGGCAGGGAAGACCGTGACCATTACTGCAAAGTCAACGGACGGCACGAATAAGAAGGCAAAGATTAAGATTCGGATCAAGAAGTAGCCCAGATAGGCAGAGAACAAGAGGCTGCTGCAAAATAACCGCTTTTGACGGTATATGGGATTCCGTATGTTACGGATGGTATCATATATTGCCAGGTTATTTTGCGGCGGCCTTTTGTTTTGTTGTTGTTCATACGTTATTGTTTTGTGAAGTGTTTCCACATATTTTGTGCGAAATTAATACGTTGCTATGGAGTATAGTGGAAGTTTATGGTAAAATAGCGAAAAAGGAGGGGAAAAATGAAGAAAAAATGGATGTTATGTAGAAAAGCGTTTACAGGGATGATTGCGGCGGCCTTGATTTGCCAGAGCGTACCAGTCCATGCGATAGCAGTGGATGAGACCAGCGCCGATGGAGCATCGCCAGTCCAGGAATTGGATCTTACGGGTGGCCAGGCGCGTGCAGAAGAACAGTTACTGGCACATTATGATTTCTCATCCGTGGAGCAGGATGTAATCGCAGACGTCAGCGGAAATGGCTTTCACGGGACATTGAAAGGAACTGGGGGACGCGTCTCAGATGGGGAACTTGTCCTTCCAGGCGGCGCAGCTAATAGCGACGCTGCCTATGTAGAGCTGCCAAAGGGGATGTTTGATGGGAAAGATACGTTGACTGTTTCCATGTGGCTGAAAAATGAAACGGAACGCGGGAATTATGTCGCCATGTATTTTGGCACGGAGTCCACCAGCCATTATTGGCTGATGAACCCAGGGACGTTTGCCGGAACGTTTAAGTCTGTCATTACAAAAAACAGTTTTAATGGAGAATATGGATTCTCCCCGACAAATGCGGGGAATGGCATTGCAGGCCCTGCATCTTCGGATCAATATGCAATGTATACGACAGTGATTGAGCCTGGAAAGATGACCCTGTATTACGATGGGAAGGGCTGCGGTTTGGTACACACCGGGATTTCTGTCCATGAATTTGGCGAGGGGCTGTCTGCATATCTAGGCAGATCGCCGTATCCTGATATCTTTTTAAAGGGCAGAATCCGGAATGTGAAGATTTATCAGCGGGCATTGGCAAAAGAAGAGATTGAGGATCATTATTATACAGAAGTAGAGGATGCCGCAATCCCTAAGAAGGCGCTTCTTGCAGATAAGGAGGCGCTTCAGATCGGGGGAGCGGAAATAGCTTCCGATTTGGCGCTGCCAAAACGCGGGGAAAATGGATCAAAGATTATATGGACGTCCTCGCAGCCAGATTATTTGGCGGCGGACGGGAAAGTCACGCGTCCAGAGGCGGCGGTAGGAGATGTAAAGGTAACGCTGACAGCCAGATTATCCCTGGGAGGCCAGACGGAAACGAAGGTATTCGAGGTGACGGTTCTGGCAGATACACTAGAGAACAATGTAAAAGTGCTACTGGAAGGGTTTTCCTTGGGGCAGAGCGTTGCCACGGAAGATATTGTGCTTCCGGCAGCCTTAGGGGATCAAGTATCCTTGCGCTGGACGTCTTCCCATCCGTCTGTAATTTCGCAGGATGGGAAAGTGGCGCGCCCGGAATCCGGGGAAGGGAATGTTATCGTGACGTTGACCGCAGAGGCGTCTTGCCAGGGCGTGGTGAGGACGAAGCGGTTCCAGGTAGAGGTAGTGGAACGGCCATATGGCAAAATCTTAACATATGTGCGGGAAGGGAATACAGAGCGGACGGACGCGCTTCATTACGCATATAGCAGGGATGGGGAACGGTATGAGGCATTGAATAGCAACCGTCCAATCCTCTATTGGAACCAAAGGCTGGATCATAAAATGGGAAGCCCGTCTTTATTCCGTAAGGCGGATGGGACGTATGGGCTGGTTGCCTCAGATAATAACAGCAGTACGCAGGTGATTGTATATGATTCCAAAGATTTGCTTACCTTTACAAATCCAAGGACAGTTTCTTTAAACCAGCAGGGAATTCATGTGTTGCATCCGGTATGCCGTTACGATAGCGCGTTCCGTAGCTATACCATCAGCTACCAAGGCAGCGACGGGAAATCTTATGAGGTTGGCACAAAGGATTTCCAGGAATTTACACAGCCTGTGGTATGTAGTTACCAGAAGGCAGGTACGCCTGGGATCCTGCCGCAAGGGGCGGTGGAAACCAATGTATTTGAGGTGACGAAACAGGAATACGACGCAATCCTGACAAAATGGCAAAGAGTTGTCAATACCTCTGTTACGGAGCCAGAGGGCGTCACCATTGAAAAAGGCGGCGTATTTTCAGAGAGGATGCTCCCGAAGAAGGCTACCGCAAATTACAGCGACGGTTCTACGAAGGAGTTTGGCGTTCAGTGGGATCCTGGGGATATCCAAGACGTGGATGTTGCGAAGCCGGGAACGTATACAATTAACGGGACATTGAACCAGCCGAAATACAGTGATATCTTAGTAGGGCAGAGGGCGGATCCATGGGCATTTTTAGGGGATGACGGATATTACTATTTTACGGGCTCTTATCCGGTCTGCGGCAATGAAGAGGAACAGCAGAAGATTGGCTATGACCGTATTGTGCTGCGCAGATCTAAGACGCTTGAGGGGTTAAAGGACGCTGAAGAAACTGTGATTTGGCACGCGGATGACAACGCGTCTACCTATCGTTATATCTGGGCGCCGGAAATCCATCAAATCAATGGGAAATGGTATGTATTCTATACGGCCAGCCTTTCTGGGAAGAACCCATATGACATCCGCCCGCATGTGCTGGAATGTGTTGGCGACGACCCGATGGAACGGAAGGACTGGCGGCTCCACAAGATGCAGCCAATGGAAGGGGATACGTTTGCGCTCAATCACTTTTCCCTGGATATGACACATTTTGAGAGCGCCGGGACACATTATGTCGTTTGGGCTGCAAATCCGGGAGATTTTTCCAAGCTTTACATTGCGACGGTAGACCCTAGGCAGCCATGGCGGCTTACCAGCAAGTCTACCCAGGTAACCATGCCGGATTTTGCATGGGAAAACCCGATCAATGAAGGGCCTGCCGTGATAAAAAACAATGGGATGGTTTACTTATGCTTTTCGGCAGCTGCCGTGAATTATACGTATTGCGTGGGGATGCTGTCTGCCAAGGAAGGGGATAATTTGCTGGAGCTGGATGCATGGGAAAAATATCCAATACCGCTTCTCTCTACCGATGATTTGATAAACCAATGCGGGCCAGGCCATAATTCCTTTACTATAGATGAAAATGGGAACCCTGTTATTGTCTACCATGCAAGGCCGATTTTGGAATGCTCCAGCGGCGGGGACTGGAATGGTACAGTTGGGCGCTGCCCTTATGTCAATCCAGGGGATAACAGCCTGTTGGATCCATGCCGGCACGCCAGGGTGAAATCGGTAAATTTTGCAGTAGATGGGACGCCGATTTTGAATATGACGCCAGAAGAGGAGTTGAAGAGCGAGAATAAGCGAATCCAGGTTACGGTTACCATAAAGGATACGCAGATTACGCCGCCAAAGCCGGTAGGACCGTCGAAGCCAGATAAAAAAATTCAGGTGAAAAGCGTACGTCTGTCTGCTGTGAAGTATACCTACAACGGGAAGGTGAAAACGCCGAAGGTTACGGTGACAGGTACGGATGGGAAAAAGATATCTACCAAAGATTATAAGGTTTCTTATCCAAAGGGCAGGAAGCAGCCAGGGATTTACCGTGTGAAAGTTACGATGCGGAATCATTATCAGGGGACATATACCTTGAAGTTTAAGATTTATCCGAAGGCTGTTTCATGGAAGAAGGCGCAGGCTGGGAAAAAGGAAATCAGGGTTTCGTGGAAAAAGCCTGGCGGCAGCATTACGGGTTACCAGATCCAGTATGGGACGGATAAAAAATTTAAGAAAAAAGCGACGGCATTGAAGTCTGTTGGAAAGAGCAAGGGTTCCTACCGGATCCGGAAGCTGAAACGGAATAAGACGTATTATGTCCGTATACGCGCTTATAAGAAATCCGGGAATACGAAGCTCTATGGAGCATGGAGCAAGCGTAAACCTGTAAAGGTGAAGTAGTATTTTGATGGACGTGCCTTGAGAGCGGGCGTAACGGAAATTTCACAATTTTTTAAGATTTTTTACGGAATATTTCATACTTCCTTACAGAAAGTCTGGTATAATAAAGGAAATCAGTAGTAAGGAGGTTTTGCATTCAACGATGACAAACGAAGAATATTATACGTTTACCCAGCCTTATGAGGATGCCAGGCAGGTATTGCTTGCACGGCTGAACGTATTGAAACATAATCTGTACAGCGAATCGTCCGGCCAGCCAATCCACAATATCCAGAGCCGGATTAAGAAAAAGGAAAGCATTGAGGGCAAGCTGAAGAAGAAGGAGAAGGAACCTACGATTA
Source organism: uncultured Eubacterium sp. (assembly GCA_948470065.1). Lineage (GTDB taxonomy): Bacteria > Bacillota > Clostridia > Lachnospirales > Lachnospiraceae > Petralouisia. The sequence goes on along the minus strand of CAOKNO010000029.1, from coordinate 1,625 downwards.
TGAACGCCAAGGATTACCTACAGGATATTGCGGGCGTCCGGGTGATTTGTTATTTCGTGGATGATATCTATAACTTATCAGACGCCCTGAAGCGCCAGTCCGACTTAATCGTAATCCGGGAACAGGATTATATCGCAAACCCAAAGCCGAACGGATACCGCAGCTACCATGTGATTGTGGGCATCCCGGTATATTGCCTGGATGGGATGGAATACTTCCCAGTGGAGGTGCAGTTCCGTACGATGTCTATGGATTTTTGGGCGAGCATGGAACACAGGATTTTATACAAACGGGAACGCGACGACAGGGAGAAGCTTGCGGCTGAATTGAAGGGCTATGCCGAGAACCTGGTGGAAATCGAGAGCCGTTTTGAACAGCACAGCGTAGGCAGGAACCTGGTACAGATGGAAGAGAGGCAATGGATGGGCGTCCAGGCAAAAGAGAGGATAAAGCAAAGGCCTTTGTTACATAGGGGGCAGAAGGAATGCCCGGCGGTATGACGGCTTGCCTAGGTTCTTCCATTGCGTTCTGCCTGGGGATGGTATGGGATTTCATTGTAGGGGATCCAAAGGGATGGTACCATCCCGTCCAGGCGATCGGATGGCTGGTTGCCAAGATGGAAACATGGACGCGCCATTGCTTCCCCAAGACAAAGGCAGGGGAACGGATGGCTGGGGCGGTCTTTACAGTATCCGTCGTTGGGATATCTACCATCCTTCCTGCGGTAGCCTTAGCGTTGTGTTACCAGATCCATTTTGTTGTTGGCGTTTTATTGGAAACTGTGATGTGTGGCATGCTACTTGCGGCAAGATCCTTAGAAACCGAGAGTATGGCGGTTGCCAAGGCTTTGGAAACGCAAGGGCTTGCCAAAGGAAGGGAAGCAGTTTCCATGATTGTAGGACGGGATACGGCGGCGCTTGACGAGGAAGGCGTAATTAAGGCGGCCGTTGAAACCGTGGCGGAGAATACGTCGGACGGCGTAGTTGCGCCATTGTGTTACCTTGCGCTGTTTGGAGGTGCAGGAGGATTTTTTTACAAGTCCATCAATACCATGGATTCCATGGTGGGTTACAAGAATGAGAAGTACCGCTATTTTGGGACGGCGGCGGCGCGCCTGGATGATATCGTAAACTTTATCCCAGCGCGCATAAGCGCTTGTGCGATGCTGTTGGCTTGCCCGCTTTGCGGATTGGACGCACGCGAAGCCTTCCGGATTTTTAGAAGGGACAGGTATTGCCATGAAAGCCCTAATTCCGCCCAGACGGAAGCCGTTCTGGCTGGGGCGCTCCGGGTGCGGTTAGCCGGGGACGCCTGGTATTTTGGGAAGAAGAAAGAGAAGCCAACGATCGGCGACGATACCCGTCCAATCACACGGGCGGACATTAAGCAGAGCAACCGCCTGATGTATACAGCATCCGCTTTGGTAGCCATATGCCTCTTAGGAATTAAGGCAGCCCTTCTATGGTAAATCATTTCCAATCTTTTCATATACTATTTTATAGGTAATTGCAAAGCTTTCAGGGAACGTTTTGCAATTACCGGACGATCTTAAAAACAGTCGTTTTTAGGTGATTGCGAAACCCTCTCTGGGACAGACGCGTCTGTCCAATCCATACAAAAGCGGG
>CAOKNO010000028.1 GCA_948470065.1 uncultured Eubacterium sp. | reverse complement strand
CCTTCTCTTCTTCCAGGCAGGACTGGTACAGTTCCTCCAAGGCTCCCTTGTCTGCTTCATCTGGCTTTAATGCCAACGCATTGCACGCTGCTTCTAATTTTCTAAATGCTTCTTCCACCTCTTCCTGCGTGGCTTTCTCATTCTCCAGGACTTTTTTTGCTTCACCCATTGCCACTTGGAAACCATTCCAGCTTTCCTCGGTATATTCATCCTCCCTTTTTTCCAGGCAGGACTGGTACAAATCCTCCAAGACCGCTTTGTCTGCTTCATCTGGCTTTGCTGTCAGCGCATTGAGCGCTGCTTCTAATTTTCCAAGTGCTTCTTCCACCTCTTCCTGCGTGGCCTTCTCATCATCCAGGACTTTTTTCGCTTCCCCCATTGCCGCTTGGAAACCATTCCAGCTTTCCTCTGTGTATTCATCCTTCTCTTTTTCCAGGCAGGACTGGTATAGCTGTTCCAAGGCTCCCTTGTCTGCCTCATCCAATGCCACAAATTTGAATACGGTATCTGTATATTTACTATTCATCTCATCAACCAGTTCTTGCACTTTTGAGCCTTCGTATCCCCTCACAGTCACAACAGGGTTTCTAAATTCTGTCATAGTGCTAGAAATCCCATAAGTATCCGTTTCAAAAATACCCGCTTCTATCCAGATCCAGTGGCAAAAAATTGTTATGTTGCTCAAGCCGCTACAGCCATAAAATGCACTATCCTCTATTCTTGTCACGCTGGCGGGTATCGTTATGCTGCTCAAGCTGCTGCAACCAGAAAATGCCCCCCTTCCTATATCTGTCACGCTATCTGGTATTGTTATGCTGCTCAAGCTGCTGCAACCAGAAAATGCCCCCCTTCCTATATCTGTCACGCTATCTGGTATTGTTATGCTGCTCAAGCTGCTGCAACCAGAAAATACCTCCCACTCTATGCTTGTCACACTGTCTGGTATCGTTATGCTGCCCAAGCCACTACAGCCATAAAATGTTCTAAACCCTATGCTTGTTACACTATCTGGTATCGTTATGCTGTTTAAGCTGCTGCGTCCTTCAAATGCACACCCTTCTATGCTTGTCACTCCGCTTGGTATAACCGTATTATCACATCCGACAATCAGACAATTTCTTTCTGTCTCAATGATTGCATTACAATTTTCCCTGCTGTCATAAGTTTTATTTTCATTTTCCACTTTTATGCTTTTCAGGCCGCTGCAATCAGAAAATGCATACCTTTCTATGCTTGTCACGCTGGCGGGTATCGTTATGCTGCCCAAGCCACTACAGCCCCAAAATGCCCTATTCCCTATGCTTGTCACGCTGGCGGGTATCGTTATGTTGCCCAAGCCACTACAGCCGTAAAATGCACTGTCCCCTATACTTGTCACTCCGCTTGGTATAACCGTGTTATTACAGCCACCGATTAACCTACCACTTTCTGTTTCAATGACTGCATTACAATTTTCCCTACTGTCATAAGTTTTATTTCCATCTTCCACTTTTATGCCCGTCAAACCGATGCAACCATCAAATAGATTCCCATCTATTCTTGTCACGCTAGCAGGTATTGTCACGCTGCTCAGACCGCTGCAGCTGCCAAATGCACTATTCCCTATGCTCGTCACGCTATCTGGTATCGTTATGCTGCTCAGGCTACTGCAGCCCCAAAATGCCTGTTCCCCTATGATTGTCACGCTGCTTGGTATCGTTATGCTGCCCAATGCACTGCAGCCATAAAACATATTACTCGCTATGATTGTCACACTGTCCGGTATCGTTACGCTCTTCAAGCCACTGCAGCCGCCAAATGCATTCCACTCTATGATTGTCACGCTATCCGGTATCGTTATGCTGCCCAGGCCACTGCAGCCAGAAAATGCATGCTGCTCTATTCTGGTCACACTGTCCGGTATCGTTACGTTCTTCAAGCCACTGCAGTCACCAAATGCAGATTCTCCGATACTTATCACTCCGTTTGGTATGACCGCATTATTACAGCCAATAATCAGGTGATTTGTTTTCGTTTCAATGAGTGCATTGCAATTTTCCCTGCTGTCATAAATTTTATTCCCATCTTCCACTTTTATGCTATTCAGGCCGCTGCATTCGTAAAATGCCCTTCTTCCGATGCTTATCACACTGGCAGGTATCGTTATACTGCTCAGGCTGCTGCAGCCACAAAAAGCAAATTCTCCTATACTTGTCACACTATCTGGTATTGTTATGCTGCTCAGACCACTACAACCGTAAAATGCCATTTCCCCGATGCTCGTCACGCTGGCAGGTATCGTTATACTGCTCAAACTGCTGCAGCCCTCAAATGTTCTATATTCTATGCTTGTTACACTATCCGATATCGTTATGCTGCTCAGACCGCTGCAGTACCAAAATGCCTCTTCTCCTATGCTTGTTACACTATCTGGTATTGTTATGCTGCTCAAACTGCTGCAGTCCCAAAATGCCCGTTCTCCTATGCTTGTTACACTATCTGGTATCATTATGCTGCTCAGACCACTGCAGCCCCAAAATGCCCGTTCTCCTATGCTTGTCACACTATCTGGTATTGTTATGCTCTTCAGCCTGCTGCAGTACCCAAATGCCTGTTCTCCTATGCTTGTCACACTATCTGGTATTGTTATGCTCTTCAGGTCGCTACAGTACCAAAATGCCATTTCCCCGATGCTCGTCACCCCGTTTGGAATAGTTACATCACCGCCGTTGCCTCTATACTCTGTCAGCACGCCATCTTCTATCAAAAAATCTTTTGCATCTGCCTCCCTGCCCTCCATTTCCCGAACTGCCTGCTCCATATCATAAACCTGCACCCCGGGCTCTGCTGCATTCCTTTCTTCAGCCCGCACTATCGGCATGGGGGCTATCATCACTGCGCTTAACATAAGCGCCACCAAGCGTTTCCAATATTTTTGGTTTCTCATTTCATCTTCCTCCTTCCTTGTTCTGAACCGTTCCTTAGGATTTTGAGAAAGCGCAGGCATCTTTCCATTCCCCTAAGCAATCCATAAATATTCATAATATTATATCCTCCTCTGTAAAATACTGTCAACTTTTTCCGAGATTTTTATCTATATTTTGTGACCCGTGTACTCGGGAATTTGACAGTTGGATACTAGCTAAATACTTTGCAGACCATGTAAAATCTGCTTTTTTGTCATATTTTATGAATTTATACGTGCTCTTTTATGCTCTTTTTGGTATAATATCAAGAAAGGCTTTAAACGGGGGAGTTGTATGTACGTATCTATTACTGGAAGCAAACACAACCAAGATGTTTATATCAAGCCTTCTTATCGTAAAGAGAATGGAAAGACTTCTTCTTACATCTACAAGAAATTAGGAAAATTAAATGACCTGCTGGAACAATTCTCTGGGAATCGGGAAAAATGATGGCATGGGTCAAAGAACAGGCTAGCGTTATCGTCAACACAACGAGAAAATTACCATTGATTTCTCTAAGACTGCTTGCATTCCACTGAACGAGACACGTTTCTTTCATGTCGGTTATCTCTTTCTCCAAAGCCTTTGCGTCCATCTGTGTATAGATAAAACTTGCAAGGCAATCAAGACCTCCCACTAATTTTTCATACGATTTATTACAAAGAAGTCCCGATTGTTACAGGCAGCATGGATGAAACCTTGATCATCACCTTTTCCCCAAAATATAAAGCCTATAAAAACTCGGAAAAATTATACAGCCAGATTTTAGAAATGCTACGTTCTATGCGGATGACACTGTTAAATACTGCTAACGGGTACATCCCATCTCATACAAGAACTGAATTAACCGATGCCTTGCATAGGGTATTCAATTTCTGAACAGACTACGAATTTATTAGCAAGTCATCTATGCGAACCATAATTAAAGAAATAAAACATATAAAATCAAATGCATCATAAAATAGCACATATTGTTGCAAAAAGAAGAACGTTTTAATTTTTGAAAACAGAGAATCCAGCAAAGCAAGATTTTCCGTCTGCAGCAGTTTGCCTTCATACGATACTAAAGGATCTGGCAAAGCCAGATCCTTTAGTTGGTGTTTCCCACAAGAGTAATCTTATCAGAGTAACCTTATAGAGTGAAAAATGCTTTTGACAAGTCTACCAGAGAGTGTAGATCTGCTTTTCCCATCGTTTCTACTGCGGAGTGCATGGCGAGGAGCGCAATCCCTACGTCAATTGTACGGATTGGCAGGATGGAGGAAGCAATGGATCCGAGCGTCCCGCCGCCTTGCATATCGGAACGGTTGACAAATTTCTGGTATGGAATCCCGCAGCTTTTGCAGATCTGCTCTACGATGGCTACTGCTTCACAATCGGTTGCGTATGATTGGGACGCCGCCTCTTTTATGCATACGCCTTTTCCTAGGACGGGCTGGTTGGTCACATCCATTTTCCCAATCTGGTTGGGGTGCAGGCCATGCGCCACGTCCATAGACAAAAGCAGCGCGTCATAGAGGTTTTCCCTGGATTGTACGGACGTTTTGCCCAGGCTGTCATGGATTTTATCCAATAAGTTCAAAAGCAGCAAGGATCCTGCACCTTGCTTCGTATGGCTGCCGACCTCTTCGTGGTCAAAAAAAGCCGCTACATTCACGCCGCATCCGCGTTTTGCCTGAATGATCCCTTTAAGCAGCGCATATACGGACGTCAAGTTATCAAGCCTTGGGGATAACACAAATTCATCCCGTACGCCCAGGCAGCATGGCGTTTCCTGGCAATATACCCATAATTCATAATCCAGGATACGTTCTTTCTCAACCTGCAGTTCTTCCGCTAAGAACTGCATCAGCGTATCGTCTTTGGTAAGCCCTTCCTCTAAAAGCCCTAATATGGGCATCATATCTGTCTGCTTGTTCAGCGCCTTCCCCTTATTGATTTCCCGATCCATATGGATCGCCAGATTTGGTATAACAAGCAACGGGCGTTCCACCGAAATATACCGGATTTCCGGATGTAGGACGTCCTCGCTCTGAAGAGCAACGCGACCGGAAATCCCTAACGGCCTGTCTAGCCAAGTATTTAGTATCGCCCCTCCATATACCTCGACGTTCACCTGCGCATACCCTGACGTGGACACATCTGGCTTTGGCTTCACCCTAAGACAAGGGAAGTCCGTATGCGCCGCGCCAATACGCACTGTGCCCTCAGTGTCCTGCTTGTCCCCTATCGTAAAGGCAAACAATGCCGTATCATGGTGCTTCACATAGTACCGCCCTCCTTCTACCAACTCCCAAGGCTGTTGGAACCAAAGTTCCTGGAACCCTGCCTCTTTAAGCATCAACACGGCTTCCTGTACTACCAGAACAGCGCTGCCGCCCTTTTCTAATAACTGAAAAAACTCTTTCATTCCTTCTCCTTTCCTACCTGCCTTTCGGCAATTGTGAAACCCTCTTTTCCGTAACAGCGGCTGGGCAATCCATTCATATTTTAGATTACCCACTACCTCCCTCTTGGCAATTGCATCACTCCCTTTTCCGGGAATCAGCGGCTGAACAATCCATTCAAAATTTGGTTTACCTTTTACCTCCCACTTGGCAATTGCAACACCCTCTTTTCCGGGTACAGCCGTTAGGCAAGCCATTCAAATTTTGGTTTACCTTTTACCTCTCAGTTGGCAATTGTGAAACCTCTCTTTTCCGGGAATCAGCGGCTGGGCAATCTGTACAAAATAAGGGCGACTTGCTTCCGCATCCGGAGCCCGCTTTTGTATGGATTGCCCAGCCGCGTCCCTTGCCAAAAACCTCCCCACCCGTTTGCAATTACCTCCCCCACCTTTGACATACTGTGTATTCCATGATATAATGCCGCCAACCATACCTGTATTTGGAGGAAGTTATGATTGCATTATCCATACTAAATATCAAAGAATTTATGAACGCCTTGCTGTGTACCAGCACGTTTGACTCCTTCCTTCTTGTGGAAGGCTCCATCACCACGTTTATGACCTTCCAATTGGACGGGCATTCCAACGCTGGCTTTTTTAGCCCGGAAGACGACGCCTTTCCTGCCGTCCAAGAAGGATATGTACCATTTTCCCTGGTGCGTCCTGCCTGCTACAGCCTGATCAAGGGAAAGCGCACGCCTGCTTCCTTCCACTTCGTCTTCCTGCTCTCATCCCAGAACAAAACCCGTACCGTCGAATCCATCCACGCTGGGTTTTCCCCAGAGGATGTGGCTGGCATGTACTTGAACCTGAAATACCAAAACCAGCAGCTTTTATGCACGACCGGGATTTCCTGCCGTGTGTTTACTATGGATAAATCCCTCGAACACGGATGGGACGATATGGTTAAGCTTTTCCTGAAAAAGCATCAGATTGCTTTTGAACCGCTCTAGACCGACTCAGACAGCGACCGGGATATTCTTTATCTGCGGCCCTGTCTGGTAATTTTCCAGCTTGACGTCGTCCTTGGTAAACGCATAGAAATCTTTGATCTCAGGGTTCAGCCAGAATTTGGGCGCAGGATACGTTTCCCGGGCGATCAATTCCCTGACCAATGGGATATGCCTGTCGTAAATATGGGCATCCGCTATCACATGTACCAATTCCCCCACCTCCATGCCGCAGACCTGCGCAAGCATATGCACCAGCACGGCATATTGGCATACATTCCAATTATTTGCTGTCAGCACATCTTGGGATCTCTGGTTTAAAATGGCGTTCAGCGTCAATTTCCCATGTTCTGGCTTCTGCGTCACATTAAACGTCATACTGTACGCGCATGGGTACAGGTTCATTTCGCTTAAATCCTGGTGTACATAAAGGTTCGTCAAAATCCTGCGGCTGAACGGATTCTGCTTTAAATCGTAGATCACCCGATCCACCTGATCCATATTCCCTTCCTTGTACCGATGCTTAATCCCCATCTGATACCCGTAAGCCTTCCCAATCGAACCGGACTCGTCTGCCCACGCATCCCAGATATGGCTGCCCAGATCGTTGACATTATTCGACTTTTTCTGCCAAATCCAGAGCATTTCATCGGTACAGCTTTTAATCGCCGTCTTCCGCAGGGTGACCGCTGGGAACTCTTTGGATAAATCATAACGGTTCACTACCCCAAACTTCTTAATGGTATACGCGCTTGCCCCATCCTCCCAATGGGGCCGTACCTGTTCCCCTTCTGTGCTCGTCCCATGATCCAGGATATCCTGGCACATACCTATAAAAACCTTATCTGCGTAACTCATTGGATTCCCTCCGAAAATTTTTTTAATTTTTACATGATTTTTTCACGAAAATGGTGTATAATCAATAACAGTTTTGTTATTAAGAACAATTTACAAGAAAAGCAAGGAGAATGATTATGAGCCAAGAGAAAGTAAACCGTTATAAAGAGGAAAAAGCAAACCGCAAGAAAACCATGAAGAAAGAGAAGCTGAAACACAATCTTTCCGTTGCATGCGCGTCCGTAATCTGCGTTGCAGCCATTGGATGGATTGGATATTCCGCATACGGCTATTTCCGTTCTGGGGACGATACAAAGGTGACGCAGACGGAAGTAGATCTTAATGCATTGAACGACTACATGAACAGCGTTACCGCAGAACATACAGACAGTACGGACGACAGCGCCGAAGAATAAGCTTGCTGGCCACCAGGATTAAAAATAAGCTTGGGAAATCCCCCTTTTGGAACACATGGTATGTTATCCCTTGTTCCATTCGCTTACTTGTGGGATTTCCCGTTTTTTATTCCCGCGAGCAATGTACCCCTATGGCACTTAGCCAAGTAGCCGCGCTCGCGCGGATATTTGGCCGCTGGCTTTTGCCCCTTACATAAGGATCTGTCCCACAAACTTCCTTGCATGTTCCAAATCCTCCTCGTTCGGATGGAACAACGCCTCGTCAAAATCCTTTAAGATCTGGCGGCGCCATGCTTCCTGTATCGGATCTTCCCTGGAAATCTCATATTTCTCCCGGATCTGCATCGGCATCTTCCCCTGGCAGAGGAAGATACCCAGATATTCGCAGTCGTCCGGGATCCATACTTTGACTTTCTGCTCAATCCCCTTGTAGTACCGTTCCCCCTTCCCCATGCCGCAGGTGCCAAACAGCGCGACTTTTTTACCGTGTAGCCTCGACATCATCTCAATCACGGACATATCGCAGGTCCCCCGGTCTACCCAAAAGCCGATAAAGAACGTATCGGCGTCTTTCCCTTTGTACTCTTCTAGGCTCTGCATATCTTTTGACATACCAGGAAGCGCGCTGAAAATCTCAGTAGCTATTTTTTTCGTATTTCCTGTTTTACTGGAATACACTACCATATAATCCATTACTTTTCCCTCTCCAACTGCTCAACTTGCGCGTACCAGGCAGCCGCGCTGGCGTCGCTGGGCATCCGCAGATCTCCTCTGGGGGATACCGCCACAGTCCCTACCTTCGGGCCGTCCGGCAGGCAGGAACGCTTGAACTGCTGTGAGAAAAACCGTTTGACAAACACGCCCAGCCAGTTCAGGATCATATCTTCCGGATAGCCGCCTTCTTCCTTGGAAAACGCGTGCTTTGCCAGACGGAATATCTTCGCAGGTCCAAAACCGGAACGGAGCATATGATATAAGAAAAAATCATGGAGCTCATACGGCCCTACGATATCTTCCGTCTTCTGGGAAATCTTCCCGTCCTCTGGCGGCAACAGTTCCGGGCTGACGGGCGTATCCAGCACATCTCTAAGGATTTCCCCTAACTCCCCTTCCCCATATCCATCGGCATAATATTGTACCAGATGGCGCACCAGTGTCTTCGGCACGGACGCGTTTACCCCATACATCGACATATGATCTCCATTGTACGTCGCCCATCCCAACGCCAGTTCAGACAGATCCCCCGTACCAATAACAAGCCCGCCCGTCTGGTTGGCAATGTCCATTAAAATCTGGGTACGTTCCCTTGCCTGCCCGTTTTCATACGTCACATCATGTACATGCTCCTCTTGCCCGATATCTTTAAAATGCACCCGGACGGCGTCTTTGATATCCACCTCCTGCAAGCTTGCGCCTAAACACTGGACAAGGCGTACCGCGTTCTGGTATGTCCGGTCCGTCGTCCCAAACCCTGGCATCGTTACCGCCTTTATCCCTGCACGCTCTAAGCCTAACAGATCAAACGCCCGTACCGTTACTAAAAGCGCAAGCGTGGAATCCAGGCCGCCGGAAATACCGATCACAGCATTCCTGCACCCTGTGTGCTCCAGCCGCTTTTTCAATCCCATCGACTGGATGGATAAGATCTCCTCGCACCGTTTCTGGCGTTCCTTTTTGTCTCCTGGGACAAACGGCATCGGGTCGATCCAGCGTGTAAGCGTTAGCGGCTCCTGCCGGAGATGGAAACGGATTTCCTGGTAAGGGGCGGTATGCCCACGGAACGTAGACATGCGCCTGCGCTGTGCCTCAATCCTATGGATATCAAGCTCCCCATACACGGATTCGTTCCCAAAACGCTTTGCCTCCCCTAACAGTATGCCATTTTCTGCAACCATGTTGTGAGCCGCATACACGACGTCTTGCGTCGACTCCCCTTCCCCCGCGCTGGCATAGACGTAGCCGCAGACAAGCCTTGCTGACTGCCCCTCCACCAGGCTCTTACGGTAACGGTCTTTGCCTGTAATCTCATCGCTTGCCGAAAGGTTGACAATAACGTTGGCGCCTGCCAGCGCATGGGAAATGCTAGGCGGCCTTGGCGTCCACAGATCCTCACAAATCTCTGCGCCAATTTTCAGTTCCGGCATACAGTCAGGGCAAAACAGCAGGCGGCTCCCCATCGGCACAGCCGTCCCTTCCTCTAATTCCACCTCTACCGCATCCTCCATACCTGGCGTGAAATAACGCGCCTCGTAAAACTCATTGTAATTGGGGATGCAAAGCTTCGGCACGAGGCCAAGCACCTGCCCGTTTGCAAGCGCTGCAGCTACGTTGTATAGCCTGCCTTTATAGGCAATGGGAAGCCCTACAAATACCAGCATATTCCTTCCATTCGTTTCTTCTGCAAGGGCAAGCAGCGCAGCCTTTGCCTGGCTTAACAGCGTATCCATCAAAAACAGATCCCCGCACGTATAGCCTGTAATGCAAAGTTCTGGGAACGCTACAACCATCGCGCGCTTTTTCTCTGCTTCTTCTAATTTTTCTACGATCGCCTCTTTGTTATACAAAGGGTCTGCCACTTTGATCTTCGGAGTCAATGCGGCAACCCGGATAAACCCATCTTTCATCGCTGGCGGCTCCTTTCTAAGATCATCTCCAATTCCTCTGGGGCAAACACGTACCGTTTGTCGCAGAACTGGCAAGTAATCTCTACTGGCTCCTTTTCATCAATCATTTCCTGGATTTGATCCGCCCCGATGCTGGATACGGCGCGTACGACGCGTTCCCTCGAACAGTCGCAGCGGTATTGGGCAGGGATTTTTGCAGTTACTTCCATGCCAAGTTCCCCTAAGATCCTCTCTAACATTTGTTCCGGGGTAAGCCCTTGCTCTAACAGTTCTGTCACGGAAGCGATCTCCGCCACCTTCTGTTCGAGGGCTGCAAGGACTTCCTCTTCTGTATTGGGCAAAGCCTGAAGGATAAACCCACCTGCCTGTTTTACCGTATTCTCCTTATCCATCAGCACTCCCAAGCCTACTGCCGACGGCGCTTGCTCAGAAAGTGCGAAATAATATGTCAGGTCTTCTGCAATTTCCGACGTCTGCAGCTCCACCTGCCCTACGTACGGCTCTTTCAGCCCCAAATCCTTGATGACGCTTAAGACGCCCCTGCCAAGCGCGCCGCCGACATCCAGCTTCCCATTTGCATTTGGCGGCAGCATCACGTCCGGCGCCTTGGGATATCCTTTGACATTCCCCTGGCTATCCGCTGTCACTGCCATCCCTTTTGCAGGCCCTTCACATTTTATCTGAAGGGTCAGCAAATCCTCTTCCCCTTTCATCATGACGCCCATCATTGCCCCGCCGCTTAACAGCCGCCCAAGCGCCGCCGTCATAATTGGGCTGGTATTGTGGTAAACCCTCGCCTGTTCCACCAGGCTCCGGGAAGTTATGGCAAATGCACGTATCTGGCCGTCTGCGGCCGTCGCCCTTACAATATAATCTTCCATCTGACTTCCTGCTTTCTATCTATCCTATTTTTTGCCTGCCTTCTTACACTCTCTGGCTACCACATAGACGCGTTCGCTGTCTTCCTGTGGAGGCGCATGGGTAAAGGCGTCATAAACGGCGGCAACCTCCATCCCTGCCTGGCGTAGCAAGGCTTGTACCTGTGTAAGCTCGTAGCCGCGCTGGAAATGTGTTTCTTCAAATCTACGGTACAGGGATTCCCCGCCGCTGCCTGTTTCCTGCGCCTTTACAAAGAAGGTCATATCATACTGGTTTATCCCAGTTGTTTCGTCGTAATAATTTTCCCACAGGAAGCTTCCTTCCTCGCGGTTTTCGCAAATCGTGGCTTCTCCTAGTACTTCCCGGTATTTGTAACACGTATTCAAATCAAAGATAAAAACGCCGCCTGGATCTAGGTAATTATCCACTAGGCAGAATACTTGGAGCAGTTCTTCCTCTTCTAGGATATAGTTGATAGAATCGCAGACGCTTACGGCTGCGCGGACTGTCCCATAGAGTTCAAACTCCCGCATATCCTGCAAAAGGTACAGGATGTCCTTTGGTTCCCCTATATGCCCGTTGGGATCCTGGCAAGGATCCGCGGCATATGTGGAAGCTTCCTGCGCAACCTGCAGCATCTCTTCGGAATTGTCAATGCCAATCATGTCGTATCCCGCCCGTGCAAGATACCTTGTCATCTTCCCTGTGCCGCATCCTAGTTCCAGCACAATCCCATCTTCTACCTGGTATTCCTGGAGCAGCCCCGCCAAATATCTGCCCCATTCCTCATATGGCACATCCTCCATAAATAAATCATAGATCTCTGCAAACCCTGTATAAGCTTCCATTATGAAAACAATCCTTTGAAAAAGTCAAAAATTGATTGGAAAAATGCCTTCACCTTGTCGAAAAACCCTCCGGCGTCTATCTTTGACAGCTTATCATACAGCGCCTCGGCCTGATGCTTGATGGAGTCCAAATCCAAATCCAGGTCCTGGATTTTCTGCAGCAATCCCGTCAGATCCTGTATTTCATGTTCTTCTAGGCTGATATTGAAATGACCGCACGCCTCTCCAATCGCCGCACGGATCTCATCCTCAGATTCCAGCCCTCGTTCAATGATCTCCTGTTTCAGATAAGCAACCAGTTCTTCTGCCTTTTCCGTATCTCCCATGGTTTCTGCAATATCCCCAGTAAGCACAAGTTCGTTTAACGCCGTATCCATGCTTTCTTCCGATACCTCTTCCCCTGTCATTACGGAATACGCCTTCATGGCCCCTACCAGCCCCGCCGTGCCGGAAATCGGGCTTGGCCCTGCTACAATAATATCCGCGTCGGTAATCCCCGCTGTAATCAACGCATTTTTGTACATCCCGATGGTGCAGTAAGAGATATTCTTCGTTGTAATATGGATCCCACTTCCAGCTTCCCGTTTCACAACTAAAACAGAAGACAACGCCCTGGTCCCGATTTTCCCAGCGTCTACGTAATCGCCCAGATAGGCATGCTCTTCTTCGTTTGTAATATAAATTACGTCATAATCGGAAAGTTCCTCTGGTTGAATGCCCAAAAGCGCCAATACTTTGTCCAACTGCTGTTGGGTCAGGTTTGCCCCCAGAGCCAAAAACGGCTTATCTTCCTTTGTAATCGGTTCCGTCACTTCCCCTTCTTGATCCAAAGAGCCTGCATCCTCTTGTGTGCCTTCCTGCTGCCCTGCATCCTCTTGCGCCTCTTCCCCGGTTTCTGTTTCCTCTCCCTGGATGGGCGCCATAACATCTGTTTCATCCGTTTCTGCCGCTGCAGCCAGTACAGGAGCTGGCTGGGCTGTTGCCACCAAACATGCCGTCACAATACAAAAAATCTGTTTTGCGTATTTTTTCATTGCTTCCTCCATTCTGCCAATTCCTATTCCGTCAATGTGTGCCTAACCTTACGATAGCGTCCTAAGCCATCTCTCGTACTCCTTCCCCTTGCTCCGCAAGGCGTCCGCCGCCTTAGCCTGCTGCCGGGCGAACTCCCTTCCAGCCTGCCTTGTGCAATCTTCCGCCGAACGGCTCTGCTTTACAAACTCCCCTGTCTGTGCAGCAGCCTCTCCTACGGATTTTGCCAACCCTTCTATCCTTTCTGCAAGCCTTGCCGCGCCGTATTCCTCCAATTCCCCAAGATAACTGCCCAATTCCTGCGTATTCCGCTCTAGGCGGCTGTTCTGGTTCTTCATCAACTGCGCGAGGTGCGCCATCTGCTCCTTCGCTTCCTCTAGCTTTGCCGAAACAGCAGACAGCTTGCCTTCCAACAAAGAAGCAGACTGTGCATACTGCCCTGACAGTTCCCTTACTTCCTCTGCCGCCTTCACAAAGTCCCTGCCGTCTCCCCCCATCCTTCCTGCTTCGATCGCTGCGTTCAGCGCACGCATCTCCATCTGTCTTCCAAGCGCTCCCATCCCGCCGATGCACTGGCGCATCCCATCTAACTCCTGCTGCATCTGCATCGCGACAGGCTGGAAGATCCCGACCGGGGAAATGACCTGATCCGACTGGACAATCAGTTCCATCAGTTCCGCCTCCTGCTTCTGGATTTTCCCGACGCACTTTTTATAGCTGTCCTCGGACGTCCCGGACTCTTTCACAACGCGTTCCGCCTCCCGCTGCAGGCTCCTCTGCGATTCCTCCTGTTTCTTTGCTTCTTCTACTGCCTGATGGATCGTATCCGCCAATTCGCCAAGGCGTCCTTCTAGTTCCTTTTGTACCTCTTCCATTGCCGCAACGCCTGCCTTTGATGCTTCGCACGATTCTTGCAGCTTACTGGTTGTTTCTTCTAATTGCTTCGCATACTTATCTGCTTCTGCCTGTTTGGCAGACAGTTCCTTTTTCACCTCCAATTCGGCTTCCTGATCCCGTTCCTCCTGCTTCTTGTTCATCCCAAACATCCGGCTGCCTCCTTTTGCCTTTTCTACTAACAATAATTCTTCACAATCACCTGCAGGCTTTCCCTTCCATTATATACGTTGATTTCCGGATAGTAAAGAAAGGAAACGTACAAATCCCCTTCTTGCCCCTGCATTGCCTGCCGTAAGGCATACGTCCCATATTTTTCTTCCAGAAAGCTTAAAAAAACATCTATCTGCCCAAAATATACGGCTTCTAACTCTGTCCCGCCTTGGCTTCTGATATGCATCCTGCACACATTCCTCTTCTGCCCAAACACCCCAAGCGACATAATACGGATGTTCCGATCCGCAAACACCGGCTTTTCGTTGGATTTCCCAAATGGCTCTAACAATTGGAACTCCTCGATCAGTGGTTTGGAAATATAATCCAGTGGCATCGGCACGTCAATTACAATTTTCCCCCGGAGATCATCCTCCGTCAGAGAGGTATATTCATTCAGCCTCCTGCGGAACACATCCACGTTCTCCTCCGGCAAAGACAGCCCTGCCGCCATCGGATGGCCCCCGTATTTTGTAAACAATTCCTTACATTTTGACATTTCCTCAAACATGGAGTAGGCTTCAATGGAACGGCCCGAACCCTTTACGCCGTCCGCACTCTTCGTCAATAGAAACGCCGGGCGGTTGTACTGCTCCCGGATCCGCCCTGCAATAATCCCTGCCAGGCTCTCATGGCAGTCCGGCAGGAACACAACAAGCACCTTATCTTGCTTCAAGGAAGATCCCTCCACCAGGGCAATGGCTTCCTGCGTGCCTTGTTCCGTCATTTCCTTCCGGCTCAGGTTCAAATCATACAGTTCCCCAGCGTAGGCCGCCGCCGCATATTCGTCCTCTGCAAGAAGCAGCCTTAGCGCCCGCTCCGCTGTGTCCAGGCGGCCGCAAGCATTGATACAAGGCCCTAGGACAAAGCCGACATGGTATGGCTTTATCGTGCCCATAGGAATCTGGTTGCGGGCTGCAAGGGCGCGCAGCCCATAATTCCTAGTATGGTTCAGCGCCTTTAACCCTTCCTTCACCAACGTCCGGTTCTCCCCTACCAGATCCATGACGTCGCCGATCGTAGCGAATGCCGCATACTCCAGAAAGGAAAACGCTTCCTCCTCTGGTATCCCCATCGCTTCATACAACGCCTGCACAAGCTTAAATGCTACCGCCGCGCCGCACAGGCTTGAAAATGGATACGTACAATCCGGCTGTTTGGGGTTTATTACTGCATCCGCCAAAGGGATCTGGTACTGGCGCGTCCCATCGGCAGCTTCCTGGTATGGAACCTCATGGTGATCGGTGATGACCACATCTATCCCAAGGTCTTTTGCCAACGCGATTTCCTCGGCTGCCGCAATCCCATTGTCACAAGTCAATATCGTATCTACCCCATCTTCCCTGGCCTGCCTGACCAGGCGCGCATTCAATCCATACCCATCTATAATCCGGTGCGGGATCGCGTAGTCCACCTCGCCCCCGCAGCGTCGAAGCGCAGAATACAAAATATAGGCCGAAAAGACGCCGTCTATATCATAATCGCCTATCACACGGATATGCTTCCTCTCCTTAAGCTTCCTTTGCAGGATGGATACCCCCGTTTCCATATCCTTCATTTTCCAAGGACTGTGGAACTGCTCCAACGTCGCATGGAGATACTCTTCTATCGCATCTTCCCCAATAATATCCCTGTTCCGGATAATCCGGGCGGTTACCTGGTCAATCCCAAACCGCCGCGCTATTTGCTTAAAATCTGCACGTTTTGCAGACACTACCCATTTCTCCATGGCTTCCCCTATCTCATATGCTTGCCGTATTCCACCTCCTGTAAGATCAGCCCTCTTGCAGGTATGGTAACCCCGGCTTCCCTGCGGACGCCTTCTTCCAAAAGGCGCTTGATATCCATAGGTTCCCGCTGCCCCAAACCGACTTCCACTAAAGTCCCGGTGATAATCCTGACCATTTTATGTAAAAACCCATTCCCAGTGATTACGATATCCACTTCCCGCCCATCCTGTATAACCGCAACGCGCTCTATTGTGCGCACCGTGGATTTTTTCTTAGAAACATTGGCGCAGAATGCTGCAAAATCATGGGTTCCTTCCAGGTATGACGCGCCCTGGCGCATAGCTGCAAGATCCAAAGGCTCGGGTATTGCATACATCCATTTCCGTTCGAACACATTGGGCAGGCTGCTGTTATAAATCCGGTAACAATACGTCTTCTTAACGGCGGACAGCCTTGCATGGAACCGCTCTGGCGCTTCCTTTAACTCCATAACGCCGATATCCTCCGGCAGATATTCATTTAAATAAGCCAGGATTTCTTCCGGGGATTTGTCCACCGATAGATGAACATGCGCCACCTGGCCTGATGCATGGACGCCTGCGTCGGTACGCCCGGAGCCTTGTACCGACACGCGGCTGCCCTCAAGCCTTGACAATACGCCGTTTAACTTCCCTTGGATGGTCACATCCGTCGTCTTCTGGCTCTGCCAGCCCTTATAACGCGAACCATCGTATGATATCACCATTTTATAATTTTTCATTCTCAGTGTCCTTTCCCTTACTTATGCCATCATATCAAAATGTAATGACTTTTTCAAGGAAATATGTTAGCATAAAGGCGATGGACAGTAACTTGAGAAAGGAGCCGTTTATGGACCCAATGGACTTAGTGGATCTTTTACGGGATCATACCGTATACATCCAGACGCACGATTACCCAGATCCAGACGCGATTTCCAGCGCTTTTGGCTTACAGCAGTTCCTCTTAGCGCATAATGTTGCGTCTACCTTATGTTACAAAGGGAAAATCGACCGCATCAATACGAAGAAAATGCTGGATACCTTCGGGATTGCCATGTATGCCACAGATATCCTCCCAAAGATAAAACAAGACGATTTCCTTGTGCTGATCGACTCCCAAAAGCCAAACAGCAATATCACAAGCCTGCCTGCTACGGAAGTGGCATGCATTGACCACCATCCCATTGTTTCACCCTATGGTTACCAGTACCAGGACATCCAAAAGACCGGATCCTGCGCCTGTATCATCGCTTCCTATTATCAGCGCACAGGCGTCCCCATTTCCCCTCAATGCGCCGCGGCGCTGGCCTATGGGATTAAAATGGATACGGCGGATCTGACGCGTGGGATCTGCACGCTCGATATGGAAATGCTTTCCTTCCTGTTCGCCCATGCAGACTGGAGCCTGGTCACACAGATGTATTCCAATACCATGGAATTTGACGATCTCCGGGCATACGGCGCGGCAATCCAGAATATAAAGATTTTTAACGGGACAGGCTTTGCGTATATCCCGTTCCACAGCGCCCAGGCGCTTGTCGCCATTATTTCTGATTTTATCTTATCGTTAGACGTGGTATCCATCGCGGTTGTCTATGCGCAGCAAGCGGAAGGCATACGCTTTTCCATCCGCTGCTGCAAGGATCTTATCCACGCTGGCAACCTGGCTGCACGGGCATTGCGCCCATTTGGAAGCGGAGGCGGACATGCTTCCATGGCGGGGGGTATGATCCCATCCGATCATATTTACCTGCTTGGAGAAAACATCCATGCTTCCATCCAGAAGCGTTTCCTCTGCACCATTGCAGAAATGGAAGCAGTTCCCCCGCCCCCTGGCAAACACCATAGAGAACAGGACGCCGATGGATCGCGCGGCTGCTTGGCCAAGCGCCCGCGGGAATAAAAATACCTCGAACGGAGCAGCTCTGATATGGGTTCTGCTCTGTTTCGAGGTATTTCATGTTTATCTGTTTGGATGCTTTCGTTAGGAAGTACCGATTCTTAACTATCCTATAACTCGCAGTTATTTACTGTCCTTGGGAATGGGACAACGTCACGGATATTCGTCATCCCGGTCAGGTACATAACGCAACGTTCAAAGCCCAGGCCAAATCCAGCGTGCTTTGCGGATCCGTATTTGCGCAAATCAAGGTAGAAGCCATAATCTTCTTTGTCAAGCCCCAGTTCGTCCATGCGCTTGCAAAGCTTATCGTAATCATCTTCCCTTTGGCTTCCGCCGATAATTTCCCCGATCCCTGGAACTAGGCAGTCTACGGCGGCAACTGTTTTGCCGTCTGGGTTCTGCTTCATGTAGAAGGCTTTGATTTCCTTCGGATAATCTGTTACAAATACAGGGCGTTTGTATACTTCCTCTGTCAGGAAGCGTTCATGTTCCGTCTGAAGATCTGCGCCCCAGGACATCTTGTATTCAAACTTGCCGTTGTTCTTTTGTAAAATTTCAACGGCTTCTGTATACGTCACATGGGCAAACTCAGAGTTAACCACATGGTTCAGGCGTTCTAACAGGCCCTTGTCCACAAAATTGTTGAAAAACTGCATTTCTTCCGGAGCCTGCTCCAAGACGTAGCGGATAATATATTTCAACATGCTTTCTGCAAGCATCATATCATCCTTCAGATCTGCAAATGCAATTTCCGGCTCAATCATCCAGAACTCCGCCGCATGCCTTGTGGTATTGGAGTTTTCTGCACGGAAGGTAGGGCCAAAGGTATAGATATTCTTAAATGCCATTGCATACGTTTCCCCGTTCAACTGGCCGCTTACGGTCAGGTTCGTAGGCTTCCCAAAAAAGTCCTGGGCAAAATCCACGGCTCCATCCGCATCTTTTGGTACGCCGGACAGATCCAGCGTCGTCACCTGGAACATCTCGCCTGCGCCTTCACAGTCGCTGCCCGTGATAATTGGCGTATGCACATAGACGAAATCCCGTTCCTGGAAAAACTTATGGATGGCGTATGCAATGAGGGAACGCACCCGGAATACTGCTTCAAATGTATTAGTCCTCGGACGCAGATGGGAAATCGTACGCAGGTATTCAAAGCTGTGGCGCTTCTTCTGTAATGGGTAATCCGGCGTGGACTGCCCCTCGATCTGCACCTCTTCCGCCTGGATTTCAAACGGCTGCTTTGCCTGCGGCGTAGCGACTAACTTCCCAGTTACAACGATCGCCGCCCCAACGTTCAGCTTCTCCACCGCTTCAAAATTAGGCAGCTTATCATGGTATACAACCTGCAAAGGTTCAAAAAACGTCCCGTCATTCACAACAATAAACCCAAAATTCTTAGAGCCGCGGATGCTCCGCACCCATCCGCCAATGGTTACTTCCTGATCGAGATACGCTTCTTTCTTACGATATAATTCTCTGATATTCACCATTCCATCTTCCTCCTCCATTCCGTCTCTGCACTTTCTATCTTATTTGTTTTCCTCTGTTTCAGGCTCCGCCTGGCTGTCTTCTCCTTCTTTGGCGTCTGCGGAATACGTAATGTCTGCATTTTCTTCTAGCATCTCCAAGGTCTTATTGTTAACATATACGTTCTTTACATAATCTTCCCCATACTGCTCTACCAATGCATCTTCGCTTTCATAGCCAAAATCCGACACGACGCTTTTCTTATATTCTGTAAAGCCTTCTTCGTCTGCTTCAATCTTCTCCTTTTTGGCAATTGCTTCTAGGATCAGCTGGTTCTGCAGCGTTTCTTGCATATATTCCTCTACCTGCGTGTTAAATTCCTCTTCATTGCTGCTGATGCTCTCTAAATATTCGTCTAATTCCATCCCATAGCTTGCCTGTAGGTTCGATTTGAACTGTTCCATATACTCGTCGATTTTCTGCTGGAGCAAGCCGTCTGGCAGGCTCTTGACCTTGCATACCTTTGCCAGTTCTTCAAAAATCGCGCTTTGGATATCATTCTTCTTCGTGGATTCGTTGTTCGTTTCCATCTGGGAACGGATGCCGTCTTTAAACTCTTCCACCGTTGTGTAGCCCTGCGACGCAAAATTAGCTGCCACATACGCGTCGTCCATCCCCTCGTATGTCATTCCCAATTGTTCCACAATCTTGTTGATGGTAACGTGGAATACAACTGCCTGGCCTGCTAGTTCCGCATTCTGGTATCCTTCTGGGAAGGTCAGATCCAGATCCACCTTTTCCCCTACCTTCTTTCCTACAAGCCCTTCTTCAAAGCCTTCTATAAAGCTGTTTGATCCTATCTCCAGTACAGCCCCCTGCGCCGTCCCGCCGTCAAAGGCCACGCCATCCTTCAACCCTTCGTAGTCAATATTGACAAAATCGCCTTCTTCTACGGTGTCCTTATCCAGATCTTCATACGTCGGATAAGCGCTCAGCATACTCTCAATCTGGCTCTTTACGTCCCCATCGGTTACTTCATACGTCCCAACGGTAAGCTTCAGCCCCATATACTCCCCAAGCTCCACATACTCGGAAGCATCATAGGAAGCTTGCGTCCCGCTGCCGGAAGCATCCTTATTCTCCGTATCACCCTCGTCTTGCCCTGCCTGGGAACTTTCCTCCGTATTGCTTCCCTGATCGGATCCAGAATTTCCCTGTTCGTTCTTTTTCGTGCCGCAGCCCCACAATAAGCTAAACGCACATGCTGCCGCCACTACCAATACCACTCTCTTTTTCATAAAGCATTTTACCTCTCTTTTTGAATAATCCAAGATTCCATATACCAATCCATGTTGCGCCGCACCTTTACACGGTAGGAGCGTACTTGAATAAGCATATCACATTTTCTCCCAATTGCAAAGCTTTCCAGGCCACAAAACACAAATAAATCACAAAAGCCTATTATTTTCCTAAGTTTTATGATATTTTATTAATTAAGAGCAACATGGAACGTTTATTTCCTTGGCAATTACCTATGTTTATTTCCTCAAGAAAGGATGGGAAGTCATTATGAAATGGAAAAAATACGCTTGCACTGTGTTATGCATACTGTTCACATGCACTAGCCTGCCTTGTGAAACTGCTTTCACCGCATACGCCAGATCCCTGGAAACTAGCAATACCTGTTCTGTTCCTGATATTACGGAACCAGATCCCATCAAAGCTGACACTATGGAACCGGATTCTATCGAAGCCGACGTTATGGAATCAGATCCCATCGAAGCCGACGTTATGGAACCAGATTCTATCGAAGCTGTCATTACGGAACCGGATTCCATCGAAACCGACGCTGCGGAACCAGATTCCATCGAAGCTGGCATTACGGAACCAGCTCCCATCGGAACCGACATTACGGAACCGGATTCCATCGAAGCTGACGTTACGGAACCAGACAGTACCGAACCAAAACAAGAATCTTCGCGCGCTAATGTAAAAACCCCAAAGAACCACAGTACGAAGCTAACGGGCGAATCATCGGAAAACCGTTCTAAGAACGAATATTCGGCTTATTCTGCAAATGTTGTAAATTCTTACTTATCTGAAAACACGGACGGCACATTTGACCGTATAGAAAATTTCAATGTTCCGGGAAGATATGGCTCCTCTATCAAACTGATTGTGGAAACGTATGATTCCAATACAAAGAAGCTGAAACGGACGAAAACCATCCAGCCGGAGCTTCCGATCTTCGGAGGTTTTTTCAGCGGCGGAACAAATCACTACCTCGTTTACGGGCAGGGCAACGGCGACGAAAACGACGCAAAGGAAGTCCTGCGGGTTGTGAAATACTCCAAAAAATGGGAACGCCTAGGCAGCGCTTCCGTATACGGAGCCAATACCACACGGCCGTTTGACGCTGGTTCTTTACGCATGGCGGAAGCAGGCGGAAACCTGTATATCCATACCTGCCATACCATGTACAAATCTTATGACGGGCTACGCCACCAGGCGAATATGACAATCGTTGTCAACCAGAGCACGATGGAAGTAACGCAGCAGCTTACCATGGTTGCAAACAATAGTTCTGGCTATGCTTCCCACTCCTTCAATCAATTCATCCAGTCCGATGGGGAATACATTTACCGTGCGGATCATGGCGACGGCGCGCCTAGAGGCACTATGATTTCAAAATGTGCGGCAGGCGGATCTATTTCAGATGTAGAATGGACCTATCCGATGAGTTTTGGCGGTAATTGGGGCCAGAATTACACGGGGGCTTCGATCGGCGGCTTTGAGTTGTCTCCTGATACCTGCCTGATTGCTGGTAATTCCATCCCTACGAAGGAAAATTACAACCCATCCATCAAACAGCGGAATATCTTTGTCACTATTACCGACAAGGCGCTCTCGGAAAACAAGCTTATCTGGCTCACAAAATACACGGGGGACGCAACCACCGTCCACACGCCGCAGCTTGTCAGGGTTGCTTCCGATCAATTCCTGCTCATGTGGGAAGAAACGGCTGCCAAGACAGGGAAAAAGGTTACGAAGCTCGTTACGTTAGACGGCCGCGGGAAGCTTACTTCTAAGGTTGTGGCCTGCCGCCTGCCGCTTTCCGACTGCAAGCCCGTGCAATTTAAAGACGGCGTCGTCCACTGGTACGTCACCGATAATTCTAAGCCTACCCTCTATTCTGTCAATCCATACGACTTAGAAGCAGCAAAGGCTGTCAATGTGGAAAAGCTTACCATTAACGGTTTATCCAAACAGATTGCGGCCGGGAAAAAGGTAAAGCTGTCTGTAAAAGTGACGCCCAATAACGCTACCAACCCATCGGTTAAATGGAAGTCTAGTAACACAAAGGTAGCAACGGTCAGCCAGTCCGGCGTTGTCACGGTAAAGAAAAAAACGGGTGGGAAATCTGTGAAAATCACAGCCACGGCACAAGACGGCAGCGGCGTGAAAGCAACTTACAAGATTACGTCCAAAAAAGGCATTGTCAAGAAAATTTCCATTTCCGCCAGTAAATCTGTAAAGGCAGGGAAATCATTAAAGCTCAAGGCCAAAGTAACCGCCTCAAAAGGCGCGAATACAAAGCTAGCCTGGGAAAGCAGCAATAAAAAATACGCTACGGTAAGCAGTTCCGGCAAAGTCAAGGCAAAAAAAGCTGGAAAAGGCAAGAAAGTTAAAATCACCGCCCGTGCCACTGATGGAAGCGGGAAGAAAAAAACAGTGGCCATTAAAATCAAATAAAAAGGAGTTTCCCTAAAAAATGTACACCTCTCATTTAACATTATTGACCGATCTTTATGAATTAACGATGATGCAGGGCTACTTCAAAGCCCACAACCAGGAAATTGCCGTTTTTGACGCGTTTTACCGGAACAACCCCAGCGGCGGCGGATACGCCGTCTGCGCTGGTTTGGCGCAGATCATCGATTATATCAAGAACCTGCGCTTTACCAAAGACGATATTACCTATCTCAGAAGCCTTTCGATCTTTGACGGGGATTTCCTGGAATACCTAGAAAGCTTCCGGTTTACCGGGGATATTTACGCCATCCCGGAAGGTACGGTGGTGTTCCCAAGGGAGCCGTTGGTAAAGGTTGTCGCGCCCATGATCGAAGCGCAGCTTATTGAAACAGCCGTTTTAAATATCCTCAACCACCAAAGCCTGATTGCCACAAAAGCTTCCCGGGTCTGCGACGCCGCGCGTGGGGATGGCGTAATGGAATTTGGCCTGCGGCGGGCGCAGGGGCCGGACGCAGGGGTATACGGTGCAAGAGCCGCTATAATCGGCGGCTGCTGTGGGACTTCCAACGTATTATGCGGGCAGTTGTTCGACGTCCCGGTAAAAGGGACGCATGCACATAGCTGGATTATGAGTTTCCCAGATGAATACACCGCGTTCCAGAGATATGCCGCGCTCTATCCGTCCGCCTGCATCCTGTTGGTCGATACGTATGATACCTTAACCTCCGGCGTCCCAAACGCAATCCGCGTTTTTACTGAAATGCGGGAAGCCGGCGTACCCCTTACGTTCTATGGCATACGGATGGACAGTGGGGATTTGGCCTATCTGTCTAAGGTTGCACGGAATATGCTGGACGAAGCCGGATTCCCCGACGCTGTAATCTCCGCCTCAAACGACCTGGATGAATATTTAATTGAAAACCTGAAGTCCCAAGGCGCAAAAATCACTTCTTGGGGCGTAGGCACCAACTTAATCACTTCTAAGGACTGCCCTGCCTTTGGCGGCGTGTACAAGCTGGCGGCAATCCAGGATGAAAACGGCGTCTTCCAGCCAAAAATAAAATTATCGGAAAATACCGAAAAAGTGACGAACCCAGGCAACAAAACAGTCTACCGGATATATGGGAAATCCTCTGGCAAAATCCGCGCAGATTATATCTGCTTAGCAGATGAAACCTTTGACACCCAACAAGACCTACAACTATTCGACCCCTTAGAAACCTGGAAAAAAACAACGCTGCGCGGCGGCACATACACCATGCAAGAGCTTCTGATCCCTGTGTTCCAAAACGGGGCGTGCGTCTATGATTCCCCCAAGGTCATGGACATCCAGAAGCGCTGCAGCCTGGAAAAGGAAACGCTCTGGTATGAAACCAGACGGTTTGCAAACCCGCACGAAGTCTATGTGGATCTGTCCGATCGCCTGTTCGACATGAAGCGTAAGATATTGAACGAGTACTCATAATCTTATGAAACAAAAAGGGGCTGTTGCAAAGAGTTGTTTATATACAAAATATGGATAAGTTTATGTGCTTGAAATCCATATCTTGTATACGACATCTATTTTGCGACAGCCCCTTTTTATTATGCTTCTACTGCTTCAAATACCATCTGGTAAGACTGGTAATCCCCAAGGCCTAATGCCACTGGAAGCCCAGACGCCATCAGCGCGGCGCCAGAATACACCTTCCCAGACGACGCATCCTTATAATCCTTATCTGGCGCAAGCCCAAGCAGCCTCACATACGCCACAGGCTGGTTCCCATGGATATCCAGCATCACCATGCAAAACAAGGCTTTCTCCTTCTTTGGATCTACAACCATCCACGCGCCGTATTCCTCTTTCATCGGATTGCTTAACCGATAGTAGTCCCCGCTCTGGATCAAGGGCGCAAGCTGATGGTACAAAGCCACCTGCTCTTTGACCTTTTCCCGTTCCTGCTGGCTTAATTTGCCAAAATCCAGCTCATAGCCAAACGCGCCTGTCATCGCGACAATCCCTCTTGTACTGAAATCAATGACCCTTCCCGTCTGGTGGTTCGGCACAGCCGACACATGGGAACCGATC
Source organism: uncultured Eubacterium sp. (assembly GCA_948470065.1). Lineage (GTDB taxonomy): Bacteria > Bacillota > Clostridia > Lachnospirales > Lachnospiraceae > Petralouisia. The sequence goes on along the minus strand of CAOKNO010000028.1, from coordinate 7,493 downwards.
GCGGACAACGGATAAGCAAAAGACGTGCCATACTGGATCTGCACACGGTCTGCGGCATCGGTGTTATCGCTGCACCAAATCTGCGGCGTATAATACAGCATCCCCATATCAAACCTGCCTCCTCCGCCAGCGCAGCCCTCCCATAAGATATCCGGGAACGCTGCCGTCAACTGCTCCAGCAAGGAGTACACACCCAGAACATAATCGTATACCACCCTGCCCTGCTCCGTTGCCGCGCTGGAATAAATATCCGAAAGGCTACGGTTCATATCCCATTTCACATAGTTGATCTCCCCCTGGCGCAGCACAGCGGAAATCTTCTCAAAGATATACTGCACCACCTTTGGGTTTGAAAAATCAAGCACTAGCTGGTTCCTGCTCTTTACCGGGGCTTTGCCAGAAATCTGCAAGACCCATTCGGGATGCTTCTGGTAAAGCAGGCTCTGCTCGGAAATCATCTCTGGTTCGATCCAAATCCCAAACTGGACTCCATTTTCATGGACGCGCCTTGACAGTTCTTCTAAGGTATAGCCTAGCTTCTTCTCATTGACCTCCCAATCTCCCAAAGAGGAATCGTCATCATCCCGAAGCCCAAACCATCCGTCGTCCATAACGACAAGCTCTACGCCCAAAGCCGCAGCTTCCTTTGCCAGCGCCACAATATCATCCCCGTTGAAATTAAAGTAGCACGTTTCCCAGCTATTCACCAGCACCGGACGGATCTGATCCTTGTATCTCCCCCGGTAAATATGTTCCCTGACGCAACGGTGGAATTGCTGGGATAACAAGTTCAGCCCTTCGGCTGAATATGACAGCAGCGCTTCTGGTGCATAAAACACTTCGCCCGGCCTTAATGGATAAGAAAACAATTCATGGTTCAGCCCCATGATAAACCGTGTCTGGCCAAATTGATCTTGTTCCGCCTCCGCGCTGAAATTCCCACTATATACAAACGCCGCTCCATAGCACCCGCCCATAGACTCAGTCGCGCCTTCCTGGGCTAAGATAACAAAAGGGTTGTATTGATGGCTGGAGCTTCCCCTTGTGCTTCCAATGGACTGCCTGCCATGGCAGATGCGTTTCCGCTGTAGGTTCCGCTCCATCATATGCCTGCCGTAAAACGTCATAATATCGTATCGTCCATATAAGAAATCAAGGCATACGCTGGACACCTTCTCCAAATATACTTTGGAGTCCCCTGCGTTCTTCACCTGCACGCTCCGGGCAATAACGTCGCATTCTTCCAGCAAGCCGTACAGTAACATGACTTCAAGCCCAAGCCTGTCGTCCTTCAATAGAATCCGCAATGTCTGCCCTTGCCCGCCATAGGCCGCTGGAAGCCCTGGGATCCCATATTTGCCCTCTTCGATCTGATAACCATGGTAACGCAAATCGCAGCCGTGGCACCCATTTGCTTCCCTGACCTGGAACGCCGTATCCCGGTAATCCCCGGTGCCAAGCACCGGGAACTCCTGGGGCAGCGCATCCAAAGAATACGTCCTGTCCGTGCCTGCATCATAAGGATTCCCTGAAAAACCACGGTCAAAATACGTCAGCATATAGTCCATGGGCGCATCCATCTTTTCCCCATAATATAAATGCAGCAAATAGCGGTATTGGTCAACCTTCATCTGATAAGTAGTGTTTGCCGTATCCAAATAAAAAATCTTGCTCTGCTCATCATACCTGACAGCCATATCATGCCCTCCTCTTCTAAAAGCCCTTTCCTTCCCTGGCATATACCTTCCTGCTTCATCTATATGGCAGCGATACCTTGTAACCATCCGCACGGCCACGCGGGACGCCCTTGGGGGATGGGCATCCTACGCCAACAAGGCCTATCTGTAAACGCTCCATTTATTTTACTGCGCCATTTGCCACTCCAGCAATGATCTGCTTCTGGCAGATCAGATAGAAAACGATGATTGGCAGCAATGCCAGTAAGTAAGAGGCAAACGCCAAGTTATAGTTCGTGCCGAACTGGCTCTGGAAATTAAGCTGTGCCAGCGGCAGCGTATTCTTATCCCCGGACATAATAACAAGCGGGGTCATTACGTCGTTCCATGTGCCAAGCGCGGTTAAGATAGCAACCGTCGCATGCATCGGCTTCATATTCGGGAAGATTACGCTCCAGAACGTCCTCCAGGTACTCGCGCCATCCACACATGCCGCTTCTTCAAGCGCAAGCGGAAGGTTGGTCAGATACCCGGAGTACAGCATCGTATTCATCGGCAGGTAGAACACGGTATATAACAAGATAACGCCAATCTCATTGGCAAGCCCCATGCGGGAAGTCTGTTTTACCAGTGGCATCATCAGGATTGCAAACGGCACGAACATACCGCTTACCAGGTACAGGTAAATAAAATTATATCCCTTGCTCTTTGCCTTGCACCGTCCTAATACATACCCAATCAAAGAATGCACTACGATCGATAATGCAATCGTCGCCAACGTAATAAACAGGCTATTCGCCAAAGAATTCCAGAAATCCGTCACACGCATTGCCTCTCTGAAATTATCCAGGCTCCAATGCGCTGGCAAGGACAAGATCCCACTGATGCTGTTTGTCATTTCTGAAGGCTGTTTAAACGCTATCACGATTGTCATATACAGTGGGAATACAATCGTTACCAAACCTAAGATCAAAAGGGCGGTCACGCCAACCCGTGTCTTTCCTTCCCCCTCCGACATATCAAAATTCTTCTTATTTTTCCTCATCTTCGCTCCTCCTTTTTATAGCTGCCATAACGGTTTTGCAGCTTCTCTGTTCCCAGCTTTTTGCAATCCTATGCTCCCTCTACCTCTATGATTAGAGCTGTTCCTCTTTGCTTCCTAAGAACTTCATCTGCAATACAGAGATCACAACAATCACTACGAAGAACAGCACGGCATTGGCGCTCTGGAACCCGAACTGGCCGCCTGCCATACCATTGTTGTAAATCAAGTAGGAAATCGACTCTGTACTCTGCGCAGGCCCGCCCTTTGTCAAAGACATAATCTGGTCGAATACCATCAGGAAATTCTTCATGCAAAGCACCAGGTTAATCGTGAAGAACGGTAAAATCAACGGAAAGGTCAAATGCCTGAACTGTGACCAGCCTGTCGCACCGTCTAAGGAACCTGCTTCGTACACCTCCGCCGGTACAGTCTGAAGCCCTGATATGTAGATAATCGTATTCATTGCGATTGACTGCCAAGCACATACTACTGCGATTGCAAGCCATGCCGTTTTGGAATTTGCCAGCATGCTGTTCCCCTCAAACCCCATCATCCGAGCCACTTCTGGCAGGATATACGTAAAGAAGTAGTTGAAAATATAACCGATAACCAAGCCGCCCAAGATGTTCGGCAGGAAATACATGCCGCGCAAGGTGCTCTTAAATTTTATTTTGCTGTTCAGGCCCATAGCCAGCAGCAAGCTTAATACATTTACAATAACCGTAGTCACAACTGCCAGACGGAAGGTAAACCAATAAGACGCGCCTACCCTGGCATCCTGGAATAAATCAATATAGTTGCGGATCCCGACCCAGTCGAAGCTCCCAAACCCCCGGAAATTCGTAAAGCTGTAAATCACACCCTGGATCAGCGGCAAGGTATTAAAGGTAAAAAACAGCAGTACGATTGGTATGGTAATCATTAAAAACGTCCGGCTTCTTGCGCTCAATTTGCCATTTTTCTTCTCTTCCATTCTGGTTAGCCCTCCTTGTTTCCGTGCTCTGCTTCGTATTTCCGCACTTTTTCAATCAGATCCCGGTTGTAGCGTATCCATGATTTATCGAATCCTTGTAAGAACTTGTCGGTATCGCCTTCCAACAGGTATGTCTGGATCAAAGCGTCTACCGCCATTTCCGTAGGATAGAAATGATCCTGGTAATCCGTTACGTTCCCTGCGTCAATATATTCTTTCATGCCATCTAACATAGACGCCAACGTAAAGCTGCCTTTTTTACATGGTACTGCATTCTGATCGTCCATATAAGCCTGTACGTTCTCATCCTCTAACAAGAACCTCATTACCTCATACGCCGCCTCTTTGTTCGGGCAGTCCTTCATCACGCAGAACTGTAAATCAACCCCGGATGTTAAAATGTTTTCTTCCGGAACATTCGACGCTGGGTATACAAAGGAATCAATGTTAATATCCGGATTTACAGACTTAATCTGCGGTACTGCATAGCTCCCAATCATATACATTGCAGACTCGCCCCTTGCAAAAGCCGTACATGCATCGTTGTAAGAGTATGCCACAAAATCCTTCGGTCCATATGAAAGCAGCGTTCTCATCTGCTCCGCCAGCACGTCATATTCCTTCGCGAACGTCGTATTCCCTTTGTTCACTTCCTTACACACCGTTGCCCCTGCCAAAGAGGAAGCCGCGCTATTCCATGGGGAAAGGCAGGTCCAAGTGTCCTTGTACCCCATATAAAAAGGAAGGATCCCTTCCGCCTGAATGTCTTCACAGAGGGCAATCAATTCATCCCAGGTCTTTGGGATCTGCCAATTATGCTCCTCAAACATATCCCGGTTATACAAAATACCTGCCGCATTCGCCATATACGGTACGCCGTATACCCCTTCGGTCGGGACGAACTTCAAGTTCTCGTCAATGGTCAGATAATTCTCTTTGATGTCGCTTAGCCCGTCAAAATCAGAAATATCCATCAGCATTTCAGCATCAATAAAATTGGAATAATTAATATCCCCACCAATCCCGATAATATCTGGATTGTCATCCCGGATAAAACGGGTTTTCAATACGGTCATGGCATCGTTCGGGGATGAAATCTTAAGCTGGATATCCTGGTGGGTATCATTGAATTTCGCTTCCACTTCCTGAAAGTAATTCACTGCTTCCGGCTTGTAATGCACTAACTCAACTACCGTCTTCCCGCCGTCCGCACGCTCCCCGGCACATCCTGCCATAGATAAACTCCCCAAAACGCATACTGCTGCCAAAAGGGCTTTGATACTTTTTCTTAGCATTTGTGCATTTCTCCTTTCCTGAAAACATATATGTTTTTTATAAAACGATTATAACATACCATAATGCGACACAAAATATCAGTATTATTCCACTTTTATACCAAAATGAGATATTTTTGTTTTTATCTTGCATTGATCTAGCATCTTGGTATATAGTAAAAACAGGAGGTGGATGATGAGCGACGTTTTATTTTCAATTTTTCCAAATGAAAAATTTATCGACTTAGGGCTGTACCAATACGGCTGGGAACAATGCGAGCCAGCGCATCTTTACGGCCCTGCCGCTAGGAACCACTATCTATTCCACTATGTGCTTTCTGGCACAGGGACGTTAATGGCCAACAACCAGCAAGGTAAAACAAACACTTACAATATACGCAGCGGGCAGGGCTTTCTCTTATTCCCTGGGCAGATCAGTACTTACATTGCAGATACGAACGCCCCCTGGGAATACGTATGGCTGGAATTTGACGGGCTTAGGGTAAAAGAAATGCTGGATCTGGCAGGATTCTCCCTGGATCAGTCCATCTATCATCCTGTTTCTAAGGAATACCGGGAGATTATGAAGGATGAAATGCTCTACATCGTAAACCATTCCAAAGAAACGCCCTTCCATTTGATCGGGCATCTATACATCTTCCTAGACGCCCTGACGCGTTCCGTATCCACGGTGCGTCTGGAAAAAACGGGGAAAATGAGCGACTATTACATCCGGGAAGCCATCAACTATATCGAACAGAACTTCCCTTATGAAATATCCATCGAGGATCTGGCCTCGCATTGCGGCATCAACCGCAGCTACTTTGGGAAAATCTTCCGGCAGTCCGTCGGGCAGACGCCGCAGGAATTTCTCATCAACTACCGGATGGCAAAAGCCACAGAATTGCTGAAAATGACAGATTTGTCCATTGCAGATATTGGGAACGCCGTCGGATACCCGAACCAGCTCCACTTCTCACGGGCATTTAAGAATACCTATGGGCTTCCGCCCAAAAGCTGGCGGAAACAGTATTAATAGCCAAACGAACTACCCATATTTAAAAAACCTTAAGATTTCCAAAAATTTTCCTTTACTTTTTCTACAAGATGTGCTATTCTAGTCATGCGCTGCTAATGCAGCGAATATTATATTTTGGAGGTACTGACATGCAAGGTACAGTAAAATGGTTTAACAATCAAAAAGGATATGGCTTTATTTCCGATGAATCCGGAAATGACGTATTTGTTCACTACTCCGGGTTAAATATGGAAGGGTTCAAATCCTTAGAGGAAGGCGCGTCTGTAGAATTTGACGTAACCGAAGGTTCCAAAGGGCCTCAGGCCGTAAATGTAACCGTAATCGGCTAATTTAATCAGTTTTTCTCAATGTACCTTTGTCTATAATATATAAATTTCGATTATTTATTAAGATTAAGATATTGATGAACATACTTGATTAAAAAAGGATCCTGCAAAGCAGGGTTCTCTACCTGCGGCAGGTTGTTTTCGCAACATGGTTCTTTAGCCGCAGTGCGATCCGCACGGAGCGTTTTTGTTTCATAGATCGCACGTTTCTATGAAATAACAGGAATGGCTGCATCTACTGTGTATTCAGTAAATGCAGCCATTTTTCTTTCCCGCAGGCACGGCTTTTAACGCTTCTGCTCCCCTATCGTAACGTACCCCGCCTTTCCCATACATGCATATGGCGTATGGGCTCACATTATACCCTCACCGCGGTTTCCAATGCAATCTCTATCATCTTCCCAAACCCAATCTGACGTTCCTCTGCCGTTAATTTCTCCGGCTTGTAAATATGGTCAGAAATGGTCAGGATGCATAGCGCGCGCTTCCCTGCCCTGGCGGCATTCAGATACAAGGCGCCGCTCTCCATCTCTACTGCCAGAACGCCCATTTTCCGGAAACAGTCCTTGCTGTTGGGGCGGTCTGTATAGAATGCGTCTTCCGATAAAATATTCCCTACCCTTACAGACGTTTTCAGATCCTTAGCGCTATCCACAGCCGTCTGTAAGAGATGGTAGTCTGCCAGCGGCGCCAAATGCCCTGGGCAATCGAATTGATCTGGATAATCCGATACGACAGACGCGCCCATTCCAATTACGACGTCCATAACATTGACATCATCTAAAATGGCGCCGGCCGAACCTACCCGTATGATATTGTCCACTTCATAGAAATGGTACAACTCGTAAGAATAAATCCCAATGGACGGCATTCCCATGCCAGATCCCATAACGGACAGCTCCTTGCCCTTATACGTGCCTGTAAACCCAAGCATCCCGCGCACCTGGTTGACACATCTTACCTCTTCTAGATACGTTTCTGCAATGTATTTCGCCCGCAACGGATCCCCGGGCATCAGCACAGTCTTTGCAAAATCCCCTACCTTCGCTTCGATATGGGGTGTCGGTACATTTGCCATATGTTCCACTCCTTTCCTATTTTCAGACAATAGGTAATTGCGAAACCCTCTCTGGGACAGACGCGTCTGTCCAATCCATACA
>CAOKNO010000027.1 GCA_948470065.1 uncultured Eubacterium sp. | reverse complement strand
TGAAAAACACCAGCCCAACAAACGAGTCTAAAGTTGCTTATATTGAATTTGAAGGGGAAGGGGTAGTTACGGCAGCAGATATCCAGGTAGATCCGGATATCCAGGTGCTGAACCCGGAACTTGTGATTGCCCACTTAAATGGGGGCGCAGATTCCAGGCTGTATATGGAATTGACCATTACGAAAGGCCGTGGCTATGTAAGTGCGGATAAGAATAAGAGCGAAGACGTCCCGATTGGCGTAATTGCGGTGGATTCGATTTATACGCCGGTAGAGCGTGTGAACCTTACCATTGAGAATACCCGTGTCGGCCAGATCACAGATTATGACAAGCTGACCTTGGACGTATATACCAACGGTACGTTAGAGCCAGACGAAGCCGTAAGCCTGGCGGCAAAAGTCCTGAGCGAGCATCTGAACTTGTTTATCGACTTATCAGAGAATGCCAGGACCGCAGAAGTCATGATTGAAAAAGAAGACAATGCGAAGGAAAAAGTACTGGAAATGAACATAGACGAACTGGAGTTGTCCGTCCGTTCCTACAACTGCCTGAAACGGGCAGGGATCAATACAGTCGAGGAACTGACGAACCGGACGCCGGAAGATATGATGAAGGTACGGAACCTTGGGCGGAAGTCCTTGGAAGAAGTATTGGCGAAGCTAAAAGAACTTGGGCTGCAGCTAAACCCAGGGGAAGAATAGGAATATAGCGCAAGGTTTGTAAGACCAGAAAGGCGAAGCCTTGCCAGCCTTGCCGGGATGCCCACATATGCCTGCGGCGCAGGCGTAACCAACGGCATGGCTTCCCTCCGCAAGAGGGCAGATACAAGAATAACCGTATTTGGCAGGTAAGTCCAAAAGGCGCTGCCAGATATGCCATAAATGGAGGATGGAACAATGGCAAAATATAGGAAATTAGGCAGGACCTCTGACCAGAGGAAGGCCTTAATCAGGAACCAGGTAACGGCATTGCTGTACCATGGCAAGATCGTTACGACAGAAGCGAAGGCAAAAGAAATCCGAAAAGTCGCAGAAGGCTTAATTGCCATGGGCATTCGGGAAAAAGATAATTTTGAAAAGGTTACGGTAATGGCGAAGGTCGCTCGGAAGGATGAGAACGGCAAAAGGGTAAAAGAAGTTGTCGACGGCAAGAGGCGTACCGTATACGATGAAGTAGAGAAAGAAATCAAAAAAGACCTTCCTTCCCGTTTACATGCTAGGCGTCAGATGAACAAGGTATTATACCCTGTAACCGATGTTCCGAAGGAGAACAAAGGGAAGAAGAGGAATACCAAGAAGGTTGACGTTGCAGCTAAGATTTTTGACGAAATCGCTCCAAAGTATGTAGGCCGTAATGGTGGTTATACCAGAATCGTAAAGATCGGGCAGCGTAAAGGGGACGGGGCTTTAGAAGTTCTTCTCGAGTTAGTATAAGAATAAGAATCGGATAAGTTCTGGATAAATGCAGCAGCCAGAAAGGATATTTGAAATGTATCCTTTCTGGCTGCTGTTTTTTAACGCTCCGCGTGGATTGCACTGCGGCGGTAAGGAAGCGAGCCAGATGAAACAAAGGAAGGGTTTAAAAGCCCTTAGGGGAAAGCATAATTATTCCGGTGTTTTGGTAAAAACATTTGAGATTACAGTTTGGAAATTCTGCCTTGGAGGCATGCAGCAAGCTTACGAAAGTTACCATAGGGAAAAATGTAACAAAGATTGGGTCTGGCGCATTTAAAAACTGCAAGAAGCTGGCAACGGTAACAATAACATCCACTAAGCTGAAAAGCGTTGGGAAAAATGCGCTCAAGGGAATCAAATCCAATGCAAAGATCAAAGTCCCAGCAAAGAAACGAAACGCCTACCGAAAGATACTCCAGAAAAAAGGGCAAGGGAAAAAAGTCCAGATTAGTTCTATCCGGTAGGGGATTCCATTAATGGCGGCTGTCGTGATTCTTCTTTTCCTGCCGGTATTCCCTGGGCGGGACGCCTACAGCCTTGTGGAAGGTTTTAGAAAAGTACAGCCCATTGTCAAACCCAACGGAATTGGCAATTGCCGTAATGGACAAGGAAGAATGTTCTAAGAGATACCTGGCTTCCTTGATGCGGAAGGAAGTCAGGTATTCTTTCGGTGATTTCTGTAAAACACGTTCAAAGGAGCGGAACAGATGGCTTCTGCTGACGCCTACATAATTCGCGATATCTTCCACCGTAATTGGGTAGGAATAATTCGCGGAGATATAAGCAATGGCAGTCTGTACATAGCTGCCGGCCGTATTGGTCTGTTCCACTTTGCTGGAATGTTTCATAAAAAGAGCCAGGGTACAGTACAGCCGCCCTGTCATTTCCACAGAATCTACAAACCCGTTCCCGCACGCTTCGTAAATGCCCATAAGGTGTGACTGGATGTCATCTTTTAAGCTGCTGGTAAACAGGACGGGAGAGGACGGGGAGAAATCCGTTGCCTTTAGAATCATAGCGGCGTCGCTTCCGCTGAACCCGACCCATGCGTATTCCCAGGGATTTTTGGCGTCGGCATAATACGTGGCCTCGGTCTGGGGATAGACTAAGAACGTATCCCCTTCGTTCAATTCATAAGTATTCCCGCTAACCTGGAAAAACCCTTTGCCAGTAATAATATGGTGGATCAGATAATGATCCCGGATGCCTGGGCCCCATTGGTGGAGGGCTTCGCATTTCTGGAAGCCAGCGTTGTACACGCAAAGGGAAACAAGTTCTTTTTTCGGGTTTTTATAAGAGTTTTTATAGTTAGAATCCATTCTGTTTGGCCTTTCTTAGTAATCTCTGAATCAAATTATTTTGTGGCATTCCCCAATAAACGCCATATGATGGTGTTATCCAAAAGTCGAACTCAGATAATTTTTCCACGGTTGTTTCAATTCCTCTACCATATCCAGAATTTTGTATATCGGCAATCCTAAATCCTGTTTTATCTCTGCGATATTGCGTTGTCGGTTTTTGGTGGGAAGGCATTACAACCGTTTCTAGTATACCTTGCCTGGCATAAAAAGGCAATATACAACAAAATTACATATATCGTATACATTTCGCTCTGTACAGGACTGGAAAAAATGGGTATACTAATGGTACAGGAAACTACAAGGCAACCTGCCTTTGCGGCTATATATGCGGGTAGAACGCATGGATGGGGTGTAAGGCGGGCATAAGAAAAGGAGATGGTAAAATGGCAATTTTAGTAACGGGCGGCGCAGGATACATTGGTAGCCATACCTGCGTGGAATTATTGGATGCAGGGTATGATGTGGTTGTGCTTGACAACCTTTCTAATTCCAGCGAGAAATCGTTAGAGCGTGTAGAGACGCTGACGGGCAAGAAGGTAACGTTTTACAAAGGAGATATTTTAGACCGTGCCGTTTTAAATGAGATCTTTGCAAAAGAAAGCATTGATAGCTGCATCCATTTTGCAGGGCTGAAAGCGGTTGGGGAATCGGTGGCAAAGCCGTGGGAATATTATAACAACAACATTGCAGGTACGCTGACTTTGGTGGATGTGATGCGGCAGAATGGGTGTAAGAATATTATTTTCTCTTCGTCTGCGACCGTTTATGGGGATCCTGCGGAGATCCCGATTACAGAAGAGTGCCCGAAGGGACAGTGTACGAACCCGTATGGATGGACGAAATCCATGTTAGAGCAGGTGCTGATGGATATCCAGAAGGCAGATGAGGAATGGAATGTCATCCTTCTCCGTTACTTCAACCCAATTGGCGCGCACAAATCCGGTACGATGGGCGAGAACCCCAACGGTATCCCCAATAACCTGATGCCTTACATCACACAGGTGGCAGTAGGCAAGTTAAAAGAACTGGGCGTTTTCGGCAATGACTATGATACGCCAGATGGGACGGGCGTCCGTGATTATATCCATGTGGTGGATCTTGCGCTTGGCCATGTAAAAGCGTTGAAGAAAATTGAGGAAAAGGCTGGCCTTTGTATCTATAACTTAGGGACGGGGCATGGCTACAGCGTGCTTGATATCGTTAAGAATTTTGAGGAAGCGAACGATATTAAAATCCCGTATAGCATCAAGCCGCGCCGTCCAGGCGATATTGCAACGTGTTACTGCGACCCGTCCAAAGCGAAAGAAGAGCTGGGATGGGAAGCGGCAAACGGCATTAAGGAGATGTGCGCAGATTCCTGGAGATGGCAGAAGAATAACCCGAATGGGTATGAGGAGTAAGACGGGACAGCAGCAAAGGGGAAAGCAATGGAAAAGGAAAAAATTTTGAAGAAAATTGATCATACGTTATTGACACAGACGGCTACTTGGGAGGAAGTCCGGCAGATTTTAGATGATGCAATGCGGTATGGGGCGGCTTCGGCCTGTATTCCTGCAACTTATGTAAAGCAGTCGGTGGAATATGTGCAAGGAAAACTGCCAATCTGTACCGTCATCGGCTTTCCCAATGGATACAGTACGACGTCCGTAAAGATTTTTGAAGCAAAGGATGCGATTGCAAATGGGGCTTCGGAAATTGATATGGTAATCAACATCGGCTATCTGAAGGATAAGCGGTATCAGGAAATTGAAGATGAAATCCGGGAAATCCGAAAAGCATGTGATGGAAGGGTTTTAAAGGTCATTATTGAAACCTGCCTGCTGACTGAGGAAGAGAAGATTAAGATGTGCGAAATCGTAACGAACGCAGGCGCGAAGTTTATTAAGACCTCGACCGGGTTTTCGAGCGCGGGCGCAACGTTCCCAGATGTTACATTGATGCGGGCGCACGTGGGCAGCGACGTGGAAATCAAGGCTTCTGGCGGGATTAATTCCTTTGCAGACGCGGAAGAGTTTATCCGCTTAGGCGCAGAACGCCTGGGCACGAGCAGGCTGCTGAATATCTTAAAAGAAATTGATGGATAGAGGCCAGGCGAAAGATTGTGATAGGGGTGGAAGGATATGAAGCAGTCGCAGATTACGTACTGGTGCCATGAGGTGATCCGTTCGCAAGCCCCAAAGGGAGGGCTGTATGTGGATGCGACGATGGGAAATGGGAAGGATACCGTTTTCTTATGCGGCCTTGCAGGGGAGGAAGGGAAGGTCCTTGCATTTGATATCCAGGCATGTGCGCTGGATGAGGCAAAAACGTTGTTGGAACGGGAAGGATATGCAGGACGTGCCAGGCTAATCCTAGATGGCCATGAGAATATGGATCAATATGTGCAGGATGGCACGGTAGACGTAATCTGTTTTAATTTCGGCTATTTGCCTGGCGGCGACCATTCCATTTCCACCTTGCCCCAGACGAGCCTGGCAGCAGTTTCCAAAGGGCTTTCCGCCTTAAAGAGCGGCGGGATGATGAGCCTGTGCATATATAGCGGCAAGGATACGGGGTTTGAAGAGAAGGAATGCCTGATGGAGTACCTGAAGGGGCTTCCTGCCAAAGATTTTACCGTGATAGAAAACAAATACCTGAACCGGGGAAATCATCCGCCAAGCCCGGTCTTCCTTTTTAAAAGGTAAGTAAGAAGAGGGGAATGGGGATGATAGGATGGGGCTGCCGCAAAAGGCATGCCCCATCCGTTTTTTATTCTAATAGGAAAGAGCGTCCTATAGAATAAAAACCCTCCGCGTGGATTGCACTGCGGCGGTAAGTGATTTGTTGCAAAAGCAACACGCTATAATTTGCCGCAGGCTTCCATAGCTGCGTCGTATACTTTCTGGAACGGGACTTTGCACTGCTTAGCAGCGGAAGCGACGTCTTCGTACTCCGGCTTATATTTGCTAATGCCGTAACCAGTGCTGATTTTTACCGTGATTTCTCCATAGATCGTGCGTACTTTGCGGAACTGTGCGTCCAGCGTCCTGCGGTAGCAAGGCTGGATGCGGATGCCGCGGGTAGCAGTATGCGTTAGGATCAAGCGGCTGAAGCGGCTCTCCTCTTCTAAATTGCATAAGCAGGTCAGTAAGAGGCCAGGGCGGTTTTTCTTCATATAAACCGGGGTCGTATAGGCGTCTAGGGCGCCAGCGTCGATTAGGAGGTTTACGGCGTAGGATACGGCTTCCGGGCTCATATCGTCCAGGTTGCAGGATAGTTCTAAGATTTGGTCTAAGTTGTGGAACAGTTCTGTGTAGAAATCTGGCCTGGTTTCTTCTTCTGTGACGGGAGCCAATGGCTTTGTTTCGTATGAATCGGGGAGCTGCTTTGGGGAAGGCACAGGAAGGATTTCCATGCTGCCCCAGAATGCACGCAGGCAGTTAGCGGTGGAGAAGTCGCGGGTTCCCATGCCGTAGCCTGTTTTTTCGATAGACATCGGAGGCATTGCCGTAAACTGTGTGACGAAATGTTTTAACAAAGCGGCGCCAGTGGGCGTGCACAATTCCCCTTCGATGCTTCCGCCGTAGATTGGGACATCCCGCAGGATATAGGCGGTTGCTGGCGCAGGCACTGGAAGGACGCCATGGGCGCAGCGTACGCTGCCGCTTCCTACATGGATGGGGGACGCGAGGATTTGCTCTGGATCTAGCAGTTCCATCAAAAGGCAGCAGCCAGTGACGTCCATCAGCGCATCCAATGTACCCACTTCGTGGAAATGGATCTGCGAGATCTCAGTGTGGTGGGCGTTGCTTTCCGCCGTACCGATTAAGGTATAGACGGCTTTTGCATGTTCTTTGACGGAAGCAGGAAGGGGCAGGCGGTCAATGTCCGCCTGCATCTTGGGATAAGAAGCATGTAGGTGGGAAGAAGCGCCTTGTCCATGGTGGCTCTGGGATACGGCTTCCTGCCCGTGATTGTGTGGTTCGTCCGCAGGGGTTTGCCCAGCCGCTTCCTCTGTCCTGCCTAAAATAGCCACATTCATTTTCGTTCCCCAGACGCCGCATTTTTCGGAAGGCGATGGGCTTATCATCAGTTTATCTGGGAATAGCCCGTTCATCGTATCTAGGAACGAACGCTGCTTTGGTTCGTCAAGAAGTTCATAGAGGGCGCCCATCAGCATGTCGCCGGCAGCGCCCATGTTGCATTCGATAAAAAGTGTCTTCATAATAGTTAACCTCCTATATGGTTGATTATGCTGGCAAGGTAGCCAGCGCCGAAGCCGTTGTCAATGTTTACGACAGATACGCCGCTTGCGCACGAATTAAGCATAGAGAGCAGGGCGGAAAGCCCTTGGAAATTGGCGCCGTAGCCTACGCTGGTAGGAACGGCGATCACAGGGCAGTCGCACAAGCCGCCAATCACACTGGCAAGCGCGCCTTCCATCCCGGCTACGGCGATCACAGCGGTTGCCTTGGAAATGTTGTCGATATGCGCCAGCAGGCGGTGGATGCCAGCCACGCCGACATCGTAAAGGCGTTCTACCTGGTTGCCCAGGGTTTCCGCCGTAAGCGCGGCCTCTTCTGCTACGGGGATATCGCTTGTCCCTCCGGTAGCCACGACAATGCTTCCAGAAGCAGTAAGGCGTTTGGTATAATTTACAATCCCGATGTGAGAGATTTTGTCATACGTAAGGGGGAATTGCTGCCCTAGGTATTCGGCGGCTTCTTCTGGCAGCCGTGTGATCAAGATATTTTCCGGGCATTGGGGCAGCAGCGCGTTTACAATGCCTTCGATCTGCCCGGCCGTTTTCCCGGCTCCGTAAATCACCTCTGGCACGCCTTGGCGGATTTTCCGGTGATGGTCGATCTTGGCATAGCCCAAATCTTCAAAAGGGCTAAGCTTTAGCTTTTCATAAGCAGTATGGATGTCAAGGGATCCATCCTGTACTTGCTGCAAGACCGATAAGATGTGTTTGGATTCCATAGGCGCCTCCTGGTTTTCCCTTTCATAGATCCAAAGGATAATAATTCCCTATTTGCTATTATTTCGGTTTTTTTCTGATTCTTTACACATAATAACGATAGCAGGGCAAAGGATTAAAACTGCCCGAAGAACCGTTGTGTGGAATCTTTATGGTAGCAAAAAAAGGGATTGTTATAATTATAGGATGTTCTTTCCGAATAGTCAATAATACGGCTCAGTTACGGTGCATATCCCAGATGCCAGGCTGCGGGCGACAGCTTGCAGTAACAATACCAGGATTTTGGCGTAAGATACCCAAGGACATCTGGTGGGGCAAAGCCTGCCAAAACTGTTGCAATAGACAGTTTTTCCCCAAATGGCAGAAAAAATATGTAAGGCTATACAGTAAAGCAGAAACGAAGAACTGCAATTGTCTGGGCTGGAAGAGAGATTATGGCAAAATAACGGGATTTTGCCCGGATTACAGCGAAATTTGTACAGATTTGATAGGTAGAAAATGCTGGGAATAAGTTGACAAATGGAGAAAAAGATGTCATAATCTTCCACAAGTTCAGGTTAGAACAAAAAAACATATAGAAAGGATGAGAGCCATGATTGAAAAGACAATTAAATTATCAGATGCAGATGAGGTATGTGAATTTGTACGCGCTGCTGGATTATGTGATTTTGATATTGATATTTCCAATGAGCGCGTAGTAATGGATGCGAAATCGTTACTGGGAGTGATGGGGATGGGGATTGAGAAACAGCTTACTGTTAAATACGGCGGCGAAAACCTGAGCTTTGAAAATGTGCTGAGTAAGTATGAAGTAGCATAAGGTAAGAAGGGGTAGAATAGGGTAAGGAATAGAAAGAGCAGGGAAGATGTGAGGCAATGCGCATCTTCCCTGTTTTATGTTTACATAGGAAAGCGCGTCCTATAGAACAAAAACCCTCTGGAAAGCTGTATTCAAGACCTGGTTGGATCGGGCCGCGCCATGTGCTATAATTATGTGGGGATAAAAGCGCGCCATCCAAAATGCAGGCGTTGAGGAACGCGGCGGTGCGCAGGGGGCATAATACAAGATGAGCATTTGATTCTATAGAAAGAAGAGGTAAGGAAAATGAGAAGCGATCATGTGAAAAAGGGGATGCAGCAGGCGCCCCACCGTTCTTTGTTCCATGCGTTGGGGTTTACCAACGAGGAGATGGAAAAACCGCTTGTAGGGATTGTGAGCTCCTACAACGAAATCGTGCCAGGGCATATGAACCTGGATAAGATTGTAGAAGCAGTAAAAATGGGCGTTGCAGAGGCAGGCGGCGTGCCAGTGGTCTTCCCAGCCATTGCGGTCTGTGATGGGATTGCCATGGGGCATATCGGGATGAAGTATTCCTTGGTGACGCGCGACTTGATTGCAGATTCTACGGAATGTATGGCGCTGGCGCACCAGTTTGACGCATTGGTGATGGTGCCGAATTGTGACAAGAATGTGCCTGGGCTTTTGATGGCGGCGGCAAGGGTGAATGTGCCTACGGTATTCGTATCGGGCGGGCCAATGCTTGCCGGACGTGTAAAAGGGCATAAGACGAGTTTGTCTTCGATGTTCGAGGCAGTTGGCTCTTATGCGGCAGGTACGATGACAGAAGAGGACGTGCGTGAATTTGAAGAAAAGGCGTGCCCGACCTGTGGATCCTGTTCTGGGATGTATACGGCTAATTCTATGAACTGCCTGACGGAAGCGCTTGGGATGGGGCTGAAAGGGAATGGCACGATCCCGGCGGTCTATTCCGATCGCCTGCGCCTTGCGAAGCATGCAGGCATGGCGGTTATGGAGATGTACAAAAACAATATCCGCCCGAGGGATATTATGACGCGGGAGGCGGTGCTGAATGCATTGACCGTGGATATGGCATTGGGATGCTCGACCAACAGTATGCTCCATCTCCCTGCCATTGCCCATGAGATCGGGTTTGACTTTGATATCGGCTTTGCTAACGAGATCAGTGCGAAGACTCCGAACCTCTGCCATCTGGCTCCAGCAGGCCCTACTTATATGGAGGACTTGAACGAGGCGGGCGGCGTGTACGCCGTGATGAATGAGTTAGCAGAGCTTGGCCTGTTGCATTTAGATTGTATGACGGTGACAGGGAAAACCGTAGGAGAGAATATCAAGGGGTGCGCCAATAAGGATCCAGAAGTTATCCGCCCATTGGACCGCCCATACAGCGCGACGGGAGGGCTTGCCGTATTGAAGGGCAACCTGGCGCCAGAAGGGAGCGTGGTAAAGCGCTCTGCGGTAGCGCCAGAGATGATGGCGCACGAAGGGCCTGCACGCGTCTTCGACTGTGAGGAAGATGCCATTGCGGCCATCAAAGGCGGGAAGATTGTGTCTGGCGACGTCGTAGTCATCCGCTACGAAGGGCCAAAGGGAGGGCCTGGGATGCGTGAAATGCTGAACCCGACCTCTGCCATAGCCGGTATGGGCCTTGGATCTACCGTTGCATTGATTACAGACGGCCGCTTCTCCGGCGCAAGCCGCGGGGCTTCCATCGGGCATGTTTCCCCGGAAGCTGCAGTCGGCGGTCCAATCGCATTGGTAGAAGAAGGCGACATAATTAAAATCAATATCCCAGAGATGAAGCTGGAACTGGATGTATCCGAGGAAATCCTTTCTGAGCGGAAGGCAAAATGGCAGCCTAGGGAACCAAAAGTGACAGAAGGGTATCTGGCGCGTTACGCGCAGATGGTAACTTCTGGCGCGACAGGAGCCGTGATGAAGAGGGAACTGCCATAAAGCAAGGGGAGCCATAAGGCTGCCGCATTTTGGAGATAATCACAAGAGCGTATGGATTTTGTGGTTTTCCTTCAAAATGCGGCAGCTTTTTCTTTCTAGGTTTCGGACGTCTTATTCGTGCTTACTATTGCAGGTTCCGTACTTTTTTGGTAGACTAATAATATTACTACTTGTAAGTTAGGGACAGCAAAAAATGCCAAGGAGGAAGGGAATATGATTTCAGATAAACTATATGGACTTGCGTTTGCGTACAAGAAAACAAAATTGTGGAAGAAGCTGTGGGATACGGATGTATTCGCAGTCAGGCTATCCGGGGATAGAATTGGCTATATCAGCATTATGGGAGCCAATGGCGGGCATTGTGCGCTTGGCCTGTATACAGAGGAAGAAGGGTTTGGAAGCTTCCGGGATTTGATGAAGTCAGAGGTATTGGACTTATCCCCCTTGGGATTCCAGGAGCAGCTTATGCGGCAGGAAAGCCTGCAATGTGCGTTTGAAAAGAAGGATGATGTATCGAAAGAGGACCAGGAAACGGCAAAGGCATATGCCCGTGCCAATAAGATACGGATCACGGGCCACCGTGCATATCCCCAGTTTGTAAAATTCCAGCCGAATATCTGCCCATGGAGCATTGAAAGCAAACAGGATCAGGAAGACCTGATGGAGGCGTTGTCTGCGGCCATCGAGGTGGCGCGGCTGTTAGAAAACCAAAGCCCGGACGAATTGGGGATTATGTCTTTGCACGAGGGTACGCAGAAGGTCCCGTTGCTGGAGCGGAAGGATGGAGCCTATGTTATGGGCAAGGTAAGGATCCCCAAAGAGAAGAAAAAGGAATGGGCAGGCGTAGAGGTGCATAACCAGGTCGGGATTGCCAGCCTGAAGAAGGCAAAGAAGATGGGTGTGTGGGAGTGCGAGGTTATCCGGTGCCCGGAGGCAGTCAAAAGCCCGGAAGGTGGGAAGCCATATTACCCGCTTATCTTTTTGGCGGTAGAAAGCGCTTCGGAATTTATTTTACCAGTACCAGCGTCATCCTTCCAGGATGAGAACCTTGAAGAACTGTTGGATTTATTTATCGAGACATTGCAAAGCCAGAATATCTGCCCCAAAGAAATGAAAGTACGCGATGCGAGGACGTTTGCGTTTGCAGAGGTATTTTGCAGCAAACTGCAAATCCCGCTCAGCATTGCGTCAGATCTGCCGGCATTAGATGATGCGGAGTATTTGTTTATCGATCGTTTTGGCAGAAGTGAAGAAGAAGGGCAGGAAGAAGCAATCCAGTCTTTGCATGAAATCCTGGAATTGGACGATGAGAAACTGCGTACGCTGCCGCCGGAGCTTGTCGCGCAGCTTGAGTCAATCTTAGAACAAGGGTTTTTCCCAGAGGAGTTAGAGGCGCGCTTCCATCAGGTCTTCCATCAGGAAGGAACGGGGACGTGCAAGGTGGCGGAGTTTGAAGCTAGGAAAGAGACGAAACAGTCGTATGTTATCAGCGTTTCCCTGAAGCCAGGATGTTACCGCCACATACAGATCTCTGCCGGTAGTACCTTATTTCAGATGCACCAGGCAATCTTAGCAGCATTTGGGATAACTGGGGATGGGCGTGCCCATACCTTTTTTATGGATAACCGCGGCCTTAAGCTGGAGGAGTGTTACTATATGGAGGAAGGCAGCAAGGGCGGAGAACAGACAACGGCGAATTGCAGGCTGGATCAGGCAGGCCTAGAACAGGGGAAGAAATTCCGCTATCTTTTGGATCTTGGAGAAGAATGGGTTTTCCAATGCAAGGTACTGCGGGTAGAAGAGCAGGGTACGAAAGAGCCAGTGGTAACGCGGAGTAAGGGGGAAGCGCCGTCTCAGTAAGATAGAAAGGGAGGATGATATGGAGTTTACGCTAGAACAGATTGGGCGGAATGCAAAGGCAGCGGAAGCTGCGCTACGCATCCTGCCTGCCAACCAGAAGAATCACGTATTAGAAACAGCGGCAGGTATGCTAGAAGAGCAGGCAAGGCGCCTGTTGCAGGCAAATGCAGAAGATAAAAAGGCGGCAGAGGAGAACCAGATGGCGCCAGCCCTTATTGACCGCCTGCTTCTGACGGAGGACAGGATTTCCCAGATGGCGGAAGGCCTGCGGCAGATCGCCGGCTTAGACGATCCGGTCGGGGAGGTGCTGTCAATGAAGGAACGTCCAAACGGCCTGCTGATTGGGCAGAAGCGTGTCCCATTGGGCGTAATCGGCATAATATATGAGTCGCGCCCGAATGTGACAGCGGACGCGTTTGGACTGTGTTTTAAGGCGGGGAATGCGGTGATCCTGCGGGGCGGGAAAGACGCGATCCATTCGAACCAGGCGATCACGCAGGTGTTACGGGAAGCGTTGGCGTCCTGTAATGTCCCACCCGACGCTGTCCAGCTAGTGACAGATACCAGCCGTAAGACGGCGGAAGCATTTATGAAGCTGAACCAGTATGTCGACGTCCTGATCCCCAGGGGAGGGGCAGGGCTGATCCAGACGGTTGTGGAGCAGGCGACGGTGCCTGTGATTGAAACTGGGACGGGGAACTGCCATATTTACGTGGATGAGTCTGCGGATCTTTCCATGGCGTTAGATATTATCTGCAATGCCAAAACCCAGCGGATTGGGGTCTGCAATGCCTGCGAGTCGCTGGTAGTCCACGAAAAGGTGAAAGACGCCCTGCTGCCAATGCTTGCCCAAAGGCTTGCGCCAAAGCAGGTAGAGCTGCGAGGGGACGATAAGAGCCGGGAAGCTTGCAGCAGTATTGTGCCTGCTACAGAAGAAGACTGGGGCAAGGAATATCTGGATTATATTTTGTCGGTAAAGACAGTGGCAGGCATTGACGAAGCGATCGCACATATCAACCGTTACAATACCGGGCATTCTGAGGCGATTGTCACAAAAGATTACGATAACTCCAGGAAATTCCTGGAAGAGATTGATGCGGCGGCGGTTTATGTCAATGCGTCTACACGCTTTACGGATGGGTTTGAATTTGGATTTGGCGCAGAAATCGGCATCAGCACGCAGAAACTCCATGCAAGAGGGCCTATGGGCCTGAAGGAACTGACCAGTACAAAATATATTATCTATGGGAATGGGCAGGTAAGATGAATAAAAGTAAAAGAAAGCAATTATTCAAGAAAATGCGGAATAACCTTGCCATGCTGGTAATGTTTATTTTAGTGATACTGCTTTGCACCCATATCTTACACAGTTCCTTGGTGGAAAACACGAATAAGATGGGGCTTGCCCTGGTGGAGAATTATTCTTCCGCGGAAGTGAGCAATATGCGTGCCTGCGAATCCGTTTTGTCCATCAGCGTCAATTACATTGAAGAAAGGGAAAAAGACGATGTTTCAATTGAAGAATTAAGGGAAGGCCTGTATCCTTTTATGGATGGGCTGATTGATATGTACGGCGAGGACAACATCCAGATTTATGGCAAAGCGCATGGCGGTTCCGCGGCCGTATCGAATAATCATGAGATGGAAAGCAAGTTAGAGGGCAATGTAGAAGATATGGATTATTACCAGGGGGCAATGGCGGCTGGTGGGGAGATCTATTTTTCCCCAGCCTATGTGGATGACGCAACAGGCCTGCCGATTGTTACGATGTGCAAGGCGATCCCAGCCACGGGCAGTTTCCTGGCAATGGATATGAGGTTTTCCTGTTTTGAAAAAAACAACGAAAACCTGAAGCTGCCTCAGGATGCGTCGTATTACCTGGTCGGCAGGAAAGGGACGCTGCTCTATTATAAGACGTCGTCAGACAGCCAGTACCAAGAATGCCAGAAGCAGGCGGACGCCTTGATTGAGAACGTCGAGCATAGGAATGGCAGCCAGATCCTGGAAGATATCAAGTCTTCCGATGGAGTTGCCCGCAATGTATATTTCCACCATATGAGCAATGGCTGGACGGCAATCTTGACCATACCAGAAGAAGAAATCCTGACGGGCGTTGGTACGTTCCATTTTATCAGTATTATGGTGGCGCTGTTGGGGGCGGCTCTGATTTTATTCCAGGCGTTTATGGAATACAAGCATGCGAAACGCAGCCAGAGGCTTTTGGAAGAACGCGATTTGATGGCGGAACGCAACCGTATTTACCAGAATGCAATGAATGGAACGGCACGCGCATACCGGACGATTTATTACATAGACGTGCCAAGCGGCAGGTATGAGACGCTTTATCCGCATCGCGGCAAGGAGTCTGAATCTGGGGATTATAATAAGGAGTTCGTATCCAGCCGTTTTGAGTTAGGGATCGTGGCCAAGGAGCACCAGGAAGAGATCCAGGAATTTTTAGAATTGTCCAATATATTGGAGAAGCTTGAAAGGGAAGATCACATCGAACTGCAATATAAGAGGATTGTGGAAGACGATAAATACGAATGGTGCTCTGCTGCAATTACTGTGGCGGAGATGGGAGAGGAGCATCCATTGGCGGTGACGTTGGCAGTCCGAAGCATTGACGATATTATCCTCAAGGAAGAAAAGCAAAAAGAGATGCTGGCTCTTGCGGCAGAACGGGCAGAAGCGGCAAATGTAGCAAAGAGTGATTTCCTGTCCCGGATGAGCCATGATATCCGGACGCCGATGAATGCGATCCTTGGAATGACTGCTGTTGCAGGGATGCATATTGACGAAAAGGAGCGCGTACTGGACGCCCTTAGCAAGATTACGATTTCAAGCAAGCATCTTCTGGGCCTGATCAATGAAGTGTTGGATATGAGCCGGATTGAGAGCGGCAGGGTGAGCCTGACAGAAAATAATTTCTGCTTGTCGGATACGATGGAAAGCCTGATTGCCGTCTTCCATTCGCAAATGGAGGCGAAGGGCCTTACGCTGCACGTCAATATCATAAATGTAGAGCATGAGGATGTGGTTGGGGATGAACAGAGGCTCCAGCAGATCTTTATGAACATCTTGGGGAATGCGCTAAAATTCACGCCGTCAGGCGGCGAGATCCGCATACGGATGGAAGAGAAGCCATCCCGGATTGCAGGCAGCGGATATTATGAATTTACCTTTGAGGATACGGGGATTGGGATGGAAACCGATTATATCCAAAAGATCTTTGAACCGTTTTCCCGTGCCGCAGATTCCCGTACGGGCAAGATTGAAGGGACGGGGCTTGGCATGACGATTGCCGTCAATATTGCCCGTATGATGAACGGCGACATTAAGGTAGAAAGCGTCCTGGGCAAAGGCTCAAAATTTACCGTTATGGTTTATCTAAAGCTGGATGATATCACGCAGGAAGATATTGACGCGTTTTCAAAGCTTCCAGTGCTTGTGGTTGACGATGAGGAGATGGCATGTGAGAGCGCATGCGACATACTGAACGGCCTTGGCATGGATGCGGAATATGTCTTAGACGGCGATGCGGCAGTACGGCGTATGGTAGAAGCGAAGGAAGCTGGCAGGGAGTATGCCGTCGTTATCCTGGATTGGAAAATGCCAGGGAAATCCGGCGTGGAAACAGCGCGGGAAATCCGGGGCACAATAGGGGCTAGCGTCCCAATCATCATTTTATCGGCGTATGACTGGTCTGATATTGAAGCGGAAGCCGTAGCAGCCGGCATTGATGCATTTATCGAAAAACCGCTGTTCAAATCCAGGCTGACATGGGTACTGAAAGACGTCCTTGGGCTAGGCGGGACGAGGAAGGCTGCGACCGCGCTTGAAACATTCCAGGAACAAGATTTTTCCGGCAAGCGGGCGCTTCTTGTGGAAGATAACGAAATAAATATCGAAGTTGCGGCAGAGCTTTTGAACATTGTAGGGATCCAGGTGGAACAGGCAATGAACGGCCAGCTTGCCGTAGAATGTGTCAAAGAGCACGAGCCAGGCTATTATGATCTTATCTTTATGGATATCCAGATGCCAGTGATGAACGGGTATGAAGCGACCAGGGCAATCCGTTCTTTAGGCAGGGAAGATCTAAAGGTAATCCCGATTATAGCAATGACTGCAGATGCGTTTGCAGACGATATCCGCAGATCGGAAGAAGCTGGGATGAACGGCCATATCTCAAAGCCGGTGGATGTCCAAAAATTAGAAGAAGCGCTTAAGACCTGGATCCGGTAAGGTAAATTATACATATCGTTTTCATGTAAAGAAGAAGGAGGAGATTAGGAAAATGAAATGCAAACGCCCCAAACGTATCAAAAAAAGGCTCTGTATGCTCCTGGCTGCTAGCCTGCTTGCGGCCGGGCTTCCTGGGAATGTAAGGGAAGCCTGCGCGGCGGACGCCGCGCCAAAGGAAATGGAACGTGAAGTCCTGGACTTCAATACGGACTGGCTTTACAGCAGTGTGGATTATGAGAATGGAGAAGCCGCTTGGCTGGATGATTCGTCGTTCGAACTAGTTTCCGTGCCACATGCGAATACGGTGCTGCAGACGCACAAGGGGGAAGGGTTCCCCAATGAAATTGCTTCGTACCGCTTCGTATCCTGGTATCGCAGGCATTTTACGCTGCCGCAGTCTTATGAAGGCAGGAATATCAAGGTGGATTTTGAAGGCGTGGCTACGGTTGCAGAAGTCTATCTGAACGGGAAGCTTTTAAAAGAGCATAAAGGCGCGTATACGGGCTTTACGGTAGATATCACGGATGGCGTGTATACCGATGGGCGGGAAAATGTGCTTGCAGTCCGTGTGGATTCCGAGCGCCAGCCCCAGATCCCGCCAGAGGGCGGAAGTGTGGACTACTGCCTGTTCGGCGGCATTGTGCGCGACGTTACGATGACAGTTACAGATCCGGCGTACATCGAGCGGATGTTTGTCACAACGCCTAGGCTGCCGGACGGCAGCGGCCTTACCGGGACAGTGGCAAACCAGGTGGACATCCAGAACAAGTCCGCAGAAGACAAGACATTTGCTGTGGAAATGTCGGTACTGGATGCAGATGGGAATACGGTGGCGTCCGCTAAGACGCAGACAAAAGTAAAAGCCAATTCCAGGCTGATGGAAGAGATTGAAACGGGCGTAATTGCCAACCCCCATTTGTGGGATGTGGACGACCCTTATCTGTATACGGCGGTAACAACGATCAAAGATGGGAACGTAGTACTCGATACATACAGCGCCCGGTTTGGTATGCGTTATTTCTATTTTGCACAAGGACCGGAAGACGGCAGCTTTTATCTGAATGGCAGGAAAATTGTGATTGCGGGCATTAACCGCCATGAGCAATGGCCGTGGATTGGCCGCGCCGTGCCAGATAAGCTGCAGCGGCAGGATGCGGACTTAATCAAGGAAACTGGGATTAACGCCGTGCGCTGTTCCCACTATCCGCAGGATCCGTCGTTTTTGGATCGATGCGATGAAATCGGGCTTTTGGTATTTGCGGAAGCGCCAGGCTGGCAGCATATTGGCGACGCTGGCTGGAAGGAAGCGTTCAAGAAGAACCTGGAAGAGTTGATTTTGCGCGACAGGAACCATCCTTCGATTATCAGTTGGTCTACCAGGCCCAATGAATCTAAGACAGATACCGCATTTAACACAGAGTGTAAAGAACGGATCCGGGAACTGGATCCTACCAGGCCAGTCCATGGGGTACGCTGGGAATTTGCTTTGCCAGGCGAGCCAAGCGGCAACCATCTTGCAGAAGATGACAATGTAGTGGATGATATCCTGACGGTGAATTACCGCTATCCGGAAAACCCGCCCCATATCCCCTATATGGTGACGGAGCATTCCAATGACTGGTATAAGAAGAATGGGACGGATCTGACCGATGGGATGATCTGGGCGCCAGATGCGTATGCCAATGCATTTATTGATTCCTTTGCAGAGCCGCTGGATTATTTCTACCGCAATGACAAGGTGGCAGGCGGGTTTGGCTGGAGCATGTTTGATTATAACAATGAAGTGGATTATCCGAATACGGGATATGTGTTTTACAGTGGGCTGTATGATTTGTTCCGCCATGAGAAGCCAGTCGCTTTCTTGTATAAGGCGCAGCAGGAGATCGGGAAGGCAGGGCCAGTTGTCTATATTTCTAATCACTGGACAAGCGATACCTCCCGTACGGTGTATGTTATGAGCAACTGTGAGGAAGTGGAACTGTTTGTGAACGGCCAGTCGAAGGGCAGGATGAAGCCGAATAAATACATGGCGCTGCCCCATCCGCTCTTCTCGTTTGAAGGGATTTCCTATGAAGAAGGGGAATTGAAGGCGGTAGGATATCAGGGCGGCGTTCCAGTTGGTGAATGTGTCCGTCAGACGCCTGGAGAAGCAGTACGCCTTGTTGCAGAGGCTGATTACGCCACGCTGACGGCGGATGGGACGGATATGACAAGCGTTTCTGTTACGGCAGTCGACGCGGCGGGCAACCATGTCCCATTTGCCGCTAACAGAATCAATGTCACACAGTCCGGCGGCGCGGCGGCTACGCTGATATCCGAGCGGAACGTGGAATTGGAGGGCGGCAAGATGGCGTTCCTTGTACAGTCTGTCCGTGATTCTGTTGGGACGGCAGAATTTACGGTTACTTCCGAAGGGCTGGAGCCTGTTTCCGTAAGGCTCCAGATAGAGCCGTTCGCAGCGGAAAACCTGGTTCCGGTATCTGATGTGTCTGGCTTGGCAAAGCCTTCCCTGCCCGACTCGTATGTCTTGAACGACAGCCATGTTGGGAGTGGGCTGTACCAATTTGCATACCAGGGGAGCGGCTGGGAATACGGCGTGGAAAAGACGGCGTACCAAGGCGACAACCATTGGTCCAAACAGGCCGGGGATACCTGTACCATCCGGTTTGAAGGCGCCGGGCTGAAATACTATGGGGCAAAAGCCCCGGCGCATGGCATTGCTGCATTCTCCGTAGATGGAGGAGCGGAGACGAAGGTAGACTGCTATGATCCATTGCGCAATGCAGGCGCGCTGCTCTTTGATACAGGCGTACTGCAGAAGGGGCAGCATACGCTGACTGTCCGGGTGACTGGGGAGAAGAACAATAACGCGTCGGATGTTTATGTAAATGTAGACAAGGTGGAAATATCTTCTGGCGCGGCAGGCACGTGTTTCAACGACACTACGATAGGGACAGGGATACACCAGTTCCAATATGCCGGGACCTGGAACGCAAGCAGCGACAGCGCATGTTACGAAGGGGACAACCGTTGGTCCAACGAAACAGGGGCTACGCTTACCTTCCCGTTCCATGGTACATCGTTACGCTACTACAGTACAAAGAACCAAAACATCGGGATTGCGGCTTTTTCCATAGATGATGGGGAAGAGACGGAAGTGGATCTCTACCAGCCGAATAAGGCGGATCAGGTATTGGTGTATGAATCGGGGACGTTACAGCCAGGGAACCACACATTAAAGGTGCGTGTAACCGGGAAGAAGAATAGCGCGGCGTCCGATTGCGTGATTGTGGCAGATAAGATTGAGGTCCAGGAGAAGGAAGGGACGGACGACCATACCAATACTGCGGTATGGAATAAGAAAGAAGCAGGCTGCACCGCGAAAGGGTATACCGGGGATACGTACTGCACGGTCTGCGGCAAGAAGATTTCCGACGGGACGATACTCCAGGAAACGGCGCATAAATGGGATAGGGGCGTAGTGACAAGGCAGCCCTCTGCAACCGTTTCGGGTGTTAAAACATTTACCTGCACCATGTGCGGCGCAAAAAGGACAGAAGCAGTCCCAGCTACCGGGCAGAAGCCTGCCAAGCTGCCGAAGGTAGGCGATACCTTAAAGCGTGGCTCCCTCAAAGGGGTGTACCGCGTCGCTTCGATCAAGACGGTAAAAGGGAAGACGACAGGCACAGCCACATACCAAAAGCCCAGCGGCGCTTCCGAAAAAAATGTTTCCATCCCGTCGCAGATTACCGTAGATAACGTTACCTACCAGGTTACTGGGATTGCCAAAAAGGCATTTAAAAACCATAAGAAGCTTAGAAAGGTAACGGTTGGGAGTAAGGTGAAGGCAATTGGGAAAGAAGCATTTTATGGCTGTAGCAGCCTGCAATCTGTAAAAATCGGAAAGAACGTAACTGAGATTGGAAGCAGCGCGTTTTATGGCTGTAAAAAACTGAAAACCGTAACACTGGGAAGCTCGGTTAAGACGATTTCGAGCCGTGCATTTTATGGCTGCGCCAGCCTTGGGAAGATCAAAATACCATCAAAGGTGTCTGCGATTGGCAAACAGGCGTTTTATGGCTGCAAGAAGCTGAAAACGGTTACCATCCAGACGAAGAAGCTGACCAGCAAGAAGATCGGGGCTCAGGTATTCCGCAAGATTTCTGGGAAAGCAGTTATAAAAGTGCCAAAGAGTAAATACAAAACATACAAAAGCATCCTGACAAAGCGCGGGGTTCCCAAAAGCGCAAAAATCCGCAAATAAAACGGGTTCCCCGTGCGGTGGCAGGCCGCCTTTGTTTTGTATGGATGGGCGTTCCACTGTTCCTCAGTAGAGGAGTTTTGTAATTGCCTATGGAAATTAATATGGGACTGTCGCTTTAACGAATGAAAATTCTGATATGCTCCCTCCTAAGTAGCAAGTTTTTATTATTTCACTTGTCTACCTAGAAGGGAGCATATCATACTTAGTGCGGCAGCCCCTTTTTAAATTCGGTATTCAGAGTTGGGGGGTTATACATTCATTTTAATGTAACGTCCTGCATCTTCCAGAGAAAGACTGTATTTTTCCTGTATCTTCTGAAGAATGTCATCATCTGGGATGTTAAAATCCCTCAGCGATGAAACCATGCCTGAAATCCCAATCTCCATGCCTTTTGCCTTGCCAATCTCCATTCCCATTTCAATATTTTCCTGGTCACGCATCAACAATGTCATATACTCATGCCTCCATTCCCTGTTTTTCCGGGCATTCTCCACTGCCTCTTCCAGTTCATCCACGAATGGGTCTGCTGGCTTCTTCCCAGCCACATAATCCAAAAACGCCTTCAGCCTAGGGCTGACGTCATCCATAGTTCCTTTTGCGTTCAGGAATATCTTGGTCGTCCCATCCTTTAAAGAAACGCTTTTGTCTTCCTTGCAGATGTTCTCAAATGTATAAATGTGCCTGCCCATGCCGAACTGGTCGAACGGGCAGATAAAGATGATATAGCTTGGCTTTAACTTCTTATACGGTTCGCCTTTGTCAATCATCCTCTGTAAAAGCCCTTTGCACAGCTTTGGGTCCTGCATGATTTTCCCGAAAATAAAGTCATTCGATATCTGCAATTCTTCCCATGCCGTGGCGTCAGTCAGATGGTTTTCCATTCGGTTCCTACCTTTCTTTGGTTTGATTATAACATATCTGTAAAGACAGATAAAGGGTTTATTTCTGCAAACAGATGGGCATTGCCCGTTTCCTGCCGCCTGTTTGAAGGGGCACAAACCAGAGCCTTGTAATAGGGGATTCTTGGGAATTTCAAAGAACTGCAAAGCTGTGGCACAAAGTAATTGGTTAAGTTATTCTGGGCTTACTCTTGAAGATGTGCTTGAACTGAAAAAGAAATTGCAACCAGCATAATGAAATAATATATTGAGGAACAAGGCTTTGGGGCGTCTTCCTTACGGAGGGCGCCCCAAAGTAGGATCCTTTTTTCTATAAAAATTTTATTGGAAACCCAATGAAAACCGTAACGCTTAAGCGATGTTGTTTACAGCTTTGGTTAAACGGGAAATCTTCCGGGAAGCGGTATTCTTATGGTATACCCCCTTGGAAGAAGCTTTGCTGATGGTAGAAATCGCAGCGTTTAATGCTGTCTTTGCAGCAGCAGCGTCTTTTGCAGCAATTGCATCGTCAACCTTGCGGATCGAAGTCTTTACTGCAGACCTGATGGACTTATTGCGTGCAGCCCTTTTCTGGGTTACCAGAATCCTTTTCTTTGCTGATTTGATATTAGCCAATCCGTTCACCTCCCATACCTTTGAAATATTGCACGGCAATCCCATCGAGTGGAGTGTGGAAGGGATGGCGTTGTGCATGACGGTTGTTCCATCAAACAGGACACGGACGTTTGAATGGAAACATACTCATATAGTTTATCCTCAAATTTTCTATCTGTCAATACATATTTTGTTATTTTTACGCAAAAATAATAGCAGAGGTTGCCGTTGCAGCCCATTTTTCGGGCAATGGCATTTGATAGACAATTTTACATGTTGGAGGAAGATATGAGCCAGTTTCAGGTACGGACAGACCTTGCATTGGAGGCGCGTGAGAGGTTTGAAGAAGACAATGTAGAAATCAAGGGTGTGCGGGTGGAAGAGGAACATCGGGAAGGGACGGAGATAAAGATTACGACAATGGCGATTGAAACAGAAAACGGGGCAAAGGCCATGGGAAAGCCGAAAGGGACGTATATTACGTTAGAGGCAGCCAATATGGACGTCCAAGACGAGGATTACCACAGGGAGGTGTCCATAGAACTGGCGCGGCTGGTCAAACGGCTGCTGCCAAAGAAAAAGGAGCCATTATCCGTGCTTGTGGCGGGCCTTGGGAACCGTGAGGTGACGCCGGACGCTTTAGGACCTAGGGTGGTGGATAATCTGATGATTACCCGCCATGTATTGAAAGAATTTGGGAAATATGCGTTTGGGGAAGAGGAAGTCAATGCCGTCAGCGGGATTGTCCCAGGCGTGATGGCACAGACGGGGATGGAAAGCCAGGAAATTATACGGGGCGTCATTGAAGAAACAAAACCGGACGTCATAGTTGCCATAGATGCGTTGGCAGCCCGCAGCACCCGCCGTCTGAGCAGGACCATACAGATTACAGATACCGGGATCAACCCTGGATCCGGCGTGGGGAACCACCGCCATGGGCTTTCGGAATCCACCATGGGGATCCCAGTTATCGCTATTGGCGTGCCAACTGTGGTGGATGCGGCGACCATTGTAAATGATACGATGCACACATTGATCCAGGCCATGGAAGAGAATAGCCATCTGCAGGCATTGAGCACAGGGCTGAACGCCCTAAATGAAATGGAAAAATACGAGCTGATCCGGGAACTCCTCTCACCGCAGCTCAACACAATGTTTGTCACGCCAAAGGATATCGACGAATCGGTCAAACGTTTGAGCTATACCCTTTCCGAAGGCCTGAATATCGCCTTTGCATAAATAAAATCGTACAGGCATATATTTAGTATCAGTCCAGCCGAACGGGCTGCTTGATGATTTGGACGGCAAGAATACGGAGCCAGGAGAGGGTAATTTGATAAAGAAAAGATTGGGAAAGCAGAAAAAGACAGGGAAGTACATGCAGTATCTGGTAGGTGGGACCTGCGTGTTGTTTGTGTTTGCCTGTTACCAGAATATGTCTTCTACGGGGCAGGCTCCTGCGATAGAACAGATTGGGAATTTTATTAAAGAGGAAGTGGCGGTACGGGCATGGAAGAACTGTATGCCTGCGATGCTACAGGAGGATCCAGGGGAGAGGAATATGTCGCTGGAACGCTTCCTTTTGGATAAAATTGAAGGGGTCTATCCAATCCTGGGGTTCAGCGATACGGTCACGGAATACGATACGCAGGTAGAAAGCGATCTGACGGAAGGGCTTTTGGCGGAGAACAGCCAAAAAGCCCAAAAGGAACAGGAAGGGAAAGAAGTGGCAGAAGACGGTGGGATAACGGATACGGAGGAAGAAGGCAAGGAGGAAGAAGCACAAGAAGGGGAAGAAGGAAGCGAGAAGGCGAAGGATAAGAGCGGCGAGGGTAGCAAAAAGAAGAAAAAGAAAGAAAAGAAAGAGGAGCAAGGCAGCCAGGAGAAAACGGCGAAGGCAGTCGAGATCCCGCGGGAGAAGTTAAATGATTTTGATTACCTGATCCAGAATTTCTACCAAGTGGATCGTACGACGACGATTGACAGCAGCCAGCTCAATGCGGCGGATATGCTTTCTAAGGATATGAAGCTAAAGGGAGGCGCAGAACAGGTGCAGATATTGATTTACCATACCCATTCCCAAGAGGGCTATGCAGATTCCGTGCCTGGGGATGCGAATACCAGCGTGGTCAGCGTTGGGGAACGGCTGACTGCCTTGCTGCAGGAAAAAGGGTTCCATGTCATGCACCATACGGGGGAGTACGATGTTGCAGACCGGGATAACGCTTATTCTTATGCAGGGCCTGCCTTAGAGCAGATCCTGGCAGAAAACCCTAGTATTGAGGTGGTCATTGACCTGCACAGGGATGGGGTGGCGGAAACGACCCACCTTGTGTCGGAGGTAAATGGGAAACAGACTGCCCAGATTATGTTTTTTAACGGGCTGAGCAGGACGACGGCTAGGGGGGATATCGCATACCTAGCCAATCCGAACCTGGCGGATAACCTGGCGTTTTCCTTCCAGCTGAAGCTGGCAGCCGAGGAATATTACCCTGGGTTCGCACGCGGTACATATCTGAAAGGATACCGCTATAACCTGCATTACTTGCCGAAAAGCCTTTTGGTAGAAGTGGGGGCGCAGACAAATACCTTAGAAGAGGCCATGAACGCCATGGAGCCGCTTGCAGATATATTACATAAAGTATTATCCCCAGCGCCATCATAAGGTTTTGGGAATTTCCACAGAAAGCAGGTGAAGGGCATTGAAAGCGGGAAAGGAAGGGGGACAGGTACAGATCCTGGATTGGGAGCAATTAAAGGGCAAAGCGCGCAATGAGCAAGAGGAACTGCTGTTCCAGTCCGTATATAAGCTGGAGCCGGCATATTGGAATGGGGTAAAATCCATAGAAGGCTATCTTTACGGTGCGTTCTGCCTCCATGAAGAAGGGAATGGGGAACGCCGGATTGCAAGCGCGGCATTTTTACTCGGCAAAGATAGGTTCGACCTGGTGCTGTTAAAGGATGAAAAGGGGATGTTCGCCCCGATCCGGGAAGAGAACG
The DNA here is from genome assembly GCA_948470065.1 of uncultured Eubacterium sp. Lineage (GTDB taxonomy): Bacteria > Bacillota > Clostridia > Lachnospirales > Lachnospiraceae > Petralouisia. Next base: position 8,518 of record CAOKNO010000027.1, on the reverse strand, counting down.
GGAAGGAGCCTTCCGGGGAAGGAATGCAGGAGCATATGGAAGCGGTCTTTGAAGGGATTTTAAAACGCGGGCAAAAACGAGTGGCGGATATGGAAAAGTACCTGATTGAAATAGAAAGGGAAATTGTAATTGGGAAGGTCAGCCGGAACCAGAACAAGACTATTTTTGAATGCAAACGTTCCTTAAGCGTATGGAAAAATGATTACGTGCAGATCTTAAACATCGTCGAGGGGATCAATGGATTAGAACAAAAAAAGGGGGAGAGCCACAGCCAGCTTCTGACAGAAGAGGCAGCCTGTTACTTCCGTATCTATGAGAACAAGCTGCGCAGGCTGACGGAGGAAACCCAATTCTTGTATGAGGAACTGGTGCATGTGAGGGAAGCCTTGGATGCGGCGCTTTCTTATGAACAGAACCGGATTATGAAGGTATTTACGACAGTGACGACAATTTTTATGCCGCTGACGCTGATCACAGGGTGGTACGGCATGAACTTTGTGTGGATGCCGGAGCTGCAGTGGAAATATGGGTATGTATCCGTTGGTCTGCTTAGTTTGTTGGTTTTGCTCGCCTGCGCCATCTTTTTTAAGAGAAAAAGCTTGTTTTAGGTTGCGTTCTAACCGATATTAAGATATGATAACCTAGAGGTGTTGGCTCCATAGCACAGGCGTACTGGCAAAGCGGCCTTTTGCCAGGGAAAAGTTTCTGCCTGTGGATAGGGAGTCTTTGCCACCTTTTGTAGAACTTTTAGAAAGGAACGTAGGATATGAGAAGATGGATGGCAGTACTGCTTGCCGCCTGCCTGGTATTCCAGACGTGGACATATTCCGATGTGCCTGTATACGGCGCGGCTATGGACACTGGGGAAGAAGAGGCGGCGGTAAGAGAAGGTGCAGCAGAGGACGCTTCTGGGCTCCAAGATAAGGAGGCTTTGGCAGAGGAACGCCAGGCAGACGGCGTCCAGGCGGAGGAGGCCTTACCGGAAGGATCCCAGATCGGGGAGGAGCCAGGAAATGGAGCCTTGGGTTCCAAAGATGCGAAAGACGCTTCGGAGGATCAGGAGCAGACAGAATCTGAAAGCGTTTTGGAAGTTGAGGTTACGACGTCGTTGTTCCCATTCCAGGGAAATGTTACGGTTAAGGTCAGCGGCAGCGGGAGCGAACAGGTACGTGAATTGGTGTTTGAAGGCCAGAATACCCAGACGGCGTCTTTTGCGCTGGATGCAGGGACGTATACCGTTACGATCCAGGCTGCGAGGTTTGCAGAGTATCGGCAGACGCTTACATTAGAAAAAGATTTTATCAGCAAGATCCGTGTATGCACCACGGAAACTTCGATAGGGGAGGGGAAGCCATGCGGCTGGATGCGCCCTGGGGATATTGACGGAGATGGCAAGATTACCCAGGCGGACGTCCAGGCAGTCCTTGATGCAATCCGCAAGGATCCAGCAGGGACCGCATGTGATATCAACGGGGATCAGAAGACGGATATTGCAGATCTGCAGAGGGTTGTCCAGGGGCTGGGCGAGCCGTTGCAGGAGTCTGTGATAGAGAAACAGATGATTGCCCGGATCAAAGACGTCCAGGCAACAGAAGGGACGACCATCGTAGGGATGGATGAGTTTTTGAATAACACAGGGAGCGTGGGATTGATCCCAGCGAACACTGAGGCTGAGATTTCTCCGGCAAACCCGGTTGGGATGGAATTTACCCTGGCAGGAGAAGATACAGAGGTTTCTGCTATCCCTGTCATCCAGGGGATGACGATTCTTGCCCCAGTAGAGGTTGAGCCTGGGGAAGATATATCCAGTGCGATCACAGACGGCGAAGCTACGGTAGTCTATGTAGATGAGTCGGGGGAGGAACAGACGTTACCGCCAATCTCCCTTGCAGCAGCTTCCACGGCGGCATATGCGTCTGGCGTACGTGCTGCGAAAGCGGATCCACGTGCAGCGGCTACAGTCAAGGTAGAGCCGGATGGCTCCCTTGTGCTTGATTTTGGGACGCAGATTGCAGTAAAACGTGTGATCCTGACGATTACAGGGACGAAGAAGACGGAGCCTTTGGTAAATATCGCTAAGGTAGAGTTCGTCAATAATATGGAAGACAGGATCCCGCCGCCACAGCTTAATATCCCGACGTTGGCTGACTTGGTATCCGGCGATAAAGCATTGACGGTTTCCTGGGATGCACAGCAGAATGTCACAGGATATGAGATTTACATAACAGGGCCGGTGAAGGATTCTTCCTCCAACCAGAGCCAGATTATCCGTGTATCCAATACCCAGCAGATTGTCACGAGCATCAATGACAAGTCTCTGGTAAATTATGGGGAATATACGGTAAAGGTACGTTCCGTGAACGGAGAGTGGTGCAGCCCTTGGTCCGCAGAGAAGAAAGGGATTGTGAAGCCGCAGAAAAAGCCGGCAAAGCCTGATAATGTAAGGGCGGAAGGCGGTTATTTGAGTATTACCGTTACCTGGAAGGATATGGAAGATGCGGATGGGTATATGGTATATTATAAGAAGTCGGAAGGTGAAACAAACTTCCGCCCGGTAGTGGATGGCTTTACACAGACGGCGGACGGGGCTGGCAGGATCAAAGCAGCAAGGTATGTCATCAATGGGCTGGAGATGAATACGGAGTATGACGTCTATGTAATAAGCTGGAATGATCTGGGCTGGGGGCCTCAGTCGATTGTGTCGACCGCCGGAGTATCCGGAGATTCCATCCAGATGCCCAAGTACCATTTGATCAATACGTCGAATGGCGTAGGCGCCAAGACAAATCATATCGTAAACGCAACCTACGGCGGAAGCGGCGGCGCCCATATGGAAGGAAGCGCGCTGGATACGTCCGGGAAGAGTGCGTGGGGCCTTGTGGATAACAATTTTGCTTCTTATTGGGTAAAAGAAGACTGGGACGACGGATATTCTTATCCTGCAAATGATAAAGGGATGATCCTTACCCTGGATGATTACTATAAGATGGGCTACATGACCTTTGCAGCAATGGATGAAAAAAATGCGCCTGGCGGCGCTAGGGTATACTATTGGGAAAAAGGGGATGCCTCGGCGCAGGGAAAAGAGATAGGGACACGCTTATTGCGCAAGCCAGATGGGAATGGGAAGTATTATTATATTGTAAAATTTGATATGCCTGTCACAGCAAACAAAATCCGTCTTACGATAGGCAACGCGGGCGGCAGGCTGCTGAAAGTAGGCGAAATCCAGTTCCATTCTTACGATTCCTTAGAGGATGAGGTAATGGCGCTGTATGAGGATGAGATGCATACCACCTTACGCCCAGATGTGACAGAACAGACGATCAAAGCGCTAGAGGATCGTGTGAATGAGGTAGATGCGCAAAGCCAGGAGAAACACCCACTGTACAGTGAATTGATGTTAGAAATTAGGACGGCAAGGGAAATCTTAAATGGCAACTTAGAGCCAGCCTTTGTAGTAGATAACCAGATTACTGCAAAGAAGGATACCCACCTTGGGTTTGGCGGGCTGAACGAGTGGCAGCCGTTGGGCAAGGTTGCTTATGAAGGGGAAACCATCATTATTTATGTCGGGCACAATACCAAACGGACAGGGGTTGTCAGCGACTTGAAGCTGATCCTGACCCAGTACCATGCAGAGTCCAGTGCGGTTTCTGGTTCATTTACCTTGAAGGTGGGCAGGAACCAGCTGACCCTTCCAAAACTGACCACAAACAAAACAGAGCATGGCGGGCAGCTATATATTGCCTACCAAGGGAATAACAGTTCGGATAAGTACGCTGTCCGGATGCAGGGCGGGAGCGATATCCCGGCTTTGAACCTGAAAGGGAAGGCGCAAGCGGAACGGAGACAAGCGATCCAAGCTTACGTGGAAGAACTAGAAGCCTATGTGGGGACGATTGAACAGAAGCATAACGACATCCACTTAGGTACGAATAATGTGAATTATGCATACGATCAGACGAATTGTATTTTGAATGCAACCGATATTATGCTGGATGAAATGATGTATTCCATCCCGGCGACCCAGGCGTGGGCGGGCATTGCCAATGCGGCGGATAAGGTCACGAAGCTTGACAATGCTTTGAAGGCGATGGATGATACCATGACGTTGTTCTACCAGCATAAGGGGCTGAGCGATAACGCAGGGACAGGCAAAGGGAACAACGCGCGGCCTTCACGCCATTTGAATATCCGTTATATGAGGATGTTTGCAGGCGCGTTTATGTATGCGGCAGGCAACCATATTGGGATTGAATGGGGTTCCACTACGTTGGCGACAGGTCCGAACGACTGGTCGGGCTTTGGCTGGGGCATTGCCCATGAGATTGGCCATAACATCAACCAGGGGACGTATGCGGTTGCAGAGATCACCAACAATTATTTTGCACAGCTATTGACAGGGACAACGCGATATACGTATCAGAATGTATACAAGAAGGTGACTTCTGGCACAACCGGGAGGGCGTCGAACGTATTTACCCAGCTTGCGATGTACTGGCAGCTCCATCTGGCGTTTGACAACAATAAAAATGACAAGACGATTTACGCGGATTATGACGATCAATTCAACAACTTGTTCTTTGCACGGGTCGATACGTATTCCAGGAACCCAAAAATGGCACCGAAGGCTGGGCTTGCCTTAAACGGCGGTTCAGAACAGAACTTGATGCGTTTGGCGTGCGCTGCGGCAAATAAGAACATCCTGCCATTCTTTGAACGGTGGGGCATGGTTCCAGACGCTGCAACCTTGGCGTATGCACAGAAATATGGGGAGCCAGAAGAGAAAGCCCTCTATTACGTCAATGACGCGGCAAGGGATTACCGGGTCGATCATCTAGAAAGCGAAGAATCTACTACAGTAAAAGGGAAGGACGCCGTAGCGAAGGCAACGGTAACAGCTATTCCAAACAGCAGCCAGGTGCGGATCGATATCCAGACCAACCAGCCGAAGGAATTGATTTTAGGCTATGAAGTGAGCCGGAGCATGACGTCGAATGGGGAGAAGAAAACAGAGGTTGTAGGCTTTATCCCGATTGATACGGCGGCTTCCACTGTTTATATGGATACTGTTTCCGCTATCAACAACCGTGTGATGGAATATGAGGTGCGCGCCGTAGACCAGTTCTTGAATTATTCCAAGGCGGCATATGCCGGCGCAGTCAAGGTCCAGACAGACGGTGTGCTGGATAAAACAAAATGGACGGTAGAAACTACTCTGGTATCCGAACATGATGTGGATATTGAGCCAGATCCAGAGGATCCAGACAATGGCTACAATGAAAGCAAGCCAGGGGATGTCGCAGGGAAGAAAGAACATACCATTGACCGTATCCTGGATAATGACAGGAGCCAGGCAGGGACGTATGTTGGAAGCATCACAGAAGGAGCGGAGTCTGGTACGGTTACCATAGATATGCATAAAGTGGAACGTGTGACAGCGTTGAAGTACCAGGGGTCAGATCTTGCATCCTTAGATGTGGAAATCAGCTTGGACGGCAGTACCTGGACGAAGGTGAAGAAAAATAGCGTAAGCCTGTCCGGTACGGCGGAACAGACAGTCTGGTTTGATTCTTTGAAGGAAGATGGAAGCATCCGGGAGAACTGGATTGGGACCTACGACGCCAGGTACGTACGCTTGACGCTTGCGCAGGCCGGCGATATTTCTATCCAGGAAATTGAAATCTGCGGCCCATCTGGCGACAATTTGGAATTTATCCAAACAGAAGGCGGCCAGAAAGCAGTCGGCGTCCTGAAGGAAGATTACAAGTATGGAGATAAAGCAGAAGACGTTATCCCGGCAGGTTCCTTGGTATTCACTGGGATCTACAAAGGGAACCCTGCGTATAATATCGTGATCTTATATGATACCGAAGGGAACGTAATTGGTGCGAAAGACGGGAAGGTACATGCAGAACAGGTGATTTTTGCAGAAGACCCGAAGGATGGAAACTTAGGGGAAACATCAGATGGGACTTGGGTTTATTACGTAAGGCCTGGGGACTGGGATGAAGCTTCCCTTGCAGGGATCGAAGGCGTACGCGGAGAATTGTACCGTGCAGATGACGCTATGACGCTGGACGGGGAACGTGTCGTTAGCGATACCCAGGTAATAACGTTGCCAGAGGAACTGCCGTTCATCACATTGACAGGTAAGCTGCCAGGCTAAAGAGGCAATCCATTTGGCAGATGGATGGGAGTTTATCCTCCCATCCTGGAACATTAAGGAGGTAGAAATGAAGAATTGGTTAAAGATAATGCTGTTTTCCTTCCTTCTCTTCGCTGTGTTGCCTATGTCCGTCAAGGCGGAAGGCAAGAACAATCTGACCGTGGATAAGGATCAGGTACAAGTGTCCTTAAGCATTCCGGAAGGGAAGACAGGGGCAATCACATCCCTGCGCCTGCAGCTTCTGGTGACGGTAAACAGCGGGACGATGGATGCGCCGTCGTTCGCATTCCATACATCCCTGAAAAGCGAGATCAAAGACGCGGCCATTATCCCAGAGGGCGATGGCAGCTATCTTGTGGATTTGATCCTTTCCGGGAAAAAGAGCCAGGATATTTTTGGAAACAGCGAGACGGCTGACATTGGTACACTGTCTGTAAAGCCAACCAGCAAGGCATATGAGGTAAAAGTTGAGATGGTAGGGGAAATGGACGACAGCGACAAGCCAGTGATCCGGTATGTAGACGCCAATGGCATGGCTGCTTTGACCGCCCCGCTGGCAGATACAGAGCCTGTCTTGGTAAAATCCCAGGAAGAGGAAAAGCCGGATCCAGGCCCGTCCCATGAGGTGTTCACTAAGACCCCAGTGTTATCGGCGTCGGTAAAGGATAAATCGAAATCCGTAACCTTCTCTTGGACACAGATCAAGGGTGCGGATGGGTACGTGCTTTATGAAGTGAATGGGAAGAAAAACACCCAGGTAAAGGTGCTGTCCGGCGCTGGCACGACGAAATATGTTAAAAGCTACAGCTATGGGACGAAGCATACGTTCAAGATCCGCGCATTTAAAAACGGCGCATCCGGGACGAAAACGTATGGGAATTACAGTTCTGCCGTAAACGTGGTAATCTGCCCAGATAAGGTAAAAAGCCTTTCTGCACAGTATAAGAGTTCTTCCAATGTGGAAGTGACATGGAAGAAAGCCAGCGGGGCCAGCGGCTACCAGATTTACCGCAGTACGAAAAAGAGCGGGAAGTATACTCTGGTAAAGACCATAAGCAGAGGCGGCACGACGAAGGCAACCATCAAGCATAAGGCTGGCACGGTTTATTATTATAAGATCCGCGCATATGCCACAAAGCCGGACAAAAAGCCCGTATATGGCAATTACAGTACGGCAGTAGCAGCGTCTACAAAGGCGCCGAAGGTAAGCGCGTCGGTGAAATCCAAGAAGGTTACGCTGAAATGGAAGAAAATCCCAAGAGCCGCAGGCTACCGGATCTACCGGTGCAAGACCAAGTCAGGGAAGTATAAGCTTGTAAAGACCCTGACGAAAGCTTCTAAGGTAAAATTCACAGAGAAGCTGCCAAGCGGCTCAAAGACCTGGTATTATAAGGTTTGCGCGTATGAGAAGCAGAAGAGCAAGAAAGTAAACGGCGCATCTAGCGCAGCTAAGAAAGTGAAAGCAAAATAAGGACGCCAGAACACATGGGAAGGGGCAGCCGCACGAAGGATAGATTGTGCGGCTGCCCCTGAATGGTCTGTAATTCTTAGGAAAGAAAAACGTTCCAGGATAAGTCCTAGTTATTTCAGATACAGGTGGCGTGGTAAGCCATTTACCATAACGCATGGGTGATCGCCTTGGATCAGCGGACGTACGTAGTCAATGAAATCACAGGTAACATTGGTGCCTTTTTCGTTGATCCAATTCCTTGGTACTAATTTTTCCCCATTGGCAATTTTATGCACGTCGTAAATGCCTGTCGCAGACTGGTAAGGATCGTCGGAAACACGGTCGATTACGACCATTTTCCCGCTGTCGCCTTCGTCTGCCGCCTTAACAGCGGCTCCGCCTACCATAAACGCTTCGTTGATGTCCACGCGGGAAGCCAGGTGGGAAGCGCTTCGCTGCAGGGAACTAAATTCTACGGCACGCGTCTTGCAGCCGATTTCATGGTTGATTAAGTTCGCCAGGTAAGTAGCGGATCCAGTAAGCTGTTTGTGGCCGAATGCGTCGATGTAGTCAGAACCGCCGCCTGCTTCACTTACGTAAGTCCCATCCGCCAAGCGGATCCCTTCGGAAATTGCGACAAATACCGTGCTCTTTACTTTCAGAAGCTCACGGATTTCTTCGGTAAACGCTACGGTGTCAAACGGCACTTCCGGAAGGTAAATTAAGTCTACGCCTTCGCAGTCTTCGCCTTTTGCTAAGGCAGCGGCGCCTGTGAGCCATCCAGCGTTACGTCCCATAATCTCAATAATCGTAACAAGCTGTTTCTTATATGAGAAGCCATTGCCGTCGCGGATCACTTCTTTGATGGAAGTAGCGATGTATTTTGCAGCGCTCCC
>CAOKNO010000026.1 GCA_948470065.1 uncultured Eubacterium sp. | reverse complement strand
AGCACTTGACTTTTAATCAAGTTGTCCGGGGTTCGAATCCCCGATGTCTCATTACATTTATTTATGGGAATCCTTAGTTTTCAAGGGTTCCTGTTGTTTTTGGGCGGTAATTTCCTTATTGCGCTGCTTGCCTACATTGATAGGAATAACAAGCGAAAATAACAATAAGCCTACCTTGTAATCTTAGCGGGATTCAGGTAGGCTTATTTTTAATCTTATCTTGAGAGGCTAACCACTTTGTGGGCGGCTGCTCCTTTCCTATAATATAACATTAGGTAATTGCGAAAACCTCTCTGGGACAGACGCGTCTGTCCAATCCATACAAAAGCGGGCTCCAGATGCCGTCGCAAGTCGCCCTTTTTTTGTATGGATTGTACAGACGCGTCTGTCCCAGAGAGGTTTTCGCAATTATCTAAATATAACATGACTGATTCTGAAAATCAATGTTATTTTTAGGATATTACAAAAAAGAAAAATTGATTGACAAAAACAGGAATGCCGGGTATAATATACCGAGTATGGATAGGAGAATGTCATGAAAGTAGATTTAGCAGATGTGATTTCCAGCGAGGATCTGGAGATTACGAAAAACGTGGAAATAGAACTGGATTCTTTTGCTTCCAGGCTGGGGCAGTTCCCGATTGTGAAGAAGGCGCCGTTTGCGCTGTATTTTGCAAATGAAGGGAACCAGCGTCTTCTGGTGCAGGGGGAAACAGAGCTTACCATTGCGGTTCCATGCGATCGGTGCCTGGAAGAGACAAGCCGGGCGTTCCATCTTGTGATTGATAAGGAGATTGACCTTACCGGGAGCAAGGAGGGGATGCGTTTGGAAGAATTGGATTTCATGACAGGAACAAGCCTGGATGTAGATCAACTTATTTTTGGAGAAATTCTGGTTGGGTGGCCTATGAAGGTTCTGTGCAGGGAAGATTGCAAGGGCATTTGTAAAAAATGCGGTACAAATCTAAATCTGGCAGAATGTCAGTGCCAGAGAACAGAGCCGGATCCAAGAATGGCGGCAATCCAAGATATTTTTAACAAATTTAAGGAGGTGTGACCGATGTCAATCTGTCCCAAAAATAAATCTTCAAAATCAAGAAGAGATAAGAGAAGAGCAAACTGGAAAATGACTGCTCCTACTTTGGTAAAATGCAGCAAATGCGGGGAACTTATGATGCCGCATAGGGTGTGCAGGAACTGCGGAAGCTATAACAAGAAGGAGATCATTCCCCAGGATTAATGAATATGCAGCGAAGAGGGCTGACGCGTTAAGGGTTTTCAGATACCAGCTTAATGCGGCAGCCCCTTTTGTCCTCTTATAGGCAATTGCGGAATATTTCGCGATTCCCAATTATCTAGAATAGGCGTCTGCGAAACTCAAATCTAGGAACAAACGCGTCTGTTGCAGAGAACGTTTCGCAATTACCTCTTATCTAGAATAGGCGATTGCAAAACTCCCTTTCTAGAAACAGCGGATGTACAATCTGTACAAAAAAAGGGCGACTTGCGACGGCATCTGGAGCCCGCTTTTGTATGGATTGTACAGACGCGTCTGTCCCAGAGAGGGTTTCGCAATTACCTCTTATCTAGAAACAGGAAAGGAGCCCGAAATGAATATTTTTAATTTAGAAGGCGGGGTTATGCGGACACTGTCTAAATTCACAGACTGTATCTTCATAAGCCTGATGTTTTTGTTGTGCTGCCTGCCAGTAGTAACGGCCGGGACGGCGGCAGTATCTATGTATTATACCGTTTATAAGGTAGTGCGCCATGACAGGGGATATATTTTCCGGGAGTATGTATCGGCGTTCCGCGATAATTTTAAGCAGACGGTTCCGGTATGGCTGCTAGTTCTGGCAATTGGGGCGATGTTTGGCGCCGATCTGTATGTCGTGGCGCGCTTTACCGTAGAAGGAAGCCCGCTGCGTATGCTTTCCGGCGTATTCTTTGCAGGGCTTACCATTCTGGCTGCCTGGGCTTCTTATCTGTTCCCATATATGGCACGTTTTGAAAATACCAGGAAGCATTCGATGAAGAATGCGGCAATTATGGCGATTGTGCATCTGCCGACAACAATCTTTGTGCTTATGCTCACAGTTGCATCCGCACTTTTGATTTATATAACGCCGCCTGTTATCTTGCTGCTCCCAGCCGTCTGCGTTTGGATCCAGAGTTTCTTATTGGAACGGGTATTCCGTAAATACATGTCAGAAGAAGACAAGGCATTGGAAGAAGCAAGGGATCGGGAACGTTAAAAGCCCAAGAGATAGGGCTTGTGAAACAGGAAGGAGGTTTGGGATGGCAAAGTATGTGATGGCATTGGACGCCGGGACGACGAGCAACCGGTGTATCCTCTTTAACGAAAAAGGGGAAGTATGTAGTATGGCGCAGAAAGAATTTACACAGTATTTCCCAAAGCCGGGCTGGGTAGAACACGATGCCAATGAAATCTGGTCTTCGCAGTTGGGCGTTGCAGTAGAAGCCATGCAGAAAATTGGAGCGACGGCAGCAGATATTGCGGCTATCGGCATTACGAACCAGCGTGAAACGACGGTAGTATGGGATCGGGAAACCGGGGAGCCTGTATACCGCGCAATCGTATGGCAATGCCGCAGGACGTCAGGCTACTGCGACGCATGGAAGGAAAAAGGGCTGGCGGACGCGTTCCGCGCAAAGACTGGCCTTGTGATCGATGCATATTTCTCTGGGACGAAGATAAAATGGATCTTGGATCATGTAGAAGGCGTGCAGGAACGGGCCGAGCGAGGCAAGCTGCTGTTTGGGACGGTGGAAACGTGGCTGATTTGGAAATTGACGAAGGGCAAGGTCCACGTAACGGATTATTCCAATGCAGCGCGTACGATGCTGTTCAATATTAATGATCTGGCGTGGGATCCAGATATTTTAAAGGAATTGGATATCCCGGAATGTATGCTTCCTGAAGTAAAGCCCTCAAGCTGTATCTATGGGATGGCGGATCCTTCGTTTTTTGGGGGTGAAATCCCGATTGGAGGCGCGGCGGGGGATCAGCAGGCAGCTTTGTTCGGGCAGACCTGCTTTACGGCTGGCGAAGCCAAGAATACGTATGGGACAGGGTGCTTCCTGCTGATGAACACAGGCGAGAAGCCCGTATTTTCCAAGAATGGCCTGCTGACTACGATAGCATGGGGGATTGACGGGAAAGTCAACTATGCGCTGGAGGGCTCTATTTTCGTAGCGGGCGCCGCCATCCAGTGGCTGAGGGATGAAATGCGTCTGATTGACAGTGCGCCGGATTCTGAGTATATGGCAAGGAAGGTGGAGGACACAAACGGCTGTTACGTCGTCCCGGCGTTTACCGGGCTTGGCGCGCCCCATTGGGATCCTTATGCAAGAGGGACGATTGTGGGGATTACCCGCGGCGTCAATAAGTACCATGTGATACGCGCTACCCTGGAATCTTTGGCATTCCAGGTGAATGATGTATTGCAGGCAATGCGGGCGGATTCTGGCATTGCGTTGCATGCGTTAAAGGTGGACGGCGGCGCAAGTGCGAATGATTTCCTAATGCAGACGCAGGCTGATATCATCAATGCCCCGGTCAACCGTCCTTTATGTGTGGAAACGACGGCGATGGGGGCGGCCTACCTGGCAGGCCTTGCAGCCGGGTACTGGAAGAGCAAAGAGGACGTCAAGAAGAATTGGGCGATCGATCGCATTTTTACGCCTGAGCTTCTCGAAAACGAGCGGGAAAGAAAAATAAAAGGATGGGAGAAAGCCGTAAAATATGCATACGGCTGGGCAAAGCAGGATGTTTGATGTCGTGGTGATCGGCGCAGGCGTATCTGGCGCGGCGTGCGCGAGGGAGCTTTCCAGATACCAGCTAAACGTCTGCGTCGTTGAAAAAGAAGAAGATGTGTGCTGCGGGACGTCGAAGGCAAACAGCGCGATCGTTCATGCCGGGTTTGACGCGAAGCCAGGCTCCTTGATGGCGGAACTGAACGTGGCTGGGAACTTAGCGATGGAACAGCTTTCCAAAGAACTTGATTTCCCATTTGAACGGATTGGATCGCTTGTCGTATGCTTCAATGAGGCAGGACGGCCAGGCTTACAGAAGTTATATCGCAATGGCATAGAGAATGGGGTAGAAGGGCTGCGTATTGTGGAACGGGAAGAATTGCAGCTTATGGAGCCAAACATCTCGCGCCATGCAGCCGCTGCGCTCTATGCGCCGACGGGAGGGATTGTATGCCCGTTTGGCATGAATATTGCTTTGGCGGAAAATGCAGCGGAAAATGGGGTAGGGTTCCGGTTTGGTACAGAAGTGGTTTGGATAGAGAAAAAAGGCGGCCATTGGCTCATCCGGACAGATCATGGGGATCTGGAAACGAAGTATGTGGTGAATGCCGCAGGGGTCTATGCGGATAAACTCCACAATATGGTAAGCGAAAGGAAGCTTTCCATCACCCCAAGGCGAGGGGAATACTGCCTGTTAGACCGCGCCACAGAGGGCTTTGTGCGCCATACGATCTTTTGTTTGCCAGGCCGGTATGGGAAAGGCGTTTTGGTAACGCCTACCATCCATGGGAATACCTTGTTAGGACCGACGGCTACGGATATTGAAGATAAGGAAGGGACAAATACGACTAGAGAGGGCATAGAAGAACTGCTAAGGAAGGCGGGGGAGATGGTCGAAGGGCTTCCTGCCCGCCAGGTGATCACGTCTTTTGCAGGGCTGCGCGCCCATGAAGACGCCCATGACTTTTGCATAGGGGAAGCCGAAGGCGCAAAGGGCTTTCTGGATTGTGCCGGGATCGAGTCCCCTGGCCTGACTTCCGCCCCTGCCATTGGGAAGATGGTAGCAGGGATTATTGCAGGCTGGGAGCATCCAGAGGTTAACCTACGGTTTCAGGCGCAAAGAAAGGGGATATTAAACCCTAGGGATCTGACGAAGGAAGAGCGTGCGGCGCTGATCCGGGAGCATCCGGCATATGGGAATATTGTCTGCCGTTGTGAGATGGTCACGGAGGGTGAAATCATAGACGCGATCCATAGGCCTTTGGGCGCAAGGTCGCTAGATGGCGTGAAACGAAGGACCAGGGCGGGAATGGGACGGTGCCAGGCTGGCTTTTGTTCCCCGCGCGTTATGGAAATCCTAGCGAGGGAATGCGGCATGGCGCTTTCGGATATCACAAAGTCCGGCGGGGCTTCAAACTTAATTCTTTGGCCTAGAAGGTGGGGAAACGATGTTGGAATATGATATTGTGATTGTAGGGGGCGGGCCTGCAGGCCTTGCGGCCGCTATCTCTGCAAAGCGAAACGGCGTAAGTTCTGTCTTATTGTTAGAACGTGACAGGGAGCTGGGCGGTATTTTAAACCAGTGCATCCACAATGGGTTCGGCCTCCATACGTTCCAAGAAGAACTGACGGGGCCGGAATATGCGGCGAGGTTCGTTGCAGCGTTGGAGGATGAAGGGATTGCCTATAAGGTAAATACCATGGTAGTGGAGATTGCACAGGATAAGGTTGTATCTGCCATGAACCAGGTAGATGGTATGTTTGAGGTAAAGGCCAAGGCAGTCATCCTTGCTATGGGCTGTAGGGAACGTCCCAGAGGCGCCTTAAATATCCCAGGATACCGTCCGGCTGGCATCTATTCTGCTGGGACGGCGCAGCGTTTGATGAATATCGAGGGCTATTTGCCGGGGCGCAAGGCGGTGGTCTTAGGCTCTGGCGATATCGGCTTGATTATGGCAAGGAGGATGGCCTTAGAAGGGGCGTCAGTCCAGCTCGTCGCAGAGGTAATGCCTTATTCTGGCGGGCTGAAACGCAATATTGTGCAATGCCTGGATGATTTTGGCATTCCGCTGGAATTGAGCCATACCGTTGTGGATATCAAAGGGAAGGAACGCATCGAAGGCGTTACGATAGCCCAGGTCGATGAAAACCGCACGCCAATCCCAGGCACAGAAACGTATTATGCCTGTGATACGCTGCTGCTGTCTTGCGGGCTGATCCCGGAAAACGAACTGTCGCGCAGTTTGGGCGTGGCGTTAAGCCCTGTGACGTCAGGACCTTTGGTCAATGAATGCTTAGAAACAAATGTGGAGGGCGTCTTTGCGTGTGGGAACGTGCTCCATGTGCATGATCTGGTGGATTTTGTGTCTGAGGAGGCGGAAGCAGCGGGGAAGCATGCGGCTAAGTATGTGTTAGACGGCGCCAAGCGCAAAATAATTGAGGAAGATGGAATAGCGGTTGTAGCAGGAAAAGGCGTACGGTATACGGTTCCATCTGAGATCCATCTTGGCCGGATGGCAGAGGAGCAGACGGTACGGTTCCGCGTAGATAATGTCTACCAGGGCAGCTTTGTATCGGTGTATTGTGGGAAGGAACGCGTCGTCCACAGAAAACGCCCAATCCTTACGCCTGGCGAGATGGAAAAGATAGTATTGGGACGGGAGCAGTTAGCCGCATATTGCGGCATGTCACAGATTACAGTAACAGTGGAAGGAACGTAAACGTTTAGGAGGCTTAAAGTTGGAAACCAGGACAATGATTTGCATCGGATGCCCGATGGGATGCCAGATGGAAGTAAGCATTGGGGAAGACGCAGAGATCTGCGTGTCTGGGAATACCTGCAGGCGTGGGGAAATATACGCCCGCAAAGAAGTGGGAAACCCTACCAGGATTGTGATTAGCACAGTGGCTGTGGAAGGCGCAAAAGCCGCAGCCGTATCTGTGAAGACGAAAGAGGACGTCCCAAAGGATAAGATCTTTGAGGTGATGGGATGCTTAAAAGGTTTGAAGGTCCAGGCGCCTGTACGCATAGGGGATGTGATTGTAAAAGATGTGGCAGGCACGGGCGTGGATATCGTTGCGACGAAAAATATCGGCGTTTCTTAGAGGCATACGGATAAATTTTGGCTTGCCCGCCTGTTTTAAGACGCCGGATCCAGGAACCAAAACCCCCGGATATCATATCTTAATGGTAAGGGGGATTTTTTATGCGATTTTGTGAATTGAGAGAAAAGGAAGTAGTAAACGTTTGCAACGGCCAATGCCTGGGATTTGTGGTAGATCTTGAAATCGATCCTTGCAAGGGATTAATCCTTGCATTGATCATACCAGGGTGCGGGAAAATGTGGAGCATGTTCGGGAGAGGGAGCGAGGTGATCATTCCCTGGAACCAGGTAGTGAAGATCGGGGCGGATATCATCCTTGTGGACATCCCGGAGCCGAAGCCAAAGCCGAAATCTTGTTGACAAGGTTCGGAAAGAAAGATATACTGAAATAAATATGTCTTTTGGCTATCCGTGGTTTGGATCGTCTTTGTAACTCCAGAAAGCAACAGGGATAAATACGCAGGAGGAAATGCTTATGAAGTGTCCGTTTTGCAGCAATGAGAATACAAGGGTCATTGATTCAAGGCCAGCAGAAGAGAACTATGCCATACGCAGGCGGAGGCTTTGCGATGACTGCGGAAAAAGGTTTACAACTTATGAGAAGGTGGAAACAATCCCGATGATTGTCATTAAGAAGGACAATAACCGGGAGCAGTACGACAGAGCCAAGATCGAGGCCGGGATTTTGCGTGCATGCCATAAGCGCCCTGTGTCTGCAGACGAGATTAAGCAGATTGTGGATGAAGTAGAAGTAAGCGTTTATGGCAGGGAGGAGAAAGAGATCTCCAGCGCTGAGATTGGGGAAATCGTGATGGGCCGGCTGCAGGAGCTAGATCCGGTAGCCTATGTCAGGTTTGCTTCCGTGTATCGGGAATTTAAGGATGTCAATACATTTTTAGAAGAATTGAAGAAGGTATTGGATCAATAGGAATCGTTCAGGAGAAGTTTCATGTTGCAAAGGTTTTATCCGAAGGAATACCTGGATTCGGCGTATCAGGTTGCATACAGCCGTTTCTACCAGGAAGGTTACCGTGGGATTATTTTTGATATCGACAATACCTTAGTGCCCCATGGGGCGCCTGCCGATCCACGGTCAGTGGAATTGTTTTCCCAGTTGAAAGGGCTGGGCTTTCGGTGCTGCCTGTTGTCGAACAACAAGGAGCCGCGTGTGAAGGCATTTAGCGAAATCGTCCATGTCCCTTATATTTTTAAGGCAGGAAAACCGAAGACGGCCGGATATCAGCGGGCAATGGAGCTTATGGGGACAGACGCCTCCAATACGCTGTTTGTGGGTGATCAGATCTTTACGGATACGTATGGAGCCAACCGGGCAGGGATATATACGATATTGACGAAGCCAATCCATCCCAAGGAGGAGATCCAGATAGTATTCAAACGGTATCTGGAGAGGATTGTCATGTTTTTTTATCTACGCAAAAGGATTGGAGGATGATTATGAAAATTGTAATTGGGAATGATCATGCGGCGACTGATTTAAAGAAAGAGATTATGGAATATGTAAAGAGCCTGGGGCATGAAGTGATCAATCTCGGCACAGATGGCTATGAGAGCTGCCATTACCCGGAGTATGGGGAGAAGGCTGCGCGCTTGGTTGCATCTGGGGAGGCAGATTGCGGTATCTTAGTCTGCGGGACAGGCGTGGGGATTTCCCTGGCGGCCAATAAGGTCAAGGGGATCCGCTGCGGCGTATGTTCCGATACGACGACAGCCCATCTGATTAAGGAGCATAACAATGCCAATATGATTTCCATGGGCGCGCGTGTGGTTGGGCCTGAGTTGGCCAAAGACATTGTGAAAGCTTACTTGGAAGCAGAATTTATGGGAGGCAGGCACCAGATCCGGGTGGATATGATACATAAAATAGAAGAATAACGATAGGTTTTGCAAAAAAGGTTGAAAAAGTTGGCAAGTTAGTATAGAATTAGGAAAATGTGGGGCGAAGTGTGCCCGAATGTAGTGTAAGGAGGAAAGAACAGATGATTTCAGCAGGAGATTTTAGGAATGGCATTACAATTGAGTTGGATAGCAATATTTTCCAGATTATTGAGTTCCAGCATGTAAAGCCAGGGAAAGGAGCCGCCTTTGTCAGGACGAAGCTCAAGAATATTAAGAACGGCGGCATTGTAGAGCGGACCTTCCGTCCGACTGAGAAATGCCCGCAGGCAAGGATTGACCGGGCGGACATGCAGTATCTGTATTCCGACGGCGACCTGTTCCATTTTATGGATGGGGAAACGTACGAGCAGATTGCGCTGGATGCAGAAGCAATCGGGGATGCTTTGAAGTTTGTCAAGGAAAATGAAAAGGTGAAGATTTGTTCCCATAACGGCAATGTGTTTGCGGTAGAGCCGCCATTGTTCGTGGAACTGAAGATTACCGAAACAGAGCCTGGCTTTAAGGGCGATACCGCGACTGGCGCGACAAAGCCTGCCGTAGTGGAAACCGGGGCGACGGTATACGTGCCGTTGTTTGTAGAGCAGGAAGATGTGATTAAGATTGATACCAGGACAGGGGAATATCTCTCCAGGGTATAAGGATAATATAATAAAGCTGTTGCAAAATAGTATGTTGGGGAATCCCGATGGGTTAGGGAGTATGGTTCTGTTTTGCAGCAGCGTTTTTGTTTCATGGAAAGCGCGTCTTATGGAATAAGGACGCTCCAGGAGGATCGTACTGCGGCGGTGAGGAATTAGGGAAGGATGGCTTTGTTATGGAAGAGAAAGATGGGAGGAAGGAACATACGGCAAAAGAGATTGAAAAAAGCATCCAAAAGAAGTTCCATAAGCAGCTTTTTTCTAAATTTGCCAAGGCCGTCCGGGATTATCGGCTGGTGCAGGAAGGAGATAAGATTGCGGTCTGTATTTCCGGGGGCAAGGATTCCATGTTGATGGCTAAGCTGTTCCAGGAATTGAAAAAGCACCGGAAGGTGTCCTTTGAACTGGAATTTCTAGTGATGGATCCAGGATACCTCGAAAGGAACCGTATGCTGCTAGAGCACAATGCCAGGCAGATGGGGATCCCGGTCGCAGTCTTTGCGTCGGATATCTTTGACGCGGTCTATGGGATTGAGAAGTCGCCGTGTTACCTTTGCGCCAGGATGCGCCGGGGGCATTTGTACAACCAGGCCAGGGAGCTAGGATGCAATAAGATTGCTTTGGGGCATCATTACGATGATGTGATTGAAACAATTTTGATGGGTATGCTCTACGGCGGGCAGGTGCAGACGATGATGCCTAAGCTGCACAGCACGAATTTCAAAGGCATGGAATTAATCCGCCCAATGTACTATATCCGGGAGGAAGATATTATACATTGGCGGGATTACAATGGTCTTTCTTTTCTTCAATGTGCCTGCAGGTTCACCGAGGATTACACCAGATGCGGCGAGGATGGCCAAAGCGGGTCGAAGCGGCTTGAGATTAAGCATCTGATTGCGGAAATGAAAAAGATCAATCCGTTTGTAGAAGGGAATATTTTTAAAAGCGTAGAGAATGTGAATTTAAGCACTATTATTGCTTATAAGGAGCATGGCGTAAAGCATCATTTCCTGGAGTGGTATGGGGACGGCGCGGGCAAAGAGGCGGACTAGGCGGCGGAAGATGAAAAATGTCGTTAACCGTCGATACTGGCAGGGGAACTAGGTTATTTTTGCAATTCCTATAGGAAGAATCCCAGAAATGTGATATGGTGAATAGGTCAATTTAGGTCTTTGGGATTTGAATAGAAAGGGGAATTGAAAATGGCAGCTTCCTTGGCATGGAAGGGATTGTGTGGATTCTTATGTGTCGTTTTTGCCTGTGCCTGGCTTTTGGCAGATGCGCTGCGTTTACACAAAGAGAACAGGGAGTTGGAACGCATTATTTCAGGCTGGCAGCCAGACGAAGAACAGGAATAATGCTCTTTTTTTACAGAATGTTATCTTGGAGCAAGCGGCCGGGAAGCCAGAAATGCCCTGGCGCTTTGGCGGGAAGTACGAAAGAAGGGAGCGCGGGTACTATGCTTGCAAGGTTACAGATAGAGTTAAGGACGGCGCAAGGGGATTTTATCCCTTATCAGAAAGCGGCTGTCCTGCAAAGCATCTTAATGGAGCAGGTTGGGGAAACGTATGCCAGCCTACTCCACAAATCTGAATTACATCCATATAGCCAATCGGTGATCCGTCAAAATGAGAAAAATATCTGGAATATTACCACGACAAACCAAGAAGCGTTCCAACACATCCTACTTCCATTGCTGGACAGCAAGTTTCGCGCTTTTACGATGGAAGACGATGGATGGGAGGTGTCTGTGGCGGCAAAGAAGCTACATCAGATCGCAAAAAATGAGTTTGTAGAGAAGTATTGCTTTGAAGGCTCACAACGTTATCTCAAGCTTTCGTTTGTAACACCCACAGCTTTTAAGCAGAGAGGGGAATATGTCAATATCCCCAAGCTGCGCCTTATCTACCAAAGCCTGATGAACAAGTACGATGCGGCTTCCGACACAGAAACGGTTGGGAGCGAGGGATTGTTAGAGCAGCTCCTTACTTACAGCAAGGTCGTGCAATATCATCTTAGAAGCTGCCAGTATCCCATCCGGGGCGTAAGGGTGCCTGCATTCCTAGGGCAGATAACCGTACGGGTAGACGGCCCGCAGGCAATGGTGGATTTCTTGCATATGCTGTTCCGGTTTGGGGAATATGCGGGAGTCGGGATTAAGACGGCCATGGGGATGGGGGCGGTAAGGGCTGTATAGGGAGAGATGATATTGTGAAGCCATTGGATGGAGCGGGTAGTTATGCGGGAAGATGGAGGTTTCTATGACAAAAGATGAAGTACAGATTACAATCGGAGGGCTGCTCCATGATATCGGGAAGGTCGTGGATCCAGACAGGAGCGGAATGGGATACGGTGCAAGCGGCTATACATTCCTGAAAGAGGAAGCCCATATGGAGGAAGAACGTATCCTAGAGCCTGTGCATTTCCATCATAAGGCGGACCTAGAACATGCAGATCTCCCATGCCATTCCTTTGCCTATCTCATGTATTTTGCAGATCAGGCTGCGTCTTTGGCGGAGGATAGAGGAGGCGGGGATATAGGGGATCATGGGATCTATGGAGTCCCATTAGAATCGGTGTTTAATATCTTAAATGGGAATGAGCAAAAGAAATACGTAAGCCAGAGAAAGGAACCTGGGATCCCGTATCCCGAAGAAACGCCGATGTGCTATGACAATACGTTTTACCAGCATATCCGGCAAAAACTGCTCGTTGGCTTGCAGCAGGTTCTATGGGAGGAGGAGTACATTAATCCGTTGATGGAACTGTTAGAAGAAATATTAGGCGGTATCCCGGCTTCATCCCCAGAGGATGGCCTTTCGGATATTTCCTTGTATGACCATATGAAGCTGACGGCAGCCTGCTGCTCCTGTATCTATGCATATCTGGAGGAAAAGCAAGTGAAGGATTACAAATCTGTGCTTTTTTGCCAGGAGAAGGGGTTTTGGGAGGAACCGGCATTTGCATTGTATTCTATGGATGTTTCCGGGATCCAAGGATTTATTTATACCATACACAGCGAGGGGGCGCTGCGGAACTTAAGGGCGCGCTCGTTCTATCTAGAGTTTATGATGGAGCATATCATAGATACGCTGCTAGAACGTCTTGGCCTGTCCAGGGCAAACCTGTTGTATTCCGGTGGGGGGCATTGTTACCTTCTGCTCCCGAACACCAGGCGTGCCAGGGAGGTTGCCCAGGAATTGGAACAGGAACTGAATACATGGATGCTGGATCGGTTTGATATTTCCTTATATGCGGCTTCCGGCTTCGTACCGTGCAGCGCCAATGGGCTGCGCAACGAGCCTTCTGGTTCTTATGCAGGGATATTCCGTGCAATGTCAGATCTGATTTCCAGGAAAAAAACTGCAAGGTATACGGCGGATCAGATCCAGGCGTTAAACCGGAAGAACCCAGAGGATATGAGCCGGGAATGTAAGGTATGCAAACGGCAGGATAGGATCCTAGAAGATGGCGCCTGCCCGTTTTGCGCATCTCTTTTGCAGCTTTCAAAGGTAATCTTGTACGGTGAGTTCTTTACAGTCAGCAGTACCAGCGGGGATGACGTTTTGCCGCTGCCATTTGGGGCGTACCTTACGGCAGACAGCGCAGGCAGCTTAGAGAAACGGGTGGCGCGGGACGCAGGGTTCCTGCGTGCTTATCGGAAGAATCAAACCACTGTTTTTGGGCAGAAGGCTTTTCGGCTGTGGGTTGGAAGCTATAGCACAGGGGATACGTTTGTTGGGTTGGCAAGCCAGGCCGAAGGGATTGCACGCGTCGGGATCCTGCGGGCAGACGTCGATAACCTGGGCAAGGCTTTTGTATCAGGCTTTGAGAGCGGCAGACATGGCGATAAGTATGTGACGCTTTTACGGACAGCAGCGTTTTCTAGGCAGATGTCGCTGTTTTTCAAGCGTTATATCAATACGATATTAGAAAACCCAGAGTACACCTTAGATGGTAGGGTAAAGGAAGCGCGTAAGGCGGCTGTTGTCTATTCCGGCGGGGACGATCTGTTCCTGGTTGGGGCTTGGGATGATATTTTAGAAGCGTCTGTCGACATCCGGCAGGCATTCCATAAATATACGGAAGGGACATTGTCCTTATCGGCAGGCATTGGCTTATACCAGTCTAAATTCCCCATTCATATCAGCGCAAAGGAAACAGCGGATTTGGAGGAGGATGCCAAGATGCTGCCAGGGAAAAATGCGGTGACGTTTTTGCCCGATGGAAGCACCCATAAAGTGTATGATAAGGAATCGGGGGATTGGTATACGATCGGTGACGGCACGTATTGCTGGGAGGAATTTGTGGACGAGGTGCTTTTGGAGAAGTACCAGGCGGTTTCCGGTTTTTTCCGGCATTCTGAGCAGCATGGCAAGGTTTTTTTATATCATTTGCTGGAACTGGTGCGCAGCCAGGAAGAGAAAATCAATGTTGCACGGTATGTGTACTTGCTGGCGTGTATGGAGCCAAAGGAAGAATCCAGCCAGGAAGAGAAGGCCAGGTATCAGGCATTTTCCAGGAAGATGTACCAGTGGATCCGGCAGGAGAAGGACTGTAGGCAGCTTAAGACGGCGATGACGATCTATGCGTATCAGATCCGTGATAAGGAAGAAGGATAGGGCAGAGACGGTACCAGAATACAGAGGACTGGCAAGAGAAGCAGAGGTGGATGGGATGGTAATTACAGAGAAGACGTATGTAGAACAGGCAGAGGCAGCGATTAAAAAGCACAAAGCCAGGAAAAACCTGCGCAATGGAAGGCCATTGCCAATGGTGACAACCTCGAAAATCAGGAACCTTCTGGCGATGACGACGGATCTTTATCATGAAGCGCTGAACTCGAAGCAAGAGGAGCTATGCGACGAACTAAAGGGGAGGGTGGATTACCTGAAGGTACGTTTTGTCTACGAGGCAGGCAAGGAACCGTCTGTTCGGAATTTCGTAGAAGATGCAGATATTTTATCCTGTATCCAGGAGATTGGAAACAGCAAGAAACAGTATCTCTTGTTCAGCCATTATATGGAAGCGTTGGTGGCATACCATAAATTTTATGGTGGAAGAGAAAGCTAGGGGGAACGGAGATGTATGCAAAGATACAAGTGACAGGGCAGATGGAAGCAGTAACAGGGATGCATATCGGAGGATCTTGTGCATTTGCGGCAATCGGCGCGGTGGATTCTCCGGTGGTACGTGATATAAGGACGAACCAGCCGATGGTGCCAGGGAGTTCCTTAAAAGGTAAGATGCGCGCCCTTTTGGCCAAAGTGTATAACGAAGGCATTGTAAAAAGCCCGAATGAAGATAACGAACGTCTCGCCAGGGTGTTTGGCACATCCCAAAAAGGCAGGGCAAAGAGAAGCCGTATCCTGGTGTCCGATATGGTGATATGCAATGAAAAGGAATTGCGCGGACAAGGGCTTATGGGTATGACGGAGATAAAGTTTGAAAACTCCATCGACCGGATTACGGCAGTCGCAAACCCCAGGCAGGTAGAACGTGTCGTCAGGGGGGCGAGGTTTTCGATCGATATGGTTTACGAGGTATCAAAGGAAACGGAAGTCATAGAGGATTTCGAGGTAATTTCCCAGGGATTTCGGCTGCTGCAGTTTGATTATCTAGGAGGCAACGGCTCTAGGGGATACGGAAAAGTGAAGTTCCAGGGGTTGGACGCAAAGGTTGTGATTGGCACGGTATCTGAGGAGATTGTAGGGAAGTGCCGCCAAATGCTGGAGGAAGTGTAGCGTATGGAATACCAGATTTATAAGCTTGTATTTACCACGTCGGTGCATTTTGGGAAACATTCCTTGGAAGATGCATCCAATACCTTCCTTGCGGATACGTTTTTTTCCGCTATGTGCCAAGAATGCGTCAAGCAGGGCGGCCAGAAGCTAGAAGAGCTGGCGCTGAGGGCGCGGCGGGGGAGCATACGGATTTCAGACGCATTCCCATATATTGGTGATACCTACTACCTGCCAAAGCCAATGTTGAAAATCGAAGCCGGACAGGGGCAAGGGGATTCTACGTTGAAAAAGGCATATAAGAAGCTGCCGTACGTTCCAGCCCAGAAGCTGGAGGAATATCTAACCGGGGAACTAGATGTGAAGATGGAAGCCAACCGTCTGAAGGAACATCTGGGGCAAGCAGAGCTACGCGCCATTGCGGCTGTCCGGGGCATGGAGGAAGCAATGCCTTACCAGATTGGGATATATGCCTTCTATCCAGGGAGCGGGCTGTATGTAATTGCAGGCTACGAAACAAAAGAAGACGCCGCGTTTGCAGAGCAATCCATAGAAGCCTTGCCCCTGTCCGGGATTGGCGGGAAACGTACGGCAGGGCTGGGCAGGTTTTTGCTGGAACGGGAGGAAGTGCCAGATGATTGGAAGGGACGCCTGGTGCGCGGGCAGCTACAGGGGGCGCTTAAGCCAAAACAGGAAGAAGCGGCCAGATACCGGGAGGAACCGCTGGGGAGTGGGAAGCCTGTCTATATGTCGCTTTCTGCCTGCCTTCCCAAAGACGAAGAACTGGAGACGTCACTGGCACATGCAAGCTACCTTCTCGCCAGGCGGGGAGGCTTTGTGGCGTCGGAGGTATATGCAAAGGAGCCAAGGAGGAAACGGGATCTGTACGTTATGCAAGCGGGATCTTGCTTTCAGGAACGGTTTGAAGGAGATATCTACGACGTCAGCGCAGGGGGAAGCCATCCGGTATACCGATATGCAAAGCCGTTGTGGATGGAGGTGGCGCCATGAAAGAGGTATATCAGGTTTACGACTTAGAATTGACGGTGGAAGGACCTGTTTTTATTGGAAATGGGAAAGAGATCGGGAAAAAGGAATATGCGTTTTTCCCGCAGGATCAACGTGTGGCCGTGATGGATCCGGTAAAGCTGTCTTGTCTGCTGGCAAAGGAAGGCCTGATGGAAGCATACGAAGCATTCTTGTTAGGCAAAAACCGGGAAGATGTGGGGAGATGGCTTGAAGGACGTGGGATCCTGCGCGGGCAATACTTGCCGTGCGCCCGTTATGAGGTAGACGGTGCAGATGCCGTTTTAGAGCCACGGGGTAAATTGCCAATCCTGGAGTTTAACAAGGATCCTTACGGAAATCCGTATGTGCCAGGAAGTTCCATCAAAGGGATGCTGCGGACCATCCTGCTGGCAAACGATATAATGGAACGCCCAGGGAAATACCAGGACGTAAAAAAGGGCGTTTCAGATGCCTTGATGCAAAACAAGAAAACCGGAAGGCCGTTCCGTGGGATATGCAAACGGGAGTCGGCACAGATGGAACAGGCCGCGTACCGGACGTTGGGGCGGAATTTCAGGCAGCCGGATAGCCCGGCAAACGATAAGCTGGCAGGGCTTTTGGTTGGTGACAGTAAGCCGTTGTCTTGTGAGGATCTGGCGCTTTGCCAGCGTGTGGAATTGCATACGGACGGTACAGAGAGGCGGTTAAACATGCTGCGTGAAGCGCTGCGCCCAGGGACTGTGATACCGTGCCAGGTTACGGTAGATACGACTATCTGCGATATCACAAAAGATAGCCTGGTGCAGGCGGTGGCAAGGTTCGGGCAGATGTATCATGCGTGTTTCTTAAAGAACTACCCAGGGTTAGGGCTGCCAGAAGGGCAGGACGTATGGCTTGGCGGCGGAGTTGGGTTTGCGACGAAGACGGGAGTGTATCCGTTGTTTGGGGAAAAAGAGGGGGTACAGGCGGCAATGGATATTTTCCAGGCAACGGGCGTCCCAAGGAGCCATAAGCATGAGGAGGATCAGGCGCTTGGCGTATCGCCGCATGTCTGTAAAGTGGCGTATTACAAAGGGGAAAGGCGCCAGATGGGGCATTGTAGGATGAGGTTGATGGAGCAAGGTGGACGGACGGCGTCCCAGGAGGCGTCCCCTGGGCTGCCTGTGTACAGGCTGGGTTCATCATTGACAGAGGATAGGGGAATATGGTACATTAGACATTAGGAGGATAACTCTGTTAAAGGGGCGGACGGCTAAGGGAATCCTGAAATATATTACCTCATGTTTTGATTGGCATTTGTTTCCCTAAGGGGGACGGAAAACTCCTATAATTAATAAATTTGGTAAATATCATCTTGGAAAGAATGTTTTCCCCGGAAGGGGACGGAAAATATGCATTTCCACCTAATGGAATATTCATAATTGTAAGATAGTACCCCGGAAGGGGACGGAATTGTTGAATCTGCGTGATGGGATTTAGGGATCAGGTGTTTGGGAGCGAAGGAGGGAACAGGAGTGAAGGTGCTATTCAGTGCGATTGGAAGCACAGATCCAATCTCGAATTGTGCAGACGGCGGGGTACTGCATATCTGCAGGGTCTACCGGCCGGATAAGGTCTATCTCTATCTGTCAAAAGAGATGTGCCAATACCACGATAAGGACGACCGTTACCGCAGGGCAGTCCATCTGCTTGGAAAGGAATTGGGGCATACGTTTGAGGTAGAGGCAATCCGTGATGAATCCATGGAACGCGTCCAGGTCTTTGATGCGTTTATCAACTCGTTTGAACGGCTGGTAGGAGAGATCCAGAGGAAGGATCAGCCGGAGGAATTTCTTTTAAATGTTTCTTCTGGTACGCCAGCTATGAAATGTTCACTTCAGATTATTTCCATGCTTTGGAAGAACGTCCAGGCGATCCAGGTGTCCACCCCGGCGAAATCCAGCAATAAAATGCATGAAAACAAAGACACGTATCAGCTAGAGGAACAGTGGGAGTGCAACCTGGACAGGGAAGAGGGGTTTGAGAACCGCTGTAGCGTGTCAGACGCGAAGTATTTGTTAGACCGTATCCGCAAAGAGAATATACACAAGCACCTGCTGGCGTATGATTATGAGGCGGCAAAGCTTATGGCGGAAACGTTATATCAGGCGCCTTCGGAGGAGTTTTGGGGATGCCTAGAGATTGCGATTGCGCGCAACAGGCTGGATTTGCGGTTTGTGAATGGAAACCGCAAGAAGTATGGGATTGACCGTTGGTTCCCGATTGTGCAGGAACGGGAAATGAAAGAGTTTGAATATCTTTTGGCAATGCAGGCGAAGCTTTGGAAGAAGCAGTACATCGACTTTATCCGGGATGTGACGCCTGTTTTTTATTCCTTATCGGAACGTGTGCTGAAACGGTATTGCGATCTTTCGTTCCAGGATATCGGGACGCAGGCAAGAGAGGGCGCATGGTGCCTTTCTTTGGAAAAGCTGAAAGAAAAGGGGATCCGTCCGAATGTGAACTGGGGGGACTTTACACATTTGTCTTCTTATGTGGTGTTAATGATTATGGAACAGGTTTGCGAGGATGAAAACATATTGGAACTGATGCGGGGGATACGGACCGTAGAACGTGAGGTGCGCAACCTGGCAGCCCATGAGATTGTCGGGGTTACGGAAGAATGGGTGGAGAAAAAGACAGGGTTTCGCCCAGGGAAGGTGATGGATATGCTGTTTGAACTGGCAGGATGCGCAGGGATCCAAATGGCAAAAAAAGACAGGGAGGCATATCATAGGATGAACGAGCAGCTTTGGGAGATGCTGTGATCTGGATTGCGAAGCAGTAAGTGAGAAGTAGTGTGGGGGAATGGCAAAGCGAGCATTTTGCAGGATGCTTAAGGGAGGGATTATGGGGAAGGTATTTAATATCAGCGCTGGGTGTATTCCAGGAATACACTATATGGTAGATATGGGGGAAAAATAAATAAGATAAAGGCTATGGTGGATCAGGGACAGTATTTTACAAAAACTTGTGCCCGCCAATATGGGAAGACAACGACACTTTATGCGTTGGAACAATCCTTGAAGCAGGAATATACGGTAATCAGCCTGGATTTCCAGGTATTTGGCGCCGCTGACTTCCAGATGGAAGCGTCATTTGTCCGAAATTTCTGTTTGGAACTGTTAGAAGGGGGATGCCAGGGGGAGATCCCGGCGGATATCCAGAGGCAATTGGAACTGTTTGCACAAGGGGAAGGGGAACAGAACAGGCTTTCCATGTTGTTCCGATGCTTGAGTAAATGGTGCGGATCTGCTACAGAAAAGATCGTGCTTTTGGTGGATGAAGCGGATAGTGGAAGCCGCTATCCGGTATTTTTGGATTTCTTGTCGCAATTGCGGGGATATTACATTGCAAGGGAGAAGAAGCCAGCATTCCATTCCGTTATACTGGCTGGAGTATATGATATGAAAAACCTGGCAGATAAATCTGTGCCGGAATATAAAATGAACAGCCCATGGAATATTGCAGCCGACTTTGACGTTGATATGAGCCTGGAAGAAGCAGGGATTGCCAAAATGCTGAAAGAGTATCGTGAGGACTATCAGATCCAGATGGATACGAAGTTGTTGGCACGGCAGATCTATGATTATACATCTGGGTATCCATTTTTAGTGTCTTATCTCTGTAAGCTGATGGATGAAAAGATCCCAGGGAGCATAGGGTTTCCAGACAGGGAGGCAGCATGGACAAGAGAGGGATTTCTTGCAGCAGTACGCATCATACTGTCGGAGGACAATACGCTGTTTGAATCGTTGGATAATAAGCTTTTGGACTATCCAGATTTAAAGGGGATGCTGCAGGAGTTATTGTTGGAAGGGAAGGTGATAGAATATATCCCTGGGGATCTTGGGATCCGGATGGCGGCAATGTTTGGGTTTGTGGAAATAAAGAACCATATCGTAAGCGTAGCGAACCGGATATTTGAAACCAGGCTATACAATGGTTTCCTGGCAGAAAAATCCAGGAAGAAGGAATTAGAAGGGATAACAGGGCATGGTGGGGGAAATGGAAACCGTTTTGTGAAGGATGGAAGGTTGGATATGGAATTAGTCCTTCAGAAATTTGTAGATTATTATGAGGAGGTTTTCCCGGAATACAACGAAAAATTTTTGGAAGAGGACGGGCGCAGCCTTTTCTTGCTGTATTTGAAGCCAATTATCAATGGCGTTGGGAATTATTATATTGAAGCGAGGACACGGACAAATAGGCGGACGGATGTAATTGTAGATTATGGCGGGCAGCAGCATGTGATAGAGTTAAAGATCTGGCGCGGGCAGGAGTATCACAGAAGAGGGGAAAAGCAGCTTATGGATTATCTGGAATTGTACCATACAAAACAAGGATATCTGGTCAGTTTTAATTTCAATAAGCAGAAGAAAACGGGCGTCAGGAGGATCCAGATAGAGGGGCGGGTTATTATAGAAGCTGTTGTGTAAAGGAGGATAAAAGTTATGGAATGTGAAAAGGGAAAAAGGTGGGTTCAAATATTGGCATGTATTTTAGGGTGTGTATGTTTCTTAGAAGCTTCCGTTGTAATGCCTGTATCAGTTCAATCCGGGCAGGAGGATTCTCTTGAAATGCTAGAGGTAGAAGAGGAAGGAGAGAAGCCTGCACAAGCGGTTCTAGAAGAGAAAGATCCTGCACAAGCGGTTCTAGAAGAGAAGGATCCTGTACAAGCAATTCCGGAAAAGGAAGAGGCTGATCCGATACAAAATACATCTGGAGAAGAAAACCATGGTTTCAAACAGGATACAGGCGAAACAATGAAAGATAAGGCTGTAGTTGATGGAACAGGGGAAACGTCTTTGCCCCAGGCAGAAGCGTTAACATCTGGAGGGTATGAATACAAGGTATCTGCATCTGGTACAGTTACAATTACAGATTATGAGGGTGAGGAAGAGCAGTTGGTAATCCCTTCCACATTGGATGGGAAGCCTGTTGTTTCCATTGCCTCCTATGCTGTTTATTGTCCAAATCTTATGGAAGTAACCATTCCAGATTCCATACAGAATATTGAACCAAATGCTTTTTATTACTGCTATGCCATCAATAAGGTGATTATAAAGGGGAAGGATACTTTGATTGGTGATTCGGCTTTTTATGGTGTGCCCAAAATTACGTTTGTATGCTCTCTTTCTTCCAATGCGTATAAGTTTGCAAAGGAGCATAACGCGAAGATCAGCCTGATAGATGGTATTAATCTTTCGAATGCAAAAGTTACCTTTTTGAAAAAAAGTATCGCACAAAAGAATGCGTATGACCAGTCTGTCTATGTAAAATTAAACGGCAGGACATTAGAAGAAGGCAGTGATTATACCTGTTTTTGGCCGTCTTATGAGGAACGGGGGAACGTAGGGACGAAGACGGTAACTTTAACGGCAGTAACTGGCAACAAGTATGGATATACCGGAAGTAAACGCGCGTCTTATGATGTAGTCCCAAATGCGCCGGCTCAAATATGCACTACGAAGAATATTTCTTCTTCCAGCATCCAGATTACCTGGACGAAGGTAAACGGTGCGTCAGGTTATGTTATTTACCGTTCCAAAGGCACCTCTAAGAAATATAAGAAAATTGCTGTAATCCAGAAAGGAAAGACAAATACATACACAGACCGTAAATTAAAGAAGGGTTCTCGTTACAATTATCAGGTTGCCGCTTTTCAGAAGGTACAAGGAAAGACGTATGATTCAATCCCAATTTCTATGACCGCATATACAAACTCCAAGAAGCAGGCGGTACAAAATTCCAAGCCAGTGAAAATAAAAAAGAGGACAATCCATCTGAAGGCAGAGGCGTTGACGGGGAATTACCTTAATCACGACGCATATGCGAGGGTATCAGGGATCAGTGATTTCTTTGATTCTAAGGGGCGGTATACGATTGCATACAGCAGAGGGAGATACGTCTATATCAGTACGCTTGACAATGCAAGCCTTAAAATTAAGAAGACGTTAAAAATGAAAAAGAAGCATGAGAAGGTAGGGAGCGTAAGCTGCGGCCCGGATGGGAATTATTATATTGTCTGGGGGCAAAGAGCGCGTCAGGGTAAAATCGTTTTAGCGGTATCAAAATACAGCAAAAGCGGGAAATTTATCAAAAGCTGCAATTTCCGCAATACAGGGGAGTTGTTTGATACGCAGGACCCATTTGACGCGGGGAACTGCGCCGTCACGTATCAGGGGAATATCCTGGTGTGCTCTTATGCAAGGCTGATGAATAACGGCCATCAGTCAAACGGTGTGGTTAGCGTTGATATCAAAACGATGAAAGCCCTTAAGGATTATGAGAATTATGTCAGCCATTCCTTCGATCAGCGTGTCCTTGCACTTTCCAATGGGGACGTCTTGTTTGCAAATTTGGGAGATGCTTATCCGCGGGGGTTTGATTTAGAGGAAGTGGGGAACACGCATCCTTGGAATGCCTGTACCTTCCATTTCCATGGAGATTCCGGTTTGAACTGGACAGAAGCGCGTCTTGGAGGGGTTGGCGAGGTATCTTCTGGCATTGCAATGGCATGCGTTTCTGCACCTTCTATGAACCAAAATTATAAGAAGGAAAATCATCAGCTTTTTTTGCAGATCGTTAGCCCGATTACCAAAGCTTCTATCCTAAAGGGAAAGAAACGAAAAGGGACTTCCTGTGGAAAACCTTATACGGACACAGGGATCCAGTGGCTTACAAATTATAAAAACGCTTCCGTAGTTGCCTGCAATCTTGTTGTTATGGAAAAGGATCGGATTCTTATTTTATGGGAAAAGGAAACAGGCAACAATATAGAAAGCTATTATATGGTGCTTTCTGCTTCTGGGAAAATACTGCAGAAAGCAACGAAAATAGGAAATATCCTGTTAAACGAGTGTGAAGAAATCAAGTACAGGAACGGCTGTGTTTACTGGACGACAGCAGACGGAACAAAACGTGCTACGGTGTATAAATTAGATATTGGAAAATAGGAGGGATTAAAATGAATCTTATTAAGGCATATTATGGGGAAACAACAAAGGCGGATAAGCAAAAAATAATGCTGGATTTCTTGCTGTGGCTAGGTGTGTTTGGTATTCTGGCTTTAATGCTCCTGATTCCGGGGCAGAAGGCGTTTGCTGCCGTTAAGGATATCAGCGCTTGTAGGATAACGCTTTCTCAGAAATCTTTTTATTATACTGGATATATCTGCGAGCCTGAAGTAACCATCCAGGACGGCGGCGTTATCTTATCGCAGGGGATAGATTATACGCTTTATGGTTCTACTGCATCTACCGTAGGGGTACATGAAATCACAATTATTGGAAAAGGCGTTTATGAGGGCAGCCGGGCGACGGCTACCTTTGAAATAAAAAAGGCAAAAAATAAGCTTTCACTAGATTCTTATTACAAGACAATTTATACATATTCGGAAGCCACCACCAGTCAGATCTATTTTAACGACAAAGGATTTGTACCGCTTCAGTTCTCTACCACGACAAAAGGCGTTTCTGTGAAAAAAGATGGCTTGCAATCTTGTTCGGTTCGGGTAAAAAATGGCTTTCTTGGTACAGTGAAGATAAAAGTAAGGGCAGAAGAAACAGATTCCTATCAGGCAGCCTCTGCAACTTTTTCAATCGAGTTCAAAATGAAAGGGGCTGAAATTTCAAAAATAACGGAAGATCGGGTTATTCCATGGGAGCCTTTGAAAAATGACCATACCGTTAATGTAAGATGGGAAGGTTTGGACTGGGGTTATGATAAAATAGGCGGTTTCCAGATACGTTATTCCATGGATCGGAATTTTAAATCAAAGGTATATAAAGTAAAAACCCCAATGGTGGTGTTTATGGGTATCCCTACAGAGGGATGCACGTTCAGCAAGCATCTCTCTCGTGGGAAAACCTTTTATTTTCAACTCCGTACTTATAAGAAAGCCTTAAACGGCAAGACATATTATTCGGATTGGAGCAAGACGGTAGCGCATAAGGTGGGCAGTTCTGGTAATTCTGGAAAGGAACAGAAGCCCAAAAATGGGAAATCGTATCAGGTCGATGGGATCACCTATATTTACAAGGATAAAAAACTGACGGCGTCTGGCATTAAATTTACGTCCCATCCCAATCAAATCGTAATTCCAGATAAAGTAACCGTTTGTGGGAAAAAATATCCTGTAACAGCAATAAAAAAAGGCGCTTTTTGCAATGCCCTGCCAGGGAAACAGATCCGGAAAATAAGCATAGGGAAGTATGTATCTAGCATTGGGCAGAAGGCATTTGCAGATAACGGATATGTATCTGAAATTACCATCAAAAGCCAGAAGCTGAACGGGAAATCTTTTGGGAAGAGCGCTTTTCGGAATACCGGGAAATTGGTTTCTTCCATCAAGCTGAAAGCCCCGGCATCCAGGAAGGCGGAATATAAAAGGCTGCTGAAAAAGGCGGGTCTTACAAAGAGGCTTCGGTAGCAGTTGGTATTTGCACTTATTTGGGAAAGAAGGAGAAGGTATGATGAAAGGGAAAAACTGGAAACGGCGTCTTACATGGGTTCTCGTATTTAAAGGTGTTAGAAACCATACAGGTTCATTCGGGTAATAAAGCTTATGCTTCAAAAGACGGCGTACTGTTTTCCAAGGATATGCGTACCATTTACAACTACCCACAGGTCAAGAAGGACAGTTCCTATCTGGTTCCAGACAGTGCAACGGCTGCCAGGGCAGGCTGTTTTAGCCGGAATCCCTATATCCAATCGCTGGATTTAAACCACATAAAGACCATGGATGGTGAAATCATTTGTTACTGTACATCGCTAGAGAGCGTTGATTTTGGGGATGCTTGTGAATCGATAAACCGTGCAGTCATTGTATATTGTGAGAAATTACGGGAGGTCCTTATACCCAAAACGGTTCGGGAATTAAGCGAAGTATATACGTCCTGCCCGGCGGTTTCCATCCTTACGGTACAGGAGGGAAGCCCTTATTACTGTTCTGTTGATAATGTCGTGTTCAACCAGGCGGAGACTGAACTGGTGCTTTATGCGCCAAGCCGCGCTGGGCGGGAATATACCGTTCCCGATACGGTTACGACAATCTGCTACCGTGCGTTTTCATTCCTGCAATATTTAGAGGAGGTCACGCTTCCAGAGCGTACAACGATGGTGGAATACAAAGCGATGGGCAGCGTTACCTTGAAAAAGGTGACCGTGCAGAATCCAGGCTGCCGCATTATGCGGGATGCGGATACGATTTGTAAAAATGCCGTAATTTATGGGCATAAGCCTTCTGATGCGTACGATTATGCCGTGGAATTTGGGCGTACCTTTGTCGATCTGAAGACTGGAGGAAGCGAAACAAACAGGGAACTGTATGGCGTATATTGGAAATGAGTGGCTGATTATCGACGCCACAAATGATGTTGTGACAAATGATTATACAGACAGCCTGTATGCGTCGCCAAGCTTCCTGTCCTTTAGTGAAAATGGGAATATCTATGTGGTAAAAATAACAGCGGCGTGTACTTGGCAGGCGTCAATTATGGCCAGGCAGGAGCGGCAAGCGCAGCCCAGGTCACAATTCAAAAAAGCCCTGCCTTGTGTAAAAAAGGAAGGGGATACGCTGGTTGCCAAAGTAAGCCATGCTTACGGCGGATGGTCTTATGTCGGGGGGACGTATGAGATGGAACGGTTCTGCAGCCAGTGCAACAGCCGTGAAACAAAACAGGGGCAGGCAGGCACGCCATACTGGTATGGCAAAATCCTATACAGACATCGTTGGGAAAGCCCGAGATAACGAAATTCCAGGCGTCTGGCGTAGGGAAAAACAAGACTTCAGTGCGCGTCACGATCTCTTGGAAAAAGGCGTAGCGTCATGGCTTCGTTTGGGACGCCCTTATTGCAAGTAAATCGTATCAATGGTATAATACAAAGTAAGAATTTGGAACAAAAAGGATGGAGTACATATGGGAAAGAGAGTATATGGATTTCTTCTCGGGATCCTATGCGCCGCAGCGCTAACAGGATGTGGCTTGGCAGGGAAAACGGATATGGGGGAAGAAACAGATGTGGAAGAAGAAACGGATGTGGAGGATACCGGATCCCAAAGAGTGGAACTGGTGGTCTGGGGGGCGGAGGAAGATACTGAATTGATGGATCAGATGCTCCAGAGCTTTCAGGCAAACTACCAGGGGCAGGCAGAGTTTGAGATTTCATTTGAGGTGCAGGGGGAATCCCAGTGTAAGGATGCGCTGATCGGCGGATTGGAGGCTGGCGCGGACGTATTTACCTTTGCAGACGATCAGTTAAATACCCTGGCGGCTGCGGGGGCGTTAGAGCCCATTGAACAAGCAGATGAAATCCAAGGCAGGAACCTTGAAAGCACAACGGAGGCGGCCACAGTAGACGGTCAGTTGTATGCATATCCATTGACCGCGGATAACGGATATTTTTTATATTATAACAAGCAATACGTCTCAGAAGAACAGGCGAAGACGCTGGACGGCATATTAAAAGCCGCGTCTGCAAAGAAGAAATTATTTGCTATGGACTGGTCTTCGGCATGGTATGTATATTCGTTCTTTGGGAATACCGGGCTTCAAGTCGGCTTAAATGAGGATGGGATTACCAATTACTGCACCTGGAACCAGGCGGACGGAGAAATCCGGGGGATCGACGTAGCCCAGGCAATGATAAAGATTGCAGAAAGCCCTGGCTTTGTCAGTTGTACCGACGAGGAATTTGTAGAAGGCGTAAAGAATGGTTCCATAGTAGCGGGCGTCAGCGGCGTATGGAACGCCATTACGGTAGAGGAAGCCTGGGGAGAGGATACCAGAGCATCCAAGCTGCCCACATATAGCTGTAACGGCAAACAGGTGCAGATGGCTTCGTTCTCTGGCTGTAAGCTAGTCGGGGTAAACGCCTATTCCAAACACCCAGAATGGGCAGCCAGGCTTGCGGAATGGATTACGAATGAAGAGAACCAAAGGCTCCGTTTTAAAATGCGCGGGCAAGGCCCGTCAAATATAGTAGTTGCAGCTTCCGACGAGATCGGGCAGTCGCCTGCAATCGCCGCTCTGTTAGAGCAGTCAGAATTTTCCCAGCTCCAGAGGGTAGGCGGCAAGTTTTGGGATCCCGTTATTGTATTTGCGGAAAACATGGCGAAAGGAAATCCTTCCGGCCAAGACTTACAGGAGCAGCTAGATGAGATGGTGGAAGGCATTTCTGCAAGATAGATGATATAGGCGATTGCAAAACTCCCTTTCTAGAAACAGCGGATGTACAATCTATACAAAAAAAGGGCGACTTGCGACGGCGTCTGGAGCCCGCTTTTGTATGGATTGGACAGACGCGTCTGTCCCAGAGAGGGTTTCGCAATTACCTATAGATGATAGGTTGAAAGGATTTGTTGATGTAATATGAAGAAGAAACTCACAATACAACAACGTCTGGTACTTCTGATTATTCTTTTGGGAATTGTGGCGTTGATTTCCAATGCCTTGTCGGTGTTTAGTATCAATAATGTAAATTCCAATGCTTCTAACATTGTAGATAACAATATGGTAGGGTCTGAGACATTGCAGAACATCCGCCATACGACTACGGATATCCATAAGATGGCGCTGTCGCACATCGTAGCGACAGACTATCAGACCATGATTACGGTTGTGGCGCAGATCAAGGAAGAAGAAAAGGTATTGGAAACATATTTAAAGGATTATAAGGAATACGTCGCAGAAGAGGAGGAAGCAGTCTACGCGCAGCTTTTAGAACATTACGATTCCTTTAAGCATGCCTTGGTTTACCTTGTATGCGCAAGCGCGGACAGCAAGACACAGGACGCCTATGCGTACGCCAATGGAGACGTCGCCCGCTTTGGGGACGCCATAGCGGCTGATACGGATGAACTGTATGCCGCGGTCAGCGCAAGGACGGCCGAGGCAAGGCGCACGCTTTGGGTTGTCTATCTGGTTTCCTTGATGATTGCTGTTATATCGATTGCAGCATGCCTGGTATTGGTGCTTGCGGCTATCCGGATCATCAAAAAGTACGTGATAACACCGATCAAGGGTACGGTAGATACGCTTCAGGAAAGCTCGCAGAAGCTGGATGAAGCGACGGGGGAGGTGTTAAAACATACCCGCACGTCAGGGAAAAGCACCAGAAGCCTTTCTGCCCTCGCAGCCTCCCTGTCCATGGCAATCCAGAAGGTGGCGGATAATGTAGCGATTATTAACCGTAACACGACAGATATCAAAGGGGACGTCCACGATATGGCGGAAGAATGCAGCGCCATCACGGAGTATTCCTCTGCTATGAAACTACGGGCAAATGAGATGGAAGCAGCGGCGCAGGAAAATACAGAAGTTATCCAAAAGAAAGCGGCGGATATCCTTGAGGTATTGCAAGAGGCGATTGAAAATAGCAGGAGCGTCGATCAGGTAAACAGCCTGACCAAGGATATTATAAAAATCTCATCATCAACTAATATGATTGCCTTGAACGCTTCCGTGGAAGCGGTGCGCGCTGGAGAGGCCGGGAAAGGGTTTGCGGTGGTTGCAGCAGAAATCAAGTCTTTGGCGGATTCGTGTAGTGAGACTGCCGGGCATATCCAGAAGGTCAATCAGATTGTTACCGATGCGGTACATAACTTGTCGAAGCATTCCCAGGACATGGCGGATTATTTGAGCGAGACGATTTTGGGGAATTTCCAGGAATTTGTATCTTCAGGGAAGCAGTATAAAGAGGACGCGGACTACGTCAAGGAAGCGATTGACGCATTTAACAGCAGGATTGACCATCTTAGAAATTCAATGAACGAGATCGCAGGCTCTATGGAAAGCATTACAAAGGCAATCGATGAAGACGCTGCCGGGATTACTGGGGTTGCAGGCAGCGCCAAAAGCCTGGTCGGGGACATTGCAGATATTACAGGACGTATGGATACGAACCGGGAGATTGTGGAGGAACTCAAAAAGCAGATGGAAGTATTTGCCGATTTTTAGGAAGGAGAAGGGAGAATGAGAAGGAAAGGTTGGAAACGTTACGTTGCATTGGCGCTGTCTGTCGCCATGGTAAACGCTTGCGGGATAGCGCTTCCATCTTCTGTAGATGCGGCTACAGGCGCATCTACAGAAGATGGAACCATGGATTTTGTAGCGCCTTCCCGCGTTTCTGTGCATGATCCATCCATTGTCAAGGCAGATGGGACATATTATTTGTTTGGGACCCATATGGCGGACGCGAAGTCGCAAGACCTTATCCAGTGGACGCAGATCAACCTGGATTGGAATGCGCGCGGCGGAGATAGCTGGAAGCAGGATTCTGTCTATGGGGATGTGTTGGAGAACCTGGCGGAATCGTTTGCATGGGCTGGGTATGATGATGGCGACTGTATTGGCGGCGGGTTAGGCGTCTGGGCGCCGGACGTTTTGTACAATCCGTATTATGCGTGGGAAGACGGCGCGAAGGGTGCGTATATGCTCTATTACAGCGCGTCTTCGACTTGGCGGCGGTCCTGTATCGGCTATGCTGTGTCGAAACATGTAGAAGGACCGTACCAGCATGTGGATACGGTGGTTTATTCCGGGTTTACCAAGCATGGGAAGCCAGACAAAGGGATTGCCAGCGATAAGAGCGACAGCGCCAGGAATACAAAATGGGACAACGATTATTTGAACCTTTCAGAGTTGATTGCCGCTGGGGAATTATCTGGGATTAGCGAGAATTGGTTTTCAGCCAATGGGGACTGGAACCACAATTATGCGCCGAACGCCATTGATCCGACGGTATTTTTCGGGAAAGACGGCAGGTTGTATATGGTGTATGGTTCCTGGTCCGGCGGGCTGTTTATCCATGAATTAGACAAGGCGACAGGCGCGGTAAAATATCCGGGTACAGACAGCACAAAGCCAGCTTCCGGCAATTGGACGGATCGGTATTTCGGTACTCACATAGCAGGCGGGAACCATCAGTCTGGGGAAGGCGGCTATATCTTGTACGATCCTGGCACGGATTATTATTATCTATATGAAACGTATGGCGGTCTTTTATCTGGCGGCGGCTATAATATGCGCTTGTTCCGTTCTAAGGAGGTTTATGGG
Organism: uncultured Eubacterium sp.; assembly: GCA_948470065.1. Classification (GTDB taxonomy): domain Bacteria; phylum Bacillota; class Clostridia; order Lachnospirales; family Lachnospiraceae; genus Petralouisia. Next base: position 5,167 of record CAOKNO010000026.1, on the reverse strand, counting down.
CCATATTTGGATGCGGCAGGCAACAATGCCAAGGACAGTGGCAGCAATAATGATCGGTATGGCATTAAGCTGATTGGGAATTATCAGTTTCAGGGGCAGCCAGGATACCGCGCGGCAGGGCATAATTCTGCGCTGATTGACGAAGATGGGAGGCAGTTTCTTTTTTACCATCAGAGGTTTGACGTCCCTGGAAACCAGCATGAGGGGCATCAGGTACGCGTACGGCAGCAGTATAGGAACGAGGATGGATGGCCGGTCGCGTCGGTCTATGAATACCAGGGCGAAGCAGCCGCGCATTACGAGCGGGAAGAAATTATAGGAAGCTATGAACTGATCGACCATGGGACGGCTACAAATGGGGAGATGATTACGCCAAAAACCATTGATTTATGTGAAGACGGCACAGTAATTGGCGCAGTATCTGGGACTTGGGAAAAATCCACCGGAGCGGGCAAGGCATATGATTATATTACGCTGAACTGGGATGGGGTTACCTACAAAGGCGTCCTTTGTAAGCAGCGCAATGAAGCGTCCCCTGCGAAAGAGGTTATGACGTTTTCTGCAATTGGCAGCAACAATACCTGCCTTTGGGGAAGTGAGAAAACAGAAGAAGCGTCGTTGCAGGAGTCGCTTGTGTATGGGTTTGATTTTGAAACGCAGCCATCCAGTGGGGCGGTATACCCAACAAAGGCTTCAAAAGGGACGAACAAAGCGTTTTTGACAGGGACTGCGTCCGTCGTAAAAGACAGTGTCCGCGGCAATGTACTGAAGGTACAGAATACCCAGGGCGCGAAAAAGAAGAATTACCTTCATCTGCCCTTTGATACGTTTTCCACCGTCACGGACCGCGGGTTTACCGTCAGCATGTGGGTCAAGCTTGGAGAGGGCAATGGGAAGCAGAGCGCGTTGTTTGAAGCAAACAGCGGCAACAGCAATTCGGTCTATCCAATGACGCGTGTGAGCGCAGATCTTGCGCCGCGCATCAATGCAAATGCGTACGTAAACGTCAGCCCGTATGGGTGGGATACGGACGGATGGCGCCATATCGCGTATTCCGTCAGCCCAGAAGGGGTGAAGCTGTACGTAAATGGCAATGTTGTGCGGTCGGTATCCAAGGATCTGGGCAGTTGTTTTGACGCATCTCTTCCAAAATGCATCCAGAAGGCAGTAGATGTAAGCGTAGGTTCCGGGCTGGCCAATGACGAGGAAGATATCCGCGACGCCATGTTCGACGATGTGTCCGTGTACAATGCAGCTTTGACGGCAAAACAGGTGCGGCAGGTATACGAGGCGGATACCAAGACGAAAGAACCGGAGAAGCCAAAGCCTCCCGAGAAACCGGCGCCAGCCAAAAAGGGAACGCAGGCAATCTCAGTAAAATCTTCATTCTCTAAAACATATGGGGAAAAGGCGTTTTCCCTGAAGGCTAAATTGAAAAAGGGGAATGGAAGCCTACAGTATACGTCTGGCAATCCAAAGGTTGCAGCCGTTGGGAAGAACAACGGGAAGGTAACAATCAAAGGAACCGGCATTGCCAAAATCACAATAACGGCTACAGAGACAAGCGCATATAAGAAAACATCCAAGACCATTACAGTAAAGGTTGCGCCAAAGAAAACGGTATGGAAAAAGATACAGAGCAAGTCTGCCAAGAAGGTGTCGCTGAAATGGAAGGCAGTAACGAAAGCCAGCGGCTATCAGATCCAATACGCATCAAATGCAAAATTTAAATCCCCGCACAGCGTCCGGGTAACTGGAAGCAAATCGACAACGAAGACGATTACGAAGCTAAAAAGGAAAAAGATATATTATTTCCGTATCCGCCCATACAAGAAGTCAGGGAAGACAGAAGTATATGGCGCTTTTTGCAAAGCAAAGAAGGTGAAGGTGAAATAATAAGGCGACACGCGCAGCGCAATGCCGATGCAAGTTGCCCAAAACGTATTTGGAATGAGGGATGGAAGTGTTTCAAGATCTGGAGCAGTTAGAAACAAAAGAGAAAGAATTGTTTTTTGCAATATACAAAGAATATCAAAACAGGATGTATTGGGCAGCGTTCCAGATCTTGAAACATGAGTCGGATGCAGAAGACGTCGTGCAAGACACGTTCCTGGCATTGCTGGATCATATGGAACCAGTGGCAGGTAAGGAGCCGTATAAGGTGTGGAATTATATCCTTACCATTGTGAAACACAAGGCTTTTAATCTAATCAAAAAGAAACAGATATGGGGAGAGACAGAACTAGAGGAATGGTATCTGGAAGAAGAAACAGGGCAGGGGATTGAACAGCAGGAAGTGCAAAAAGGGGTGGCCAACGATTTGGAAGCGTTGCTGCGGGAACTGAAATATCCCTATGGGGAAGTCCTGCAGCTACAGTATTTCCATGAGATGAGCATCACGGAGATTGCAGAAATTTTGGAAAAAAGCGAGGATAATATCCGGCATATTTCAATGAGGGCGAAGGACAAGATGCGCAAGATACTAGAAGAACGAGGGATACCCCGGTGTTTTGGGTGCGTATGACAGCTTGGTATTGCCTGGTGCAATGGAGATCAGAGATAGCTTAGCCAAATATATTAATGCAAATGAAACCCTTCCTGTTAGGCTGGTTGAAGAGTTACAAAAATCAAGCAATAAGACGCAGCCGTTTATTCTGTTGTTTCCCGTCTGATTAAAATAGGGGTTATTTTTTTGTGGATCCGTTCTATTTGCGGTTTGGGGCGCCGTTTCTTTCTTTCATCCATTAGCATTACCAATAATTCCATTGCCTCGTATGCTATTTTGTCAATCTGCTGGCCCACAGTGCTGATCGGCAGGATTGCCTGTGCTGCAATGGGGGAATCATCGAAACCTATGATACGGTATTCATCTGACAGTGAACCATATTCCCGAAAAATAATATTCAGTATGCTGTTGGCATACGTATCGGTTGACATGAATAACCCTTTTCTTTGGCTGGGATATTTCCTATTCAAATACTCATATATTTCTGCCATAATATTATGGATTTCCTGTGGGGAGTGCCCTAAATCCCTTAAAATCAACTCATGCCTGATGTTATTTTCTTTGCAGGTGTCTTCAAAACCCTGAATACGGCCGTAGGCAGGGATGTCCTTTGAGAAAACAGAGTTGACGTGTACTAAAACGTCGCAATCGCTTTTCGATAGCAGGCTGGTCGCCTGGACAGCTCCCATATAGTTATCTGTGTTTACACTATTTATATACTGGTCTTCACGTTCGATGGAGACGATGGGGAGATTATATGAGGCAAGTTCGCTGGAGGGAATGGCATGGCTTAGAATGATCATGCCCTCAATCTTGTATGCAAGCAATTCCTGAATATATTCCCGCTCCGTTTCTGCGTTGCCCCTGCTCATAAAAACCAGGAATTTATATCCGAAAGTTTTGTATGTGCTTAAAATCTGATTTAGCATTTCCGCGTAATAATGAAGGTAAAGGTTAGGGATGATGATGCCGATAAATTCACTTTTTCCATTTGCCAGTACTTTGGCAAGTTTGTTTTTTTGATAGCCTAAATCAATGAGTGCCTGTGCGATAATATCTTGGTTTTCTACGGTAAGGGAATCTGGATTATTAAAATACCGTGATATTGTCGTTTTTGAAAAATTAGTGTATTTTGCGATATCGTTAAATGTTACTTTCTTTTTATCCATACAAACCTCCGAAATAGAGCATGACAACAAGAACGTTTCTGTTCATTATCTTTAGTATAGCATTGTAAAACCGAAAAATCAATCTTAATTAAAAACGGGTTACGTAACCGGTTATTATTTTTTAGGAAACCTCTTGACACCGCTATAAAAAAGTGGTACTGTAAACACATAAAGTAACCGGTTACATAACCGGTTACAAAACCGATTATTTTCCAATCGAAATATACTGAGAAAGGATGGGGACTATGGAGCAGGTGAAAAGCAGCCAGTTAGATTTGGCCCGGAAAATCGAAAGAAAAGGCATTTCGGAGATCCCTGCTGAGACAAGGCCGGTATATCATCTGTCATCACCCGTGGGCTGGATGAACGATCCAAATGGATTTTCCGTTTATGAGGAAGAATATCATTTGTTTTTCCAGTATCATCCATTCAGCAAGGCGTGGGGGCCGATGCACTGGGGGCACAGTAAGAGCAAGGACTTTATTAGATGGGAATATCTGCCAATAGCAATGGCGCCGGATGAAAGGTATGATGAGGGAGGATGCTACTCTGGAAGCGCGATAGAAGCTGAAGGGGGGCATGTGCTGATTTATACAGGCGTAATGGATCAGTATCTGGAAGATGGGACGCATGATTACTGCCAGGTGCAGTGTATGGCAAAGGGAGATGGATTGAATTATACCAAGTATAATGGAAACCCTGTCATTGCTGGCGACCGCCTTCCGGAAGGAGGCAGTACGGAAAATTTTAGAGACCCTAAAATATGGAAAGAGGGAGAATATTATTATCTGGTAGCCGGTAACTGTAATGCAGATGGGGATGGGCAGGTTCTGTTGTACCGTTCCGGTAATTTGAGGCAGTGGGAGTTTCTTACAGTACTGGATCAGAGCAGGGGGAAATATGGGAAGATGTGGGAATGCCCGGATTTTTTCCCGCTAGGAAACCGCCAGGTTTTAATGGTTTCTCCGCAGGATATGCGGGCGGTAGGCTATGAGTTCCATAATGGAAATAATTCTGTATTTATATATGGGCATTATGATAAACTCACACATCAATTTGAAAGGGAGAAAATTATGTCTGTAGATTATGGTCTGGATTTCTATGCTCCCCAGACCCTGCAGACAGCGGACGGTAGGCGGATTATGATTGGGTGGATGCAGTCATGGGACGCCAAGTTAACGAATGATTTCTGTAATTGGTCGGGAATGATGACGCTGCCAAGAGAACTTGTTTTAAGGGAAGGAAGGATTTATCAAAGTCCTGTCCGGGAATTGGAGCCTTATCGTAAAAATAAAGTTGAATACATCGGAAAGAAGATATCTGAAACGGCTGTATTGGAGGGAATCAGAGGCAGGGTAATCGATCTGCAGGTTGATGTTACGGAATTTGGATTCCACCACTTTGCCATTCATTTTGCACACAATGAGGAATACGAAATGCTTCTCCAATACAATCATTTGAGAAAATGCCTGACCATTGACAGGACGCATTC
>CAOKNO010000025.1 GCA_948470065.1 uncultured Eubacterium sp. | reverse complement strand
TGTACAGATTGTACATCCGCTGTTTCTAGAAAGGGAGTTTTGCAATCGCCTAATATTGATATTCGGTAAGGAGAATGCTATAGCAAGCATATTAAAAAAAGATTATTGTATGGCTGTCATAGCGAATCAGCAAAAAGACGTAAGAAGCCCACGTTGGCAAGAATCGAATCCCCAAACCGTGTCGCCGTACATTCGGCTTATAGATAGGAAGATTACAAAAAAAACACCATCCCCGAGGTCAAAGCCATCGAAAACAGTGCTTTACATGCGCCTCCAGGGGCTCGAACCCTGGACACCCTGATTAAGAGTCAGGTGCTCTTCCAACTGAGCTAGAGGCGCAGATATGGAGTTTATAGGATTTCCCTATTTAAGGAAATTGGCATATCGGATAATTCAACTTTAATGCCAACCTCTCAACACAAAGAAATTATAAAACAAAAATTTAGAAATTGCAAGTATTTTTTAAGGTTTTTTTAAACTTTTTGTTACTTTTTGTTGCAGCCTGCTCATGCCAGGAGGTGAGATGTTGGCTATTTCATTTATATCTTCTGGGAAAGGGGGTTACTTTCCCTTTTTTTGGAAGACCAGGAATTTACTTAAGAAAAAGTTTAGCACAATAATGATTATGCTTACCATAGCCTTTGACAGGAATCCTTCAATGCCGAGGATTGTCTGGTTTAGGCCGATATGGTAGAGCAGTACGGGTAAAAATATTTCGATTAGGCCAGTCATGCCCCTGGATCCGAAAAACAGGAGAAGTTCACGTAAGATATCCTGGATACGACGTTTCCTGCTTTGGAATACGAAGATTTTATTTGTCACATAAGCAAAAATAACGGCTCCCAGCCATCCTAAGGTATTACAGAGCGTAAGGGCGCCTGGGAAAATCTTTATGGCGACGGCATAGATCAGCCAGTTTACGAGAGTCGTTGCTACGCCGAAAAACAGATAATTTATCAGTTCCTGGTGTTTTCGGTATTGTGATTTTAAATCCATGGTGCGAGTCCTTTCTGACAGAAACGAATCTAAGTAATTGTGAAATTTCCATTCCGGAAACAGCGGATGGCCATATCATTTGGCTGGCAGTACGGATGGTACGGCGTTGCGGGCAGAAGAGGGGAGTGGCTGGCCATTGGATCCTACAGGCAAGAGCCAGGCGTCCGCGCAAAGGCATTTCGAGTCTTCGCGGATGCTGGCTCACATAGTATATACTCTGCAGGTTATCTCAATTACGCGCCGGATAGCCGCTATAGCGCGTTGTGTGCAAGGCTTTATTTATTGCTTCTTCTCCAAATCTTCATTTTCCCAGCTTCCTGGATCAGTTCGTCCCGGAAATCAGGATGCGCTACGGAGATAATAGCTTCGCATTTCTGCCATGTAGACAAGCCCTTTAAATTTACCTTACCATATTCTGTAACTACATAATGTACATTCGCCCTTGTGTCCGTTACGACAGAGCCTGGGTGCAGCGTTGGCAGGATCCTGGATTTTAACTCGCCGTCTTTCGTCTTAAAGGTGGAAGAGCAGCAGATAAAGCTTTTCCCGCCTTTTGACAGGTAAGCGCCTAATACGAAGTCAAGCTGCCCGCCTGCGCCGCTGATGTGCTTGATCCCGGAGGATTCGGAACTAATCTGCCCAAACAAGTCGATGTCCACGGCATTGTTGATGGACATAAAGTGATCCAGTTCGGAAATGGAACGGATGTCATTGGTATAATTAACAGGAGCGCTCATCAGTTCTGGGTTGTCGTCCAGGTAATCGTACATCTTCTTTGTCCCAGCGCCAAATGCATAAGTCTGGCGGAAACGGTCAATGTTCTTTTGGGAACCATTGATCTTACCTGCGCGGGCAATGTCCACAAACGCATCTACGTACATTTCCGTGTGGACGCCCAGATCCTTTAAGTCGGATTCTGCGATTAGAGAACCGACTGCATTGGGCATTCCGCCGATACCAAGCTGCAGGCATGCGCCGTTCGGGATTTCTTCTACAATTAACTTTGCGACAGCCTTGTCTACCTCCGTCGCCGGACCGCCTGCCCCCAATTCTCCGATTGGAGGGTTCTCGCCCTCTACAATAAAGTCTACTTGAGAAATGTGTACGCCGTTTTCAAAGCCGCCCAGGCAGCGCGGCATATTTTCGTTCACCTCTACAATTACCTTGGAAGAGGTTTCGCAGACTGCCGCTAAATGAGAAGCGTTTGGCCCGAAATTGAAGTACCCATGCTTGTCCATAGGGGATACCTGGAACATTGCAGCTTGATTGCGCGTCGCAGATTCCCTGTAATAGCGTGGCAGTTCGGAATAGCGGATTGGCGCGTAATATGCGCATCCACGGTTGATTAATTTGCGTTCGATCCCAGACATATGCCAGGAATTCCAGGTAAAATGCTCCCCGGCGTCTTCACGTTCAAAAACTGCCAGCGGCTTTAAAAGGATGCCGCCGCGCAGGTTGATGTTGTTTAATTCATCGGTACGCTTTGCCAGCGCGCGATCCAACAGATCGGGCGTGCCGTTGCACCATCCATAATCCACCCAATCGCCTGAGTTGATTACCTTGACAGCTTCTTCTGCGGTTACAAGTTTCTGCTGGTATTCCTGTGTGTAATCCATGTAAAAAACCTCCCTGAATTTGAATTTGAAATGATCCTAGCTTTTCCTTTTTAACAGTGTCTACCTGTATGGTTTATACACCTTAATATTAGCATTTTTCACCAAAAGGGTCAATATCCTATAAACTTCTAGAGTCTCCGCAGATTTATCCATTTTTCAATTACAATTTGCAGAAATTAAAGCCTATAAAAAACAGGGCTGCCGCGCCTGTGATGTTTCCATCATACATAAGCGCGGCAGCCCCGCTGCCCATTCCTTCTATCTATGGGTTTTGGTTATCCCCAGGGATCGACTTCCCAATCGCCGCCTGGCTTGTCGGGATCTAAGCCAGTGCTTGCTGTAAGGATATCTTCTGTTTCAAAGTAAATGACTTCCATATCAGGTGTTTCATATTCCTGCATCATACCGCCTCCTTTCCCAGGATAAATTTTTACCTTGCCTGCTGGGCTGCCGCGTCGTTATAGGTTGTCTTCACAATGTCGCCGTAGGCAACCTTTATTTCTCCTGTCGCAGTATCCCTGTAACGAAGGTAAGCCCTTACACGTACTAATTTAGTTGTATTAGCAGAGCCAATCTTCATTGTCATGGTATTGTTCACGCTGGTGTCGAATACCTGCTTTTTGATAGCCCCGGTGGCGTTTGCAATCCATACCAATGCTGAGTCTGCCGTAGTGGATTCGGGGCTTACCGTGTATAACATGCCGTTTTCAACCAGCTCATAGCCAGTTGGGAGCACCGCATTGCTGGTGAATAATAGCTTCGGCACGTCAGCCTCTACTACGGCGCGTACTGCCGTCATGGTAACGGTAGGCTCTACGTTGGATGATGTGTCGCTTGTATAACATGCATAGAGGGTGACCTGATCCCCTTCCTGCAGACGGATCGTGCATTCTAGCCCTGTCCCGACGGTAGTAGCGTTTTCGCCTTCGCCGATTTCCCAATGAGAGAAGCGATAGGTTGTTTCGCCTACTGTGAGGGAACCGTCAACAGGCTTGCTCTTATAATCTCCGGCGTCTGCTTCTTCGAAATCGGGAACAGTTGCTTCCGGCGTCCCATCGAATTTCTTAACGATTCTTACCTGGGCTTTTTGGGAAGCAGTCCTGTACGTTGCAGTAACCTCGACGGGATCGCCTTTGGATGCTTTAACTGCCGATGCTACTGCAGCCGCAATTTCATCCTGCGCATATACCTCAGTTCCTAATTTCCATCCATCGAAGCTCATTCCTAATACGCTTGGAGGATTCGGTACTTCAATGGTAAGGCTCTCTTCGGTGTTCTTGTATGACCTTGTAGAGAGGACATTCTGGTTACGTCCATAGAACGTGACCTGGATATCGGTTGCCTTAGTTGCGTTGCACCATTTACATTTGCCATTTGCGCCTTCAAATTTATGCGCGCCGTAAGGTACGATCCGCTTTAATTCGCCTTCTGCGATCCCAGGACCGCTAAAGCCTTCCGGATAGATATTTTCGCCGTCCTCTGTAGAGCCAATCGACTCAATCTTCACGCTGACTGCATAGTAAGAAATTCCGTTTTCCTTCGTTGTTTCACATTCTGCTTCTTTGCTTATATAAGGATTCGTGCCAATGGTTGCTGTGAGCGTCTTGAAATGTCCTTCCGTATCCTCGGCACAGCCTCTGCGCGTACACTCAAACCTTGCCTCTGCCGCTGTTCCCTCGTGGGTCCAGTCAAACGTCACATAGTCATCCAGGAAGCCGTACTGATGGCCCAAGGGCGCCCCGGTAATCTCAATTGGGACAAGCGCGTCTGCGCTCTTGTAGTTTTTCGTACATTTCGTACAATGGTAGTGGGTAGGAACCCCTGCTGTCGTACAAGTGCCGCCCTCTCCTTCTACACGCTCCAGGAAATGGCCCGTTCGTTTGATGGTAAGCGTATTTGTTCGAGCGGAATCCTCAATCACCCATCCTTTTAACCCTGCTGTCGAAAATTCATACGTTAAATTAGTATCTTGGACGCAGCTATCATCTTGCTGTATCATGCCGGCCTTCAAAGTAGCCGGGATATCCAGTGTCTGCGCCGGATCTGGGCAGTTAGAATTTGCATTGTCGCAAGCGCCTGTTAAATGAGCGGTAACGATTGTCTGTCCCTTAGTGGCTGGCTCCGTTGACTGTGAAACGTTCCACTGAATGGTAGGATTGCTAATTGGATGGTTATCCAGATCAAGCCCAAGATCTGTTGTTTGTTTCAATTTGTTTGCTTCTACTTTTGAAGCCTCGTCTTTGATTGACTTCCAGTTCTCATCGTTTTCAGACGGCGCCCAGACATCCGTACCTTTTGTTGTACAGGTTCCTGGGGTATGCGTATACGTCAAGCCAATGGATTTGATATTGGCTTCTCCTTCGGCAGGAAGGTCGCCCTTGACGCATTCCTTTTTGGCGGTTAAGCTGTACCTGTCCTTTTCGTCTTTGGCAGTGTCATCCTTGGTCCAATGAAGGACCCATGCGATTTCATGCCCCATCTTATCGCGTTTGATCTCTTTTTCGCCTTCTAAGATAGTTTCAGAATTGAATATTACGGTTGCATGGTATTTCACTTCGCCGCCTTCGGTGCAGCTTGGCTCTTTGCCAGAAACCACAACCTTTAGGCCTGTTCCGTTCGTGGCCTCTGGATCTTCACTTGGTGTGTCAAAGTCTTCAGATCCAACCTTTTTGCTTACATAAATCTTATTACCGTTTGCATCTGTTTCCTTAAGGTTTGTCTCATCAAACGATACACGGTAGGAACGTGGAGTGGATGTTTGGCACGTCTCCACCGCGCATTTGCGCGTCACGTTTACAGAAGTGTATTTTGAGGCTTTGTCCGGGTCGGGATTATCTGCGTTCCACTCCCATGTAACGTTGAATTTATGGCCTGTAGCAGGCTCATTGTATACGTGCTGTGGGCTTGGATCCTTAGCTGCCGTGCCGTCTGGGGCATAGAAGGTTGCATCGTAAGTCGTCCTGCCGCTTACCGTACAGGTTTTCTCCCTATGCCCGACCGTGATATTAACGTACGGCGCGGCAGAGCCGCCAGCGCCTGGGGTGTTGGTTGTCCCGGCTTCGCCCGTTGCCTTCTGTTCGGCAGTGCATCCGTTATTTTGGCAGGTGCGGGTCCCTGTGACCGTATAACAAGGAACCTGGTATGTTTTGCCGTCCACGGTTACTGGGATTGTCTTTGGCGTTTGGTCGCCTTCCTGACCCTCCATTTTCTGACTGAAGTTCCCCCATGCCACGTTGGACCAATTGTGGTTGTCGGGGTTTGATTTTACATCGGATGTAAGGTGCGGTAAGTCGTCTAAGGCTTCCCCGAAGTTAACATAACGCCATCCGCTGCCGTCAAAATTGTCATACCTTATCTTGTAGTAATCAGAAACCTTTCCGTCTTCTCGGCAGGTAGCCAGCTTTGTGTCTGTGCCGACGATACGGACGGGTGATATAAGAAGATCTTCATTCATATCCTTCTCAAATGTATAGTTGCCGTCCTTGCTGTGGAACTTCACTGTTTTCTTGCAGCCGCTGCATGTCATAACAACGACCACTCCAAGTGAAGTGTTGTGGTATGTTTTATTGCTGCTTCCGTCGTCTGGCGTATCGGTATCTGCTGTTGACGATGGCTGATACGTGTCTGCCCATTCCACACGGACATTGTCTTTCCCGAAGGAATGCGACTGTGTTTGGGTTCTTGTTAAGCTGAATGGATATTCAGTGGTTCCCTTTGTTTCTTCGCTCTTAACGTAGGTAAGGGTGACGGTTCCGTTTGGCGCAACATCTGTCTTGACCGCCAATTTGTCAAACTTCACGGTAACTGGATACGTCTTTTGGACGGTAAGTCCACAAGAAATATCCTCGCCGCCTGTAGGTGGTCCTATTATTACGTTTTTCTGCTCTTCCGTAGCGCCTGCAGCATTTTCTATGGCGACCTTATTCTTGCAGTTTACGCAGCGGAATGTGGCAATTGCATCGTCTGTGCCAGTCTTCCATTCGCATTTATCTTTCACAAAGGAATGTGCAATCTTGTCGATTTTTGTTAATTTTGCCAGCACTTCCGGCGTCACTTCATCTGGCTCCAGGTGCTTGTCGGGATCCGATTCATTTTTGCCAATATAGTCGTCTTTTAACGCGGAATCTTCACCAAAGTAGTAATTATGGCAGGCGGTACACTCGTAATATGCCCATTGCCCGTCGGCAGTACAAGTAGGCGCCTGGTAGGATGCACGTTTCTCCAGCTTGTGTTCCCCTGGGAAGGTTTGCGTGTCGTCAATCGTTGGCGCGTCTTCTCCTAAACCAAATGTTGCAATTGCCTTAAACTGCAGCTTTTCAGAGCAGGTGAAGGTATCTGGATTATAATTTCCTAAACATGTTACCGTAACGGTTGGAGTGCCAGGATCTCCGCATACCGCACAGTTCCCGGATGCAGTTACCCCATTGGCTGCGTTTGGCGTAAAGTGGAGCGCGTCAAACTTATCCCAATTAAATGTAACCTGGCCGGTATACGTGTGCTGTTTGCCAGGGATGGTAATCTTATGAGAGTCTGTGACGGTTGTAGGCGCAACGGATCCGGCGAATGTAGCGGTTGCGGTAAAAGTAATGTCGTATGTGTCGCTGCAGGTTTTACCCGTCCATGGATAGCTGGCCTCTGCCTCTGCCCGCGTAGTCCCATCGGCGGAGCCATCTCCAGCTTCTGGAGCAGAGGCTACGTGAACGGAAACGCTTGCATGCTGCGTATGTCCCTCTTCTTCATCCTTGCAGCCGGTTCTCGTGCATGTTCTTGTTACGGTTACGCCATTCGCTTCTCCTGGCTGGAACTGGTCGCCTTTGAAGTCATCTGGTGTAAGGAAACTGCCCCACGCAAAGGAAGCTTTGCTATATTCATGGTTTAGTGCTGGTATCACCCAGGACGGGTCTGTTTCTGGCAGGCCTGTGCCAGTCTTATCAGCGTCTAATGCCTCCTGATTCTTATAACATTTCAGGCAGTTCGGGCACTGTGTATATCCTGTGGTTCCTGGTGTGGTACAAGTTGGGGCTTTGGGTTCAACAACAATCCCGGTAACTCCTGCATGTTCTTTCTTCGGAATTGTGACGTCTTTTGCCGAGAGGGGTTCTGTCCCGTCCTTGTTTGCCGCCATCTCGTGGCAGGTGAGGCACTCATAATGTCCGATGACGCCTTCTTCCCAACAGGTGTTTTCCTGCTTAGGCGCCCAGGTAAATGTATGGCTGTCTCCTGTTATTTCATCTGTAATAGTAACGGTTCCATCGTTGTTTGATGTTTTTTTCCGGCATCCTGCGTAAGCGCCAGGATCGAGGTTGAACGTACCTGCTTTGATGAGGATCCGGTTCTTGCTGTCCGTACCCGTCATCCCTGCGTCATAGAAGATCGCATCGGAACCAGAAGTCGGATTTGTTACGTTAAATGATCCGCCAGTAATGGTGAGATCGACCTTCGATTTGCCGCCGTTTGAAATATTATTATAAGGAACGGCAATTACGTGCCTTTTTCCAATACTGCTTCCGCTGCCTGTAGCAGTAAATGTACCGCCATTTATCGTCACATTGGCGGATGCTGGCAGGTAAAGGACTGCATTGAATTTCTCATCGGCGGTTGCGCAGCTTACCGAGTTTTTGTATGCGCCACCCTGGATGGTAATGGTTCCGGGGGCTTCTAGCCCGTTCATGCTGACTGCCGCAAATACGGTTTCAATTGTCGGGCCGCCGTCTGTTGTACCAAGCGTTACCTCAGCGCCCTTTTTCAGGTAGACGCCATACATACCGCAATCCTTTGCTGCGTTTGAAACCTCGGATTGGATGCTGCCGCTTGGCATTGTCAGCTTTGCCTTGTCGCCTTTTGCGACAACGACAGAAGCGCCGTCATAATAACGGAGAGTGGCTAGGTTATCTGGCGCGATGCATTTCAGATTTGCGCCCTTAACCGTTACCTCGCCAGCCGTATAGAGCAGGTAAACGCCCTTTGACTCATAAGTCCCGTTTTCTAGCGTCAGGTTCCCATCTTCTTCTACGGAGAGGATTGTCTTGCGTTCTGCGGGCGTCATTGCCCCCCAGCCTGGGCTTCCGGTTGCTGGGACAGTTGCGCTTACTGCCTGGCTGTTCTCAATCTTAGAAGCTGTACCTGCCTTTATCGTTACCGTTTTATTTGCTGGGACGGTAATCGTGTGGCCGTTGGTAAGGATGGAAATATCGCCCTTATCACTAGAAAGATCTAAGTCGTTCTCTAGTATAATATCCTTCTGAAGCTGGACCGTCTTTGTGGTTCCTTCCTTGGCTGCTGCAACGGCGCCTTCTAGGCTAGTGTATGGCTCAGAACCAACCATAGAGACGCCTGCTGTCAGGACTTCATACGAGCCGTCTGCTTTTTGGTAAAAGCCATGCTCTGCATCAAGATACTTTTCCGGGATCGTGCCTGAGAACGTACCGCCGTTTACCTTAACCTTCACCTTGGTAGCTTCGCTCGTAACCCCTTCGCCGTAGAAGACCGATCCGGCTCCTGCGTGTGTAAAGCTTCCGCCGTTGATTGTCAGGTTCAGGCGCACGGGAGCCGTATGCCCTGCAGGGGTAACGTACGGGATAGAGATGACATTCCCTGTTGTGTTTGCGCCCGTGCTTTGGGATGTAAACGTACCGCCATTAATGGCTACGCTTGCAGTCGCCGGAAGGTAAAGTACGGCGTTGAATTTCTTTTCGTTTTCCTTGGTACAGGATGCCGAACTAGTATATGTCCCGCCTTCGATGGTAACCCTTCCCGGGGAAGCCGTATAGTTCATGCCGACTGCCGCAAACATACTGTTAATGGTAGGACCGGAGTGGTTCCCATCTGCATCGGTTGTACCAAGCGTTACCTCTCCGCCGCTGTTAACGTAGACGCCATACATACCGTAATCTTTCGTACCAGTCAGGTTGCCTGTTTCTGCTGACACAGTACCAGACGTCATCGTAAGCTTCGCTTCTGCTGCGCTTACATTAATTAAGGCTGTCCCATCGTAGTAATTCAGGTCTGCGATCTCGGTTTCTTTGACGTCGGATGTAAAGCTAGCTCCGTCGATCATTGCTTCGCCCTGGATTGATAATATGGAAGTGCCCTTCGTATGGTATTCGCCGCCATGGATTTCAAGCCTTCCGCCAACATAGAACATCAGGCGTGCTTCAGATGCGGAATAAGGACCCGACCTTTTTGCTGCGAGCAGCTCATTTTGGAATACGCCGCCTGTCAGTGAAACGGCTGTACCTGCTTCGATACGGATCATGTGGCCGTTGGTGTTGATTTGTACGGCGTTATCCCCAGTACCCAGATTATGATCCTCTGTGATCGTAACATCGCCTGCGAGTTCAATTACATCCCCTGGCGTTGCTTCCTTGATTGCCTGATCCAGGGTCTTCGCATCCGCGCCTGTGCCGCCAGCGATGATAGGGGCTTGCGCCTGGGGAGGGGTATCTGTTTCTTCCCCAGCGTTGTTTTCTGTAGCTGCGTCGCCAGTGTCTGCGGCTTTTGCCAGGGTGTTTTCTACGGGCGCTGCAGCTTCGCCGTCTTCTGCATCCTCTTCTGGCGTTGTGCCTTCTGGTTCCTCTGGTCCTCCCAGCCCTTCTGCATCAGAAGCCTGGGATCCTTCTGTTTCATCGGTTTCATGTGCTTTGCTGCCGTCTTCGTGGCCATCGGCCGTTTCTTCCTGCGCGGGCACGGATAGATCCGCCATGCTCTCTGCGCGCACCGGAACGGATAGCATGGAAGCTACCATTGCGGTACTTAAGGCCAGACTCAGCAAACGTTTCAGTTTCTTCAGCCTCATACTTGTTACTCCTTTCGTATACGATTGGCTTTTAGGCGCTTGCAAAACTCAGGAACCCACATAAGCAATGGCTTTGATGGGCTCTGGCGCCTGTCTTGCAATTGCCTGGAACATATGTTGTGCGGCAAGGGGAATCCAAAGGCCAGGCTGCAATCTGGCCTTACTTGCGCAAAAGGCGCAGCGGATCGGAGCATGGCAATCCGTTCTGGCAGCATCTATCCCTCATGGATTCTGCAATAAGCCACGAAGTATGGGGGACCTTGCCCCCATCTGCCGCCGTCCCTTGGCCTGTTTCCTACCCCTGCCGCAATTTTTGCTGCTGCCGCAGCAAATGCATGGAAATAATGACTGCGCCCATGCTGCCCGCGTATAGGGATTGCTGCCTTGCAAAGGGGATGCGTTTATTTCTATGCATTTACTACGGAAACTGCATTTGTTACAGAATAAAGTTCCAGGAAAAGAGTTTCCGTATAGGATAAGCTGGAGAAGGTTGTGCCCCACTTCCTTTCATTTGTGCAATATGCACATAGTTATTCCAGAAAAGTGTAATCCTATGTCCACTTTTTTACAAGAATTTTTGTGCATATTTCACAGGAGTAGATTCGTAGACTCGGCGCGGGATATGGTTTATAATTAAGGGTGCTTACTCTGGTAAGCGGCCGGTGCAAAGGATAGCCTTTGCCCGGTTGGCAGAGGGCTATGGTGTGGATGAGGAGAACGGTTGAAGAGAATAGGATAGGAAGGAGATTAAGTATGAAATATAGGATCTTAGGAGATACGATGCCGGCGGTAGAGGTCGTTTTTGACGCGCCAGGGGAAACGATGTATACACAGTCTGGAGGGATGGCATGGATGTCAGAGGGAGTGTCTATGGATTCCAATATGAAAGGGGGATTTGGCAAGAGCATTGGCAGGATGTTTTCCGGGGAATCGTTATTTATGGCGACTTATAAGGCGGAACGGGCAGGGAGCATGATTGCGTTTGCTTCTACCGTTGCAGGAGAAGTGCTGGCTGTAGACGTATCCGCGTGCGGCGGTATGATTTGCCAGAAGGGGGCGTTCCTCTGTGCAGAAGAAAGCGTGACGTTAAGCGTTGCCCTTACAAAGAAATTGTCTGCCGGCTTCTTCGGCGGGGAAGGGTTTATCCTCCAGGACATTTCCGGCAAGGGTATGGTGTTCCTAGAAATTGATGGGAATAAGGTAGAAAAGGATCTCGCGCCAGGGGAAGTCATTAAAGTAGATACCGGGAATGTGGTTGCATTTGAAAAAACGGTAAAATACGAGGTGGAAACCGTAAAGGGGCTGAAAAACATCTTTTTTGGCGGGGAAGGGTTGTTCCTGACGAAGCTGACAGGACCTGGGCGCGTGGTCTTGCAGACACAGAACTTCAATGAGTTTGCAGGAAGGATTATCCGCATGATCCCTAGTAGGTAAGCAAAGCATCCTTGTTGATTCCAGCCTGCTAGAATCTCCATACGCAATATTGTGCCCAATGTAGGGGTACGCCGTGTTCAACCGGCGTAGTTCTGTGCGCCTCATTCCATTGCCTTGCGTAGGATGAGGTTCTAGCGCTGGAGATATAACTCCGACGGCTAAATTCCACAGTCTGCTGCGTAATGTACCGCGGTATTTAACCGCCGGAGTTTATCAATGGTTTTAAATCCGTATAGAAGGGCTTGTTTTGTGGCTTCCATCAAAACATCTTCTGATACTGTCTGATAATTGAAAGAGACGTCTCACTTACGACTATAAAATATCAGAATATTCACAAGCTTATTGATTATATATCAGTTATAAGTATGAATAATAAAGAAATTTTAAAAAACTTATTGACATTTCTGGTTTTGAGAGATATAATGAGTTCATCAAAACAAACAAGCAACCAAAAATAAAGAACAGGAGGTACAGTCCAAAGGAAGACAAACGAATTACCCTATAATCTGAGAAAGAGAGGTACGGGCCACCAAAAACTGAATGAATATCCCCTCAAAAGAAAGAACATCTGAGGTACAAGAAAAAGAGTAATAAAAGCAATCGTTATAAGAGTAATAGCAATAAGAAGTAATGATTGTAAAAGTAATAGCTATAACAGTAATCGTTATAAAAAGTGATGATTATAAAAGTAATAGCTATAAAAGTAAGTTCCATTTGGAAGAGGTTAGATGGATGCATCGGGCGAAAGTTCATTTTTGAAGCAAGACAATTTAACGGACGCCTTATTTCAGAAGAGAATTTTCGGAATGGGAAATTACAATAAGGTTTTACCAGAGTATGATGTTAATAGAACACAATAGTAAGGCTAGAAGATATCAGGACTGGTAACATCCGAACTTGTATTTTCGGAATGGGAAGATAATCCAGAAGAAATGGCAGCGGTTGGATCCTTGTATTTAGGAAGGGACAGAGCAGTTTGCAGACATAAGATTCCGAAGGATGGAGCAGAAAAATAAGAAACCAAAAGAATTTTTGGATGAAGCCCTGAATGATAAATGATAAGAGGTATCATATTCCAGACGATAACGTTCCTATATGGAATAGATACAATGTATTCAGAGGTTGATAAAATTTCAGAAGAAGAGGATGGAGGTTTCGGGAAGAAAGAGGTAAGAGTCCAATGGACAGCGTGGCAATAATTTAGGAGGCTACACGTGATGAAGATATATCCGTGTAGCCTTCTTTTTTGTTCCATTAGGAAATAAAAATTTGCTCTGTGGAAGAATGGCGCTCCGCGCACAAGGGGGCCGCTTGCCATTGTGGCGTTTTAGCAAAAAGCGCTGCCCGCGGCCTGTAAGCTTTCTGCAAGATCGGCCCGGTAGCTGGGGTCGTTGGGGTTTAGGCTGTTGACGACGCAGCCATTGGAAGCCAGCTTCCCGGTGGAATGGATGTATTTCCCATCTCCCAGGTAAAGGGCGATATGCCCTGGGAAATAGAGAAGGTCTGCGGGCTGGATTTGGGAAAGTGGGATGGCGTGGATCGGATAGCCTTCTACAATGGCGGCGTCCCGGTAGATAATAATGCCGCACATATAGTAACTCATAAAGGTGAGCCCAGAGCAGTCGATGCCTTCCCAGGTCTTGCCGCCCCAGCGGTATTGCGCGCCCAAAAAGGACATGGCATAGCGGATGATCGTATCGCGCAGTTCTTGCGGGGTACACGGCGCCTCCCTAGGGGCCAGGATGGAGGAGGATGGGATGTAGCCAAAGCGGCCGTTTGCAAGCTTGATTTTCTGCCATCCATCTTCGGGACGCCCGCAGAGGAGGATGGCGCTGCCCATATATAAGGGGCATATAATTTTTGCCTGCATCCGCGGCTCTTTGTGGACGTCGACGATATTGCGGCAGATGGCCGCGGCCGAAGCATTGTAGAGGTAATCTGGATAGATGGAAGTATTGGCGGCATTGGCTGGAAGGAGTTGGTTTTGGAAATTCACATTCCAACAGATATGTTCCTTGGGGGAAATGCGCCGCAAGGCGGAGGAACGCAGCCATCCTGTATATCCATAATGGGTCGTGGCTTTGACGTACGCCCCGCAGGATTGCTGGATCCCGACGATCCAGCCAGACAGAAGCTCGTCGGAAACGGTTTTTGCCTGGGCAGTTTCGTAGAGGAATGTTTTGGGGGCGGTAATTATTGCTGTATACATAGAATCCCTTTCTTTCTAGTTTGCTAATGGGTTGGCTGCCAGGCGGACGCAGACGGTACGCTAGAGAAGCTCGCGGTAAAAGGCCAGGACATTTTGGAAACATATTTTGTCGATTTCGGAATCATGGAACCCCGCTTTTTGCAGCGCGTGGAACAAGAGATCCATACGCCCGCAATGGCTTATCTCCAGATTATCGTCCATGCCGTCAAAATCTGAGCCAAGTCCGATACAAGATATGCCGCCAAGATTGGAAATATGACGGATATGTGCGGCAATATCCTTGGCATAGCTATAATGGCGCCCCTGGGGGTTAGGGGCGGACGAAAGGAACGGGCCATAATAATTCACGCCGATGATCCCGCCCTGCGCCCCAATGCTGCGGATCAGGGGATCCGGCAGGTTGCGGTTCCGGTGGCAGAGCGATCGGGCGTTGGAATGGCTGGCGCAAAACGGCTTTTTTGCATAGCGGCAGACGTCTTGTATGCCTTCGTCTGATAGATGGGAAACGTCTGGTATCATGCCAATGCGTTCCATTTCGGTAAGGAAGCTTATGCCAAGCGGGGTAAGCCCCCCAGAATGGGAATGAGCCGCTGGCTCTGCGGGGGATCCCAGGCAGTTTGGATAATTCCAAGTAAATGTCATCATCCTTACGCCCAGACGGTAAAAGTCCTGCAGCCGCACAAGGCTGCCTTGGCAGAGCGCCCCTTCTTCTATGGTAAGCAGGGCGGAGATTTTCCCTGCTTCCATATTCCGTTTGATTTCATGATAAGAAGCGGCGGGCAGGATGGAATCCTGGTTTTTCTGAGCCTCTTCTTGGAACAGCGCAATCTGACCAGCGCAGTCGTCGTATGGCGTGCTTGTTTTACCAAAATCGACAAAAACCGCGAAATTCTGCAAGATATAACCAGACTGCTTCATTTTCTCCAAATCGAGCTGGAACGGGTTGCTGCGCAAGGAGTAAGGGGTTTTCTGTTGGCGATTTGCATAGAGGCGCGATAAGGTGTCGCAATGCATATCTGCAATAATCATGTCTAGAGCTCCTTTTGGTATTTTGAAAAATCTAGGCGATTGCAAAACACCCTTTCTAGAAACAGCGGATGTACAATCTGTACAAAAAAAGGGCGACTTGCGACGGCATCTGGAGCCCGCTTTTGTATGGATTGTACAGACGCGTCTGTCCCAGAGAGGGTTTCGCAATTACCTATCTTGAAAAATCACTGGAAATATTTTATACTAGGGGATAAGTGATTATGTCAGGTTAGGGGGTTTTTTGAATGGAAAAGAAAAAAAGTAAAGCATTTTTAATTGTGTTGCTGCCCGTATTGGGCGTGTTCATTTTTTCGCTGGTTAAAATTGGTATGCCAATGCTGGAATACTACCAGGGAGAACAGGAATATGAGAAGCTACAGGATTATGTATCGTTTTCCCAGACAGAGGAGGCGTCAAAAGAAGCGGGGATGCCCGTGGATTTTGATGCGTTAAAGGGCGTGAACCCAGATACGATTGGATGGATCCGGCTGGATTCCATGGAAATCAGCTACCCGATTGTGCAGGGGGAAGACAATGATTACTATTTGAAGCATACCTTCCAGAAGGAGGAGAACCCCTGCGGCTCTATTTTTGTTGAAATAGAGAACGCGCCGGATTTCAGTGATGAGAATACATTTGTCTATGGGCATAACATGAAGAATAAGTCGATGTTTGCCAAACTGAACTGGTTCCAGGAGGAAGATACATACCGCGACAGCCCAGGGTTTTTGATCTATACCCCCGAAGGCGTGCTGCGTTATGAGATCTATTCCTGCCATGTGGCAAAGCTTGGATCCGAGGCGTTCCATTACCAGTTTGAAGAGGCGGGGGAATATGCCGAGTGGCAGGCGAAGATGAAGGCAGACAGTCTCTACGATACGAAGGTTACGCCAGAACCATCCCAGAAGACGGTTACGCTGATGACTTGTACGGCGGCAGGCAGCAATTACCGGTGCCTGGTCCATGGCGTGCTGACAGAGGATGGAAGGGAATAATAGCAACCAAACAGGTGATGGAGGTAGAGGATATGGGACGGGAAGAAAAGATCCAGGCATTTTTGGACATGGTAGAGGGCTCTGATAATATTGTGTTTTTTGGTGGAGCAGGCGTTTCAACAGAAAGCGGGATTCCGGATTTCCGCAGCGTAGACGGGCTGTACAACCAGGAATACGACGAGCCGCCGGAAATCATTTTGAGCCATACGTTTTACCGGAGAAGGCCGGAAGAATTTTACCGTTTTTACCGGAATAAGATGCTTTGTCTGAACGCACAGCCAAATTCAGCGCACAAGAAGCTGGCGGAATTAGAGGCGGCTGGGAAAGTGCGGGCGGTGATTACCCAGAATATTGACGGGCTGCATCAGCTTGCCGGGAGCAAGAAGGTGTTGGAACTCCATGGGAGCGTGCATCGCAATTACTGTGAGTCCTGCCATGCATGTTACGACGCGAGGTATATCCTAGAGGGCGAAGGCGTCCCACGGTGCGGGCGCTGCGGCGGCGGCATTAAGCCGGATGTGGTGCTGTATGAGGAAGGGCTAAACCAACAGACGCTCCAGGAAGCGGTGTACTATATCAGCCAAGCCGATATGCTGATTATCGGGGGGACGTCTTTGGTGGTTTACCCAGCGGCAGGGCTTGTGGATTATTACCAGGGGAATAAGCTGGCTCTGGTCAATAAGGACGCTACGCCGAAGGATAACATTGCCGATCTGGCGCTCCAGGAAAGCATTGGGGAATTGTTTGCAAAGATTAAAGTCTAGGAGGGAATTATGCCGATACCGTTTGAGGTAGGGGATATTGTACGTTTGAAGAAGAAGCATCCCTGCGGCAGCAGCGAATGGGAAGTGCTGCGGGTCGGGGCGGATTTCCGTTTAAAATGCCTGGGGTGCGGCCATCAGGTTATGCTGGCGCGCCCCCTGGTAGAGAAGAATACGAAAGGGATCCGCAAAAAAGAAGGGATGGAATGAGCCAAGTGGGAATATTTAACTGGTGCGGAAATTCCTGCAAAGTGGTATGATAGAGGGGGAGAAGAGAAGCAGATTGAAGAGGGTTTGCAGGAATTATGGAACAGAACAAGAAAGCAGTAGGCAAGAGGAGGAAGATAGCTGTGGGATCCGGCGTTTTGGCTGGGATCCTGTTGCTATGTTACGTTATACTGGTGAATTTCCTGGTGAGCGCGGCGCTGGTGCCGTCTTTTATGGAACGGCTGGACGCGTTTGGGAGGATTACCGAGGAGAGTTATGCGGCTCAGGTACAGACCTCGGATATTAAGGAGAACCGCCAGGCTTCCTGGAAAGAAACGAAGGAATGGCTGGGGCAGGCAAAGCGCCAGAAGCTTTCCTTGGAATCCGAGGATGGCTACCGCTTAGTGGCGGAACAGTTCCCGGCAGAGGAAGCAGGGCATAAATGGGCGCTTTTGCTCCATGGGTATACGGGATGGAAAGAGGAATTGTACCCGTTTGCCCTCTGGTATCATGAAAAGGGATTTCATGTACTGGCGCCGGATCTGCGGTGCCAGGGAGAGAGCGAAGGGGATTTTATCGGGATGGGCTGGACGGACCGCTTGGACTGCAGGCTGTGGATCCAAGAGATCCTCAGACAGGATCCAAAGGCGGAGATCGTCCTTCATGGGCAGTCCATGGGCGCTTCGGCAGCGCTGATGATTGCTGGGGACGGCAGCTTTGAAGGGCATATCAAAGCAGTAGTTTCCGACTGTGCTTATACAGATGCGTATTCTATGTTTGAAGGGAAAATAAAGGAGTGGTTCCATCTGCCGGCATTCCCGCTGGTAGACAGCGCCTGCCTTGCTTTGCGCCTGCGTGGAGGCTACAATCTGAGGGACGCTTCCGCACTTGAGGCGGTAAAAAACAGCCAGATCCCCACGCTGTTTATCCACGGGGATTGCGACGCGATGATTTCCGTCCAGATGGTGTATGAGCTGTATGAAGCCGCAATCTGTGAGAAAGAACTGCTAGTCGTAAAAGGGGCGGGCCATGCCCAATCCCAGGATAAGGATCCAGATACATATTATGGCACGGTTGAGGCTTTTTTAGGGAAGTGGATGTGAGTATGGGCAAGCTTGCTGCAGAAGCGGTTGTTTCCAAGTCAAATACCCCGCAGCAAGCTACGGGGCATGGCCTAGCTTGTCCTTTCCGCCCCAAGGGGCGGGGTATTTGCACCCAAAGGGCACTTACCCTCGCGGCATTCGCCAAATATCCGCGCGAGCGCGGCTGCTTGGCTAAGTGCCCTAGGGGTACATTGCTCGCGGGAATAAAGTACTTGCAATATATTGGAAGTTATGGTACAATACTCAACTGTGAAACAATAATGAATCCTTGCTCCTGGGCAAAGCCAGGGGCCGGAGACCAAAAGGAGGTACAACGCGCATGAATAAATATGAATTAGCGCTGATTCTGAACGCAAAGATTGAGGATGAGGCAAGAGCCAAGGTTGTTGAAAAGGTAGAAGAGTATATCGGGCGTTTTGGCGGCACGGTTACGGATGTGGATGAGTGGGGCAAGCGCAGGCTGGCATATGAGATCCAGAAGATGCGGGAAGGCTTCTACTACTTCATCCGGTTTGATGCAGCGCCGGATTGCCCGGCAGAGCTTGAACGGCGTTTGCGCATTATGGACAATGTGCTCCGTTTCTTATGTGTGAAGCAAGATCCGAAAGTATTGCAGGCGGAAGTTGAAGCAGCGGCAAGGGCAGAAGCTGAAGTGGAAACGGAAGCAGAATAGGAAGAGGCGATAATTATGAATAAGGTAATACTGATGGGCAGGTTGACCAGGGATCCAGAAGTCCGCTATTCCCAAGGGGAGCAGGCGGTTGCGGTTGCAAGGTATACCTTAGCGGTAGACCGTAGGTTCCGGCGGGATAACGATCAGCAGACGGCGGATTTTATCAACTGTGTTGCATTCGGCAAAAGCGGTGAATTTGCAGAAAAGTATTTCCATAAAGGCATTAAGATTGTAGTGACTGGAAGGATCCAGACCGGAAGCTATACCAACCAGGAAGGGCAGAAGGTCTATACCACGGATGTCGTAGTGGAGGATCAGGAATTTGCGGAGAGCAAGGCTGCCAGTGACGCCAATTCCGGCAGCTTCCAGGCTGGCGGGTTCCAGGGAGGCGGGTTTGCGCCTACTGGGAAGCCGGAGCCAAGCGCAGCGGTTGGAGATGGTTTTATGAATATCCCGGATGGGATTGACGATGAATTGCCCTTTAATTAGATAGGATTGTGATAGGAGGTAAGGAACATGGCTTACAATAAAAATGATAGAAGCGATTCGCCTATGAAGAGAAGAGGCGGCACACGCAGAAGGAAGAAAGTGTGCGTATTTTGTGGGAAAGACAATGTCATTGATTACAAGGACACGAATAAGTTAAAAAGATATATCTCCGAGCGGGGGAAGATCCTTCCGAGGAGGATTACCGGGAACTGCGCGAAGCACCAGCGGGCGCTTACGGTTGCAATCAAGCGTGCAAGGCATATTGCTTTGATGCCATATGTAACAGATTAACAGTTATGTAATAACAGCCCTTACAGGTTCCTGTAAGGGCTGTTTGGGTTTTTGGGCGTATTTGCCTTTCCATGGATTCAGAAAAAGCTTTCACTTACCAGTGAAAAATGTTATACTGTCCATAAAGTACGAAAATAACAGGCCAATGTCGGCAGGGTGTAGGAGAGGACAGATGAAGAAAAAGAACTACGCAGGGGCACGGATGGGCATTTACACATACTGGCCGCTGATGTTAACTATGATCATTGTATTGCTGGATGTGCCTTTGTATTATCTGGATCGGAAGGCAGGGATCTGTGTGACCATTTTTGCGATCCTGTATTTTATGATTGCACTGGCATGCTGCATTGCCAGCAGGGCTGCAGTACGCAATGAAGTGATCAATTTTGCTACGCAGTATGGGCTAGTCCAGAAGAAGCTGCTGAATGAGTTTGAGGTTCCATATGCGCTACTGGATTATAACAGTAAGGTATTGTGGATGAATGAAGCTTTTTCAGAGATTACGGAGAAGGACAGGCGTTACCATAAGTCGGTGACAAGTATTTTTCCCTCTGTCACAAGGGAGTGGTTAGAGAAAGAGGAGGACGAGAGGAAGAGCATCCAGATTGCGTGGAAGGAACGGTCTTACCGGGTGAGCGCAGAGAAGATCTATTTTGATGCGCAGGAAACAGAAAACGGACTGATTGATTTGGAACGTAAGGATCAATATTTGATGAGCTTGTATCTATTCGATGAAACAGAACTCCAGAATTATATTAAGGAGAACCAGGATCTGCAGCTAGTATCCGTATTGATCTATATCGATAATTATGAAGAGGCCTTAGACAGTATTGAAGAGGTGAAGCGTTCCTTGCTGGTGGCGCTTGTGGACCGGAAGGTAAGCAAATATTTTTCGGAACGCGACAGCATTATCAAGAAGATGGAAAAAGACAAATACTATGTGGTGTTTAAGCATAAGTATCTGGCAGAACTGGAAAAAGATAAGTTCAGTATCTTAGAGGAGGTCAAGACCATTAAGGTCGGGAACGAGATGGCGGTTACCTTAAGCATTGGCGTTGGGGTTAGCGGCGCCAGCTATGCGCAGAAATACGAGTATTCCCGGATGGCGATAGACCTCGCCCTAGGCAGGGGCGGCGATCAGGTCGTGATAAAGGATGGGGAGAAGATATCGTATTTTGGCGGGAAATCCCATCAGGTAGAGAAGATGACGCGTGTCAAGGCGCGTGTCAAGGCACATGCCCTGCGCGATATTATGGAGAGTAGGGATCAGGTCTTTATTATGGGGCACAGCATTAGCGATATGGATGCGTTTGGAGCCTCCATTGGCATTTACTGTGCAGCGCAGGTGCTGGGGAAGAAGGCGCATATTGTATTAAATGACGTCACATCTTCCCTTCGTCCGATGAAAGAGTGTTTTACAGAAGAAAAGGGCTATCCGCCAGATATGTTCCTTCCTGGGGAGAAGGCGCTGGAGCAATGCGATTACCAAAGCGTGCTGGTGGTCGTAGATACCAACCGGCCCAATTATACGGAATGCCCGGAACTTTTAAAACGGACGAAGACGATCGTGGTATTTGACCATCACAGGCAGAGCAGTGAAGTCATTGACAATGCGGTGCTTTCCTATATCGAAACGTATGCATCCTCGACGTGTGAGATGGTGGCGGAGGTGCTGCAGTATTTTAATGAAAATATCCATCTGAAAGCCAACGAAGCGGACAGCATTTATGCTGGGATCCTGATTGATACCAATAACTTTATGACAAAAACAGGGGTCAGGACCTTTGAAGCGGCGGCATATCTGCGCCGCTGCGGCGCGGAGGTGACTAGGGTGCGTAAGCTGCTGCGGGACGATATGGCGGCGTATAAGGCCAGGGCGGAGGCTGTCCGTCATGCAGAGGTTTACCGTGGGGCGTTTGCCATTTCCGTCTGCCCGGCAGACAGCAGCGTAGAAAGCCCTACGATTGCCGGGGCGCAGGCAGCCAACGAGCTGCTGAACATCGTCGGGATTAAGGCGTCCTTTGTGCTTACGGAATACAACGAGAAGATTTATATCAGTTCCCGTTCCATTGATGAGATCAATGTGCAGCTTATTATGGAACGTCTGGGCGGCGGAGGCCATCTGAATGTGGCTGGCGCCCAGATGAAGGATTGTACCGTGCGTGAAGCGAAGTATAAGATCCAAGAGACCCTGGACCAGATGTTAGAAGAAGGGGATATCGAAGTGTAACAAGAAAGGAATGGTGCAAAGCGATGGAAGTAATATTGTTAGAAGATGTAAAATCCCTGGGCAAAAAAGGGGATATCGTAAAAGTCAACGATGGGTATGCCAGGAATTTAATCCTGCCCAAAAAGCTTGGCGTAGAAGCGAACAAGAAGAACCTGAATGATCTGAAGCTGAAGAACAAGCACGAAGAGAAGATGGCAAAAGAAGCGTTAGAAGCAGCGGAGGCGCTTGCAGAAGAGGTTTCCCATAAGGAAGTGACAGTTACCCTCAAAACAGGCGAAGGCGGCAGGACGTTTGGTTCCGTGTCGTCGAAGGAAATCGCAGCGGCTGCGAAGGAACAGATCCAGATGGAGCTGGATAAGAAGAAAATGCAGCTTCCGGAAGGCAGCTTAAAGACGCTTGGCGTGCACGAGGTTGCGATTAAGTTCCATCCGAAGGTAACGGGCACGTTAAAGGTGAAGGTAGTAGGGGAATAGGCGTTTTGGAGAAGAGGACGCCGCCGTTTGGCCAGGCAGCATGTAAGGCAGACAGGAGGTTTTTATGGAAGAGGCTCTTATCCGGCGGGTGATGCCGAATAATATAGAGGCGGAGCAGTCTGTCATAGGCTCTATGATTATGGACAGGGAAGCCTTGATGGCGGCTTCTGAGATGTTAAGCCGGGAGGATTTTTACCAGCAGCAGTATGGGATCTTGTTTGAAGCAATGGTAGAGCTGTTGAATGAAGGGCAGCCCATGGATCTCGTTATGCTACAGAACCGCCTGCGGGAAAAAGACGTCCCGGCGGAGGTGAGCAGCCTGGAATTTGCCGGAGAGCTTGTGGCGGCAGTCCCTACGTCTGCGAATATCAAGTACTATGCCAATATTGTAAAAGAAAAAGCAATGATGCGCAGGCTGATTAAGGTGACGGAGGAAATCGCCAACCAGTGCTATCTGGGCAGGGAGAGCCTAGAGACGATACTGTCAGATACGGAGCGGGAGATTTTCCATCTGCTCCAGACGCGGGGCAGCAGCGATTTTGTCCCGATCAAGGACGTGGTGCTTCGTGCTTTGGAGAAAATCGAGCAGGCTAGCAAGATGAAAGGGAATGTGACTGGGATAGCGACTGGGTTTGTGGATCTGGATTACCGCACGGCGGGGATGCAGCCCTCGGATTTGGTGCTGGTTGCGGCGAGGCCTTCCATGGGGAAGACGGCTTTTGTCTTGAACATTGCACAATATGTATCGTTCCACAGCGATTTGTGCACCGCGATCTTTAGCCTGGAAATGTCGAAGGAACAGTTGGTGAACCGCCTGCTCTCCCTGGAATCCCGTGTAGACGCGCAGCTTCTGCGTTCGGGGAACCTGGCGGATTCCGACTGGGAGAAATTAATAGAAGGCGTAGGCGTCGTCGGGCGTTCTAAATTGATCATTGACGATACGCCAGGGATTTCGATCCCGGAATTGCGTTCCAAATGCAGGAAGTTCAAGCTAGAACACGACCTGAAGCTGATTATCATAGATTATTTGCAGCTTATGTCCGGGACTGGGAAGAATGATTCAAGGCAGCAGGAAATCTCAGAGATTTCCCGTTCGCTGAAAGGGCTGGCGCGCGAGCTCAAGGTGCCTGTCATTGCGCTATCCCAGCTTAGCCGCCAGGTGGAGCAGCGCACGGACCGCAGGCCGATCCTGTCGGATCTGCGGGAATCCGGGGCAATCGAGCAGGATGCCGACGTCGTAATGTTTCTTTACCGGGATGATTATTACAACAAGGATTCGCCGGATAAGAATATTGCGGAGGTTATTATCGCAAAACAGAGGAACGGTCCGATTGGGACGGTCAACCTGGTATGGCTGCCCCAGTACACGAAGTTTGCAAATATGGAAAAATCTTAGCATATCCTGTAAAAGAAAACAGATATTCTTCCCAAAAGGAAGGTATCTGTTTTTTCTTGTCGCTATTTCACGATGAAAAATGATTGTAACCACAGGGGGAAATCGCTACAATAGAATTAGGTAAAAGGGACAAGCCTGCAATTGGCATAAAAATAAACGGCGTTCCCAGAACCTGGGCGTGCCAAGAGCCAGTGCAGGCAGGGCAAATCCAGTAACCGGAGAATTTTCCGAGAAGGAGGTAAAAATGTGGAAAACGTACGCTATATGATTTCGGACGCGGCAAACATTGTGAATGTTGAATCTCATGTCTTGCGTTATTGGGAAGAAGAATTAGAACTTATGATCCCACGTAATGAGATGGGGCACCGCTATTATACAGAAGAAAATATAGCGCAGTTCCAGAAGATAAAGGAATGGAAGGAACAGGGTTACCAGTTGAAAGCCATTCGCATGATGATACATAATAGCGAGCACGCGCAGCCATCGGAGGAGTATATGATGCAGATGGGGCATGAATATTATGAGCCAGAACAGAGGGCCTTGCAGCACAAGCAGGACGCCCCGGCATCGAATACCGTAAAGCTGGAGCAGTTCCAGGCGATGATGACAACCATTGTGAAACGCGCAATGGAGGAAAATAACCAGGAACTGGGGAAGGAAGTCGGGATCCAGGTAGGCGAACGTGTCTTAAAGGAAATGAACTACCTGATGCGTGAACAAGACGCGGCGGAAGAAGAAAGGTTCCGGAAGCTGGACGAGGCCATACGCACCCACCAGAAAGGGCGGAGGTTCCACAGGGAAAAGAAGGAGAAAAAAGAAAAGGAGAAAAACAGCAAGAAATCATTAGGGAAGGAGAAGAAGCTGAACCCGAACTTAACGGTATAGCTTGCCCGTTTTATAAGGAAAGCCGGTATCTGCGATTTAGGCATGGATACCGGCTTTTTGGCTGGAAATAACAAAACACCCATGAGGGTGTATTTGGTTTGATTTTATTTTTTTGGCGGGTGTTTTGTTATTAAGTAAGTAAATAAATAAAATGAAGTGTAGGGATTAGCCCTGCTCAATTGCACCTGTTGGGCAAGAGCCTGCACATGTACCGCAGTCGATGCAGGTATCAGCAGCGATTTCATATTTGCCATCGCCAGCGGAGATTGCACCTACTGGACATTCGCCTTCGCATGTCCCACAGCTTACACAAGCGTCTGTGATTACGTATGCCATTCTCAATTCCTCCTTTTTTAAATATAATGATAAGTATTAAATAGTTCTGTAGGCTTCCATCCAAGGATGGATCACCCTGAAACTTATTTTAATACAAATGCCTGATGATTACAAGTAAAATTTAAGTTTCCCAATCATTTCACATAAGCGCCCATTGCGCCCAAAAGATTGCGCGCTGGCCGTATCGGAAAAGAAAACGTTGCATAATTGGCGGAATGGTATTATAATAACAGCGGTTGTCCATACTGTAAGTAGTAGGGATGAAGATATCAGGATACGAGGAGGTCGTAAAAATGGCACAGGTGACAAAGGATACCATGATTGGCGAATTGCTGCAGATTGATGAAAATATTGCTCCGGTTTTGTTGGAAATCGGAATGCACTGTCTGGGATGCCCGTCTTCCCAGATGGAAACCATTGCGGAGGC
Source organism: uncultured Eubacterium sp. (assembly GCA_948470065.1). Classification (GTDB taxonomy): domain Bacteria; phylum Bacillota; class Clostridia; order Lachnospirales; family Lachnospiraceae; genus Petralouisia. The sequence goes on along the minus strand of CAOKNO010000025.1, from coordinate 10,170 downwards.
TGCGATGGTACATGGGATTGAGCCAGACGCATTGGTAGACAGGATCAATCAGTTCTTAGCAAAATAAGCCATCTGCAAAGACAGGTTGCTGCGGTACGGGTGCGTCCGGCCGCAGCAGCCTTCTTCTTATGGATGAACATCCGGATCTGTGGATAAGGCTCCCGCCATATGTTTTATCTAGTTAATTGATAGATGATTCCTCCTTTCTAGCCGTTCCTATGTGGGGCTGTGTTGATAAGTGGAAGCCTTGATATCCTGTGATACAAAGGGAGCATTCTGGCCGATACGCCGCGGCATTGCCGTGGACCCAGGAACCCAAGGGGATACCCGGATCTTTTTCCTCTTCCCGAAGTATGGGGCAACGCCCATAAACTGCCAGCACAGTTTTATTGTTTTATTGTGGGTATGCCTAGGAGCCTGACGGTCCGGTATGCGCCGCAGGCCGTACCGTTTGCGTATGCCCTTGGATGCAGGGCTTGTGGAATGCTTGTTGGGATATCAGGGGTTCCATGTCCGGGGAGTCCCGGCGCTTGTGTTGGAATAAGGGCATAGGGGATGTTGGTAACAGGATGCCGGATGCCTTGTGGCGTCCTATGGCCCTATGTTCCGAGATGTCTGTAAGAATTGTTGGCATCCATGGTTCAGTTATAGCATACAAATATTACCAATTCAATGGCTTTTGGGAAGTTTTTAGAAAATTAATATTTTTTTTAGAAAATGGAAGGGAGTTCGACTTGACGAAAGGCAAGGATATGTAATATACTTTGTTTACGGATAGTAGCTGTTTACAGAATGTAAGCAAAATAGCTGTGGATCTTACGATCCACTTGTACGGCATTCCTGGTTCTTTCATAGTATATAGGGATGGGATGCTATATGGAGAAGGTAATGATTCCTGACGCAGCATTTATGAAAAAGGATGTGGTCATATGAAAATAGAGAAAATAAGCAATAAACAGATTCGTTGTACGCTTACCAGGGAAGATTTGGCGGATCGGCAGCTTAAGCTGAGCGAGCTGGCATATGGGACGGAGAAAGCGAAAGAGCTCTTCCGTGAGATGATGCAGCAGGCTGCTTATGAATTTGGGTTTGATGCGGAAGATATCCCGCTGATGATTGAAGCGATCCCGTTGTCCTCAGATATGATTATACTGATTATCACCAAGGTGGAGTACCCAGAGGAGCTGGATACCCGTTTTTCCCAGTTCGCGCCAGGGGAGGCCGAGGACGACGACCGGGACGAGATCGTTGGGGAAGAGGGCGATAAGGTGTTTGATTCGGCTGGGGCAGACGATATCTTAGATTTGTTCCGGAAGATTAAGGAAGAGGCGAAGAAAGTGGTTGCTGGTAAAAAAGAAGGGGATTTCATTCCTTTGGAAGAGGCAATCCGTAAGAAAATCCAGGAGGAAGAGAATACGGTATCCTTGGATCTTACGAGGTTATTTGTTTTTGACAGCCTGGATCATGTAAGCCGCCTGGCACGTGTTTTGAAAGGCTATTACAATGGAGCCAATGCGTTGTACAAAAACCCCGTCAGCAGGAAGTATTACCTTGTGCTCAGTAAGAGCGATCATACGCCGGAAGAGTATAACAAGGTGTGCAATATTTTAGCGGAATATGCGCACCAGGAACGGTTTTCCTCTGCGGTTAGGGCTTATTTTGAAGAACATTATGATGTGGTTTTAGAGGAGGAAGCGTTACAGGCGTTAGGTGAGATCTAAGAATCTGCCAAAACGGGCATAGGCCGCTGGAGATAGGGATGGATGCGGCGTATGTTGCGGTATCTGGCGGGATAGATGGTTACAGAGCGGCAGTAGTTCGGTATGGCAGCCCCTTGTGCTTATGCATAAGGGGTTTTTATGTGTAGGATTCCTGGAAGGAGGGTAAGTATGACAGGTACAGATGGAAGAAAAGCCGGAGGGTTCCATTGGAAGCCAGCGCTGGTAGCCGTTGTTTTTATTACGGTGGTGCTATTGGTAGCGCTGGCAAGCGTTGTTTGGAAGAAATACAGCCCTACGAAAGAGCGGGTGGACTTGCGTAAGTATTACCAGGTGCAGGGCGAGGAAGATATGGCGGTTGTGTTGGATGGGAAGCTGTTGGACCAGCAGGCGAAGTATTGGGGCAGCCATGTTTACCTGGAATATGCCATGGTGCAGGAATACTTGAACCAACGGTTTTATTGGGATGCGAATGAAGAAATCTTGCGGTATGTATCAGGCACGGAACTGATCTCTGTCCCTGCCGGGGGGAAGAAGTATCGTATTTCAGAGAAACAGGAGAGCAAGGATTATGCCATTGTCCAAATGGATGGCGGGCAAGCATACTTAGCGCTTGATTTTGTACAAGATTATACGAACCTTGCATTTGAAGTATACGAAGAGCCAGCCCGCGTGGCGGTTACGGCGTCCTGGGGAGAGATCCAGACGTCAGTTGCCAGGCGGGATACCGAAATCCGTGTGCGGGGCGGCGTGAAAAGCCCGATTGCCGCAGATGTCAAGAAAGGGGACATACTGACGATCCTTCAGATGGGGGAACAGTGGAGCGAGGCCTGTACGGAGGACGGCATGGTAGGGTATGTAAGGAACAGGCACTTGGATGAGGTTCAGACAAAGCAGCGTTCCAGGGCGTTTGAAGAGCCAGAGATTGCACATATTTCTAAAGAAGGCCGGATCAGCCTGGGATGGCATCAGGTAACGAACCAGGAAGCGAATGAGAAGGTTGCCGATGTGCTTGCGTCAGCAAAAGGCGTCAATGTCATCTCCCCGACCTGGTTTTATTTGAACAGCAACCGTGGGGAAATCCATTCTTTGGCAAGCAAAGAGTATGTCGAGTACTGCCATAAGAACCAGGTGGACGTATGGGGGCTGGTCAGCAACCTGGAAAATGCAGAGGTGGATTCTACATATGTGTTAACGCATACCTCGATCCGCGATCATCTTACAGAGCAGATTGTAGAAGCCGCCGTTTCGTATGGCTTAGATGGGATTAACCTGGATTTTGAGGCGTTGAGCGGGGAAGCTGGGGATGCTTATATCCAGTTTGTACGTGAGCTTTCCCTCAAATGCAAAGAGAACAATCTGGCGCTTTCTGTAGATAATTATGTGCCAAGCAGTTATACGGCGTTTTATAACCGGAGGGAGCAGGCCGTATTTGCAGATTATGTGGTGATTATGGGATACGATGAACATACAAGCGTTTCAGAAGATATTGGGCCTGTGGCCTCCATCGGGTTTGTGGAAAAGGGCGTAAAGGACACCTTAGAAGAGGTCCCGGCAGAGCAGGTAATCCTAGGGATGCCGTTTTACAGCAGGATATGGGAGATGACGCCGAAGGACGGTATTGGGGACGATGTGGAATCTGCTTCAGAAGGATATCTGCCGTATACGTTTACCTGCTTTGAGGAAGGGATGCAGACCGTAGAAGACCGTTATAAGGAAAACGGCGCAGAAGCGGTTTGGTCAGAAGAAGCAGGGCAGGAGGTTGTGGAGTATGAAAGTGAAGGGAAGACGTATAAAATCTGGATTGAGAATGAAGCTTCCTTGAAGGGGAAGCTGGAAATTATGAAATCGCACAATCTGGCAGGGGCGGCGTATTGGAAGCTGGGCTTGGAACGGCCTTCTGTCTGGGATACCATTGCAGGATACCTGGACTGACAAAACGCCTGCCGCCACGGACGCCAAAAAGAGGGCGTCGCTCAGTCATCTAAGTTAGATGATTTTGCGACGCCCTCTTTTTTATTCCTTTTACTTGCGGATACGGATAGACTTCACCTTACTGTAGTCCCCGTACACTTTTTTCCCTTTGGAATCTGTCTTATATGCCCTTACCTTGATGTAGTAGGTCTTTCCTTTCTTCAGCTTCTTCAAGGTAACCTTTGTGGTCTTGCTGGTAGAATGCTTGATGCCTTTTTTGAATTTCTTATCCGTCGTGTAAGCGAAATCATATCCCTTGGCGCCGCTTACTTTCTTAACCGTTATGGCGCATTGTTTGGATTTGCTGTTTTTCGTTTTGGAGATCTTTGCCTTGCTTACCTTTACCTTGTTCCATTTTGCCTTTAAGGTAAGGTTCTTTGCGACTGGTTTCTTGAAATCGTACTTCTTACTCCCGTCGTACCAGCCTGCAAAGAGGTAGCCGCGCCGCGTCGGCTGCTTCGGCGCTGTAACCTTCTTGCCGCTTTCCACGCTCTTGCTAGAAACGGAGGAACCGCCGTTGCTATTGAACTTCACCGTGTATTTCTTAGGCGCTGGCGGGTTGACCACTGGGGCTTCGGCTTTTTTTACCGTTACCGTGAAGGATTTTGTCCGGATCTGGTCGCGGACGGCTTCCGTACCCGTTACGGTAATGGTTGCAGACAGCGTCACGTTTTTGTCGGCGTCTTTTGGACGGGTAACTTTCCCAGAGGAGGTTACGGTTGCTTCATCTGAGGATTTCCAGGAGATCTGCGCTCCGTTGGAAGCTGTTGTTGGAAGCGTAAGATTGGAAGTAACGGCCGTTGTGTTGCCCAAGGTAAGCTCCTGTTCGGCAGCGTCTGCCTGGGCAATGAGCGCGGGCGCTTCATCTGCATAGACGCTGTTGTATTTCATCATGACATTGTGGTATTCTTCTGCTGTAATTGGCATAATCGTCCCATGGCTGGCGTCTGGCTCTGGCATGGAATAAAGCTGAGTGCCGTTTACCGTTTCTGCTTTGGAAGTCCCAAGTACATGGAAGTTCCCGCTTCCAATATTGGACGACAGGCCTGGGAAAATGGTGACGCCTGTCTTGTCAGCCGCCAGGCAGTAGATATCGTCGCCTTCTAGTGTAAAGCCTTTCAATGCCGCCACCTTTTTGGCATGTTCCACATCGTCGTTGTTCAGCTTGAAGATGCATGGGCCTTCAATCTGGTTGCCCCCTACGTCCAGGGAATTGCTGTGTACCAGTTCCCAGTCGGTAGAGAGCAAGGATTTGCTGCGTTCGCAGTAGACGCGTTTGCCTGGCGTGCCGTATATGTTGTTGCTCTTTTCTTCGTTTTTGGTGTAGCGGTAGTAATACCCGTCTGCTTTGATTACTGTTGTGTCGATTACGGAACCATTTTCCTCAATCCATACTTTGGCGTCGGAGAATGTATAGAAATCCCGGGTGGTCGCACAGTAGACGCGCTGTTTTACGTTATTGTCGTCCGATACCTTAGACGCCCAGAATACCACGTACTGTCCAGTCTCATCGTCCCAATATGCTTCTGGCGCCCAGGCGCAGCCGGCAGTATCTACGGCTACCTTACATTCACGCTGTTTGGACCAGTCCACAAGGTTTGTGGATTCCCAGACCATAATCTTCTGGCTCCCACGTACCTGGTTATCCTCCCAGGACATGCCGGGATATAGCACATCGTCTTGGGTAATCCCTGCAACGGTCAGATCGGTGGCAATCAGGTAGAAGCGGTCGCCTTCCGGGGAGCGGATAATAAAGGGATCGCGCAGCCCATGGGTCCCGAGCGTAGATTCCAGCACGAATTTCCCATCGTTTAAGGCTTTGAAGTTCAGCCCGTCTTCGCTGATGCCGAAATAGATCCGCTCATCCTTGGTATTGGTATACGGGAAGTAAGCAAACAGGTAATCTGTGGTTTCCGCCAGCTGTACTGCTTTTTTTACCGTACAGGGGAAGGTTTTCTGCTGGGTTACGTTGTTGTATGAGATGGTTGCCGTTAAGGTCACCTGCGTATCTTCTGTCTGGCGTTTTACGGCGCCAGGCAGGATCTGGCGGTTACTGGTGGTGCGGATTACAGCTTCGTTCGAAGATTTCCAGGAAATCTTGGAGCCGTTTGCCCCAGTGGAAGGAAGCGTGATATTCCCGCGGATGTCGTCAGCATTTGGGATGGTAAGGGCTTTTGCGTCCATATCAACCAGATCTTCTACCGTGGCGCGTCCTTTGACACGGAAGGTTAAAGGCTTCTCCACGCTGATGCCGCTCCGTGTTACCGTTGCAGACATGGTGACATCCTGGTCGATCAGCGGGCGTGTGACAACGCCTGTTTCTGAGATTACTTCTGGGTTGCTGCTAACCCATTTGGTGATTTCCGCTTCTCTTTCCGCCTTGCCAATGGTGGTCGTCGTTGGAAGGGCGAGGTTGGTGGTGACTTCGTCTTTGGATGTATTGGCGCCCAGGCAGTCTGCTTCCGTCAGGTTGACGTCGGCCGCCGTGAAGTCGTTGCTGGATAATTCCTTTAACATATCGTCAATATCTTTCGCCAAGGCCGTTACTTCTGTTTCGGACATTGCCTTTTCGTAGATACGGAAATCTGCGATTTTACCTTGGAATTTCGGATCTTTTCCGGTATAGAACGACCAGCCCATATAGCCATCGCGTTCATCCCCGGCCACCATCAGATCCTGGAGTGTAAATGTGCCGGCGTTGCCTTCTGCCAACCTTGTGGAGGCTTGTTTTTCCCCGTTTTTGTAGAAGACATATTCGCCTCCGTCCTTGTAGGTGATGGTGATGTTCTGCCATTCGTTTGCCGTCAGCGCTTCGCTCCCGTTGATGACAGATTCATAAGACCAGCCGTTTCCGGTGGTAAGCTTATCGTCTGGCACGCAGCCTACGCCGCCGCGCATCACACGCCCCTGGTTATCGCTGCAGCATCCCGTAAAATACAGATACCGCTTATTAGAAGAGCCAAGGCAGAACATCCAGGATGCAGGGATGTTCTCTGTGATTTTTACCAGCATATTGATGGTAAGCTCAGTTGCGTCGGCGCTAATGGCGCCGTCGGGGATATCGACGTAGCCGCCCGTCATGTCCAGCACGTCGATGCCTTCGATTTGCGTGCCTGTAACAGAGCCGTTGAGTACGCCGTTGCGGTTGTTCCCGCTCAGATCCTTTAGCGTCTTGTCTTCATTTTGGGTCATGTTCCAGTGCACGGCCATAGGGGCTGTTTCAGCAGCCTTTACGCTGCTAAGCCCGTTTACCGGGAACATGGATACAGCCATTGCAAATGCAGTAAACCCTGCAATGGCTGATGTTACATACTTTGCTAATCTCATAGCTGAGAACCTCCTTTTGCTGCGGTAGCCCGCATAATATGTATTAGATATGCTGATTATACCATATCCCAGATAATACCTGCAATGCAAAGTTTGTCCGCCGTAAGACAGGGGTATTTGAATTGCCTGGATAGCCGATAATAAAAGTAAGGAAAACAATTCCAATTCGCTTTCTAAGGCAGGGCGCCAGCCGTTTGGGGAAAGGAGCACGTATGGACAATACGATTCATCTCAATTATATGACAGGGACATACCAAAATTTCATAAAAGGTTACGAAACGAAGTCAGGCCAAGGTTCATTTGCAGCCAAGATTTCCAAAAGAGCGGAAGGGGTGGCAGGGGAGTCTGGGCAGGCTGCCGTTTCTACGGCCAATATGGATATGGAAGAGTATAAGCAGTATATTTACGATGAGATCTCTAGGATGCCGATCCACCCTTCCCGGATGCAGGACAATTTTTCCATCCATATCTCAGATGCGGGCTTTGAGGCTATGAAAAACGATCCGGAATATGAAGCGTGGGTATTAGGGGATATACGCGCAGGGTTTATGCGGGAAAATGTCCTGGCAGGCATATGCGGCGGTTCTTATTGCGTTTCTTATTATGGCGCGACGAAAGAGGAGTACCGAGGGGAAATGTGGTCAAAAAACCAAGGCAACGCACGGGATGCGCGCAGGTATGAGAAGAAAGCGGAGAAAAGCTTTTGGGAGAAACGTAGGAAAAAACGCAAAGAGTTACAAGAATTGTACGACAAACAGCGTTATAATAAGATTTTGTATAAGCAAAGGGTGCAAAAAGCCTGTGCCGATCACATTATGATAGCACGGAAGGAAAAGAGCAGTATGACCCAGTCTGAGGCTATGAAAAAGGCAGTATCAGAAGTTACGCCGCTGTATGAAACGCAGCTTTTAATGAATATCCTGAATCAAAATATGGGGGGCTTTTAAGGGACTGAGCCTTTTAGCCCCCTGTCTGGATGGGCGCGGCGTGGTTATGGCTGCGCCATATCAGACGTTGGGAAATCCAGGAATACCCTGGATCCGGTCGCGCCTTTTTGCCCCTGGTATTTTCCAGAATAGGGATGAAGGGCTTCCTGCTCCATTTTGGCAAATACCAGTTGCCCAATCCTGTGGCCGGCCTGCAATTCTATGGCGTAGCGGTTGGCATTGAACAATTCCAATGTGATTTCCCCTTCAAACCCAGGATCCACCCATCCAGCGTTTTGGATAAATAAGCCAAGCCTTCCTAGCGAGCTGCGCCCCTCTACGAATGCTGTCAGATGGTTGGGCAGCATAATATATTCCATGGTAGTCGCAAGGACAAATTGTCCAGGAAGGAGCAGATAGCGGTCTGTACGCATGGTTTTGTACTTTACTTCTTCTTTCATCCGTATAATCCCATTGGAATTATCTTCTAAGACACAAAAGGTATCCCCCAGGCGGATGTCAACGCTTGCCGGCTGGATTTGGGAAGCTTCTATAGGCTCAATCCGTAAGGAGCGCCCTTCTATCAAAGATCTGATTTCCCCATCCGATAAAATCATAACGAACCTCCATTTATGTATGTTTTTCCATATTATAGCGGTTACCGCACAGGTTTGCAAGGGTATTACGACGATGGCGCATTGTAAAACGCCCATGCATTGTAAAACGCCCGTGCATTGTGGGATGTGCTGCTGGGGCAGGGAAACAGTAACTGTACTAGTTTGGGGTGTTCTGTCATATTTATTTAAAAAACCATGCTGGATGGAGCCATATGAAAAAGAGGGTAGAAATCATAATGTCAGCGCTGCTTCTTCTGTGCGCATGCCTGTTTGCCAAAGAAGGGGTTTCCCATGTAGGGAGCTTAAATGCCAAAAAAGGGGATGTCTGCATTGTCATAGACGCAGGGCACGGAGGAGACGACCCGGGGAAAATTGGGATTAATAAAGCGAAAGAGAAAGATATTAATCTGAAAATAGCCAAAAAGCTGGAACGTCTGCTGTCAGAAGACGGAATCCAGGTCGTTATGACACGTACGGATGACGCGGGGCTGTACCAGCAGTCTTCCCACAACAAGAAGGTGGAGGATATGCGTAAGAGATGCGAGATTGTCAGTAAGGCAAAGCCAGTTTTTACGGTAAGCATCCATCAGAACAGTTATCCGGATGAATCGGTGAAAGGGGCGCAGGTCTTTTATTATGGGCAGTCTAAGGAAGGGAAGGAACTGGCGGAAACGTTACAGAAATCCTTGGTAGCGCAGCTTGATTCCGAAAACCACCGGGAGCCAAAAGCAAATGAAAGCTATTATCTGCTGAAAAAGACGGAATCCCCAACGGTTATTGTAGAATGCGGGTTCTTAAGCAACTACGAGGAGGCGGAGCTTTTGGCAACGGAAGCGTACCAGGATAAGGTTGCAAAGGCGGTAGAATGCGGGATTTTAGAATGCCTTGGGATGGAAGGGGCTAAGGCGGGGGTTGGCACGGCAAAGCCACAGGAGGGATTGTAAGGAAAGCGGCTCAAAAGACCTGCAATTGCTTATCGCAGGGTTGCTTTTTTGGGAATCTATGGTATAGTAGAAGTTGTATTGCAAGATGGGCGTTTCTTCCTTCACGCAATGCGCCAGACGGTTCTGTTGGCTTGGGACGCTGGCTTATCAATTTGGCAGGGAGAGGGGGAAGGCCCATGGTGACAAGGTATGAAAAACTGACAGAAAACGAGCGGCAGGATCAAGAAAAGATACAGGCGGCCGGCAGGATTATCCGTGCTGGCGGCCTGGTGGCGTTTCCTACGGAAACAGTCTATGGGCTGGGCGGGGATGCGTTAAACCCACAGGCTTCTAGCATGATCTATAAGGCCAAAGGAAGGCCGTCGGACAATCCGCTGATTGTACATATTTCTGATTGGAAGGATCTGGAGGTCCTTGCGCGCCATATCCCACAGGGCGCCAGGAAGCTGGCGGAGAAGTTTTGGCCGGGGCCTCTGACCATGGTTTTTGAGAAGCGTGGGATTGTCCCCCTTGAAACGACGGGGGGCCTGCCAACCGTAGCGGTGCGTATGCCGTGCCATCCGGTTGCGCTAGCGTTTATCCGTGCGGCGGGAGGCTTTGTTGCCGCGCCGAGCGCAAATACTTCGGGCAGGCCTAGCCCGACGGCGGCGGAGCACGTGGCTTT
>CAOKNO010000024.1 GCA_948470065.1 uncultured Eubacterium sp. | reverse complement strand
AAGCGGGCTCCAGACGCCGTCGCAAGTCGCCCTTATTTTGTACAGATTGTACATCTGCTGTTTCTAGAAAGGGAGATTTGCAATCGCCTATATTGATTAGGATGAAAGGAGAAACATCCATGAAAGCAGTTGTAATTTATAAGTCGCAGACAGGGTTTACAAAACGGTATGCCCAATGGATAGCAGAAGCATTGGGAGCAGACTGCCTGGAATTGCCAATGGCAAAAAAGAAAGATTTCGGATCATACGATGCGGTTATTTTTGGAGGTTGTGCGTGCGTAGGCCGTATCCGTGGAATCCGTTGGTTCAAAGGGATGATAGATAAATGGGATGGCAAGAAACTGATAGCGTTCTGTGTTGGCGCAAGCCCGATCGATAGCCCAGAAATTGAACTTGCCTTGAAGCAAAACTTTACCGAGATGGAGTTAAAAAAAGTAAATGTATTTTATTGCCCGGGCGGGCTGGATTATGAGAAAATGCCGAAGCTGTCATATTTTATGATGAAGATGTTTGTAAAATCGCTCCAGGCAAAAAAGGATAAAACAGAAACAGAACAGAATATGATCCGGTTTCTTTCTAAGTCTTATGATATAACAGATAAGAAATACGTAGAGCCGATATTAGAATGCATCAGAAAATGACTTCTTGCCTGCTCTTGTAAGGCGTAGTGATTCTAGGGCGGCAGCAGAAAGCCGCCCTATGGGACCAAAATTGTTACCGTTCCCAGCGCCCGCTTGCCCCGCAGGGGAGCGTTAGCCCAGTGGAAGCCACGGGAAGGCCGATTTCCTGCGCGTCTACGGTTCCGTGGTACTGCCGTAACGCCGTGCCGAGCAGGTAGGCGAGGACGGCGGGCTGTAGGCCGGTGGTGTAAGAATTGATCAGGTAAAAAAGCGGATCCGGCGATAAGATTTTAGTACAGAGGGCTACCAATGGATAGATGGAGTCCTCAATCTTCCAGATCTCGCCTTTTGGCCCCCTGCCATAAGAGGGAGGATCCATAATGATGGCGTCGTATTGCTTGCCACGGCGGATTTCACGTTCTACAAATTTAACGCAGTCGTCTACCAGCCAGCGGATGGGAGCCTTAGAAAGCCCGGAGCAGGCTGCGTTTTCCTTCGCCCAGGCGACCATGCCTTTGGAAGCGTCGACGTGCGTGACGCTTGCGCCAGCCGCTGCAGCAGCTAACGTGGCTCCGCCAGTATAAGCAAAGAGGTTTAAGACTTGGATCGGCCGGCCGGCGGCTTTGATTTTTGCCCCGATCCAGTCCCAGTTTACGGCTTGTTCTGGAAACAGGCCAGTGTGTTTAAAGTGAAAGGGTTTTAGCTGGAAGGTGAGCGTCCCATAATGGATCTCCCATTGTTGGGGCAGCCCATGAAATTCCCATTCACCGCCCCCTTTTGCGCTCCGATGGTAATGCCCGTGGTTTCGTATCCAGCCTTTGCGTGCCCTGGGGGTATCCCAGATTACCTGGGGATCTGGGCGTACAAGCGTGTATTTGCCCCAGCGTTCTAGCTTCTCCCCGTTGGAGCAGTCTAAGACCTCATATTCTTTCCATTTATCTGCAAGCCACATATGTCGTTCCTTTCCATTCTATTCTATTTTATTTAGGTAATTGCGAAACCCTCTCTGGGACAGACGCGTCAGTCCAATCCATACAAAAGCGGGCTCCAGATGCCGTCGCAAGTCGCCCTTTTTTGTACAGATTGTACATCCGCTGTTACTAGAAAGGGAGTTTTGCAATCGCCTACTATTCTATTCATTCTCCTAGGCAGTTGCAAAAGGTTCCCGGTAAGTAACATGCCTGGCTATAGAATCCAAAAGCGGGTCCAGCCAGGTCCACAGAAAGGGAGTTTCGCAATTGCCTAAATGCTCTTGCAAAAAGGTGGGGAATTACGTATAATCGTAGGAGGAAAACATGCCCGCCTTTTTCTTTGATTTTACATGATATCGGAAGGCTTGAAAAGGGGAATGTGCAAAAAACAAAAATAAAATGTAAGATGGAGGAAAAGATGATTAATGAAATACACCTTGGGCCGTTTACGGTGCATATGTATGGGATTATGGTTGCCATTGGCTATATGAGCGCGCTTGTGATCAGTGAATGGCGTGCCAGGAAACGGGGGATGGATGCGGATATCTTATATGGGATCTTCTGGTGCGCTGTCCTGGGCGGAGCCTTGGGCAGCAAATGTTTGTTTTACCTGGTCAGCATCAAGGATGTGCTAGAACGCCCCGCCATGCTGTTGGATTTCCAGAATGGCTGGGTGGTATACGGGGGGATTGCCGGAGGGGTGCTGGCGGGGTTTTGGTACTGCCGTTATAAGAAAGTGATCTTTATGGAATACTTGGATCTTGTGCTCCCAGCAGTTGCTTTCGCCCAAGGCTGTGGACGGATTGGCTGTTTTTTTGCAGGTTGCTGTTATGGAAGGGAAACAGATGCCGCCATCGGCATCCAGTATTGGCAGTCCCAGTTGGCGCCAAATGGCGTTAAGCTCATCCCGACACAAATATATTCCAGCATTGGGGATTTTGCCTTGGCGTTTTTCCTGATGGCTTATGCAAAAAAGCAGCCTGCGCTTGGGAAGGTGTCGGCAGTTTACTGTATCTTATACAGCGTCGGCCGGTTTGTCATAGAGATGTTCCGCAACGATTACCGCGGGGCATTGGGCTTTTTATCTACATCCCAGATCATTTCAATTGTGATACTGGCGTTGGGGATCTCGCTCTATGTATATGCCGGGAAACGCCAGCCTGCCAATTAAGCGCATGGGACCATACTAAATTGGAACTGATTGGAAACCGATATAAGTATAAATGGTTTGGATCAATGGGAGGTATGGGAATATGTATGTAATCAAAGCTGGGGAAGCCGCAAAATCGGCAAATGGAACGCTCCTTGTAGATGTGGGACAGGTCATACGCAACCTCACAGGGGTGGAACAGGATGAAGCAAAGAAATCGCTGCTCTGGCAGGTAACGGAGCCGAAAGAGGTAGACGACAGTGAAAGGGAGGCCAAAAAGGCCATGCAGATTGCCCGCAGGATTGCCCGTGGGGAAGCCGTTTCCCCACAGGATAAGGCCTTCCTTATGCGCGTAAATCCGCAGCTTGCCCAGATGGCGGAGCTTGCCAGGCAGCAAGGGGAACGGATCAAACATGCGCTGCAGGAGGCGTCTTCGAAGGAAGAGAAACAGACCATAGTCCTACAGGCTTACGAGCAGGTTACAGAAGCGGCGAAAATGAGCCAGCAGTTTGGCGAACTGTTAGGAGAGGCTGTGAAGTCAGCAATCCAGGAAGCGATGGGAGAGCCTGCAAAGGAAGAGGAGCCAGAAGAGGGTCAGGCGATAAGCGGGTATCCAGCAAAGGCAGGAAATCCAAAAGAAGGTCAGGCGATAAGCGGGCATCCGGCGAAACAGAACCCAAGTGGGAAGCAGGAATTGGGCAAGCTGCCACAAGAAGAGGGCGAGGAACTGGGTAAGTTGCCTCAAGAAGAGGGCGAGGAACTGGGTAAGTTGCCTCAAGAAGAGAGCCAGGAAGCTGCAGGTACAAAGAATCATCTGGATCAGGCTGGGAATGTAGAAGATAGGATGGCTACAGAGGAGCAGAGAGAATTGGCAGGACAGCGGCAGGAGGAAATCATGGGACAGTTTTTCCCAGAGGAATGGGCTTCTATGCTGGACTGCAAGGGATAAGGAAGGGATGGGACGATGTTTGGTTTTCATTACTACACGCCGACGAAGGTTGTGTTTGGGAAAGATACGGAAAAACAGGTTGGGACGCTTGTGAAGCAGACGGGATGCAAAAAAGTATTGCTTCACTATGGCGGCGGGAGCGTGGTACGTTCCGGGCTGCTGGGGCGCATCCAGTCTTCTCTGGAGGAAGAAGGCATTCCTTACGTTACGCTTGGAGGCGTCGTGCCGAACCCCAGGCTGTCGTTGGTCTACCGGGGAATCAAGATTTGCAGGGAGGAAGGGGTTGATTTTATCCTGGCAGTCGGCGGTGGGAGCGTGATTGATTCCGCCAAAGCGATTGGGTATGGCGTGTTGGATGACGGCGACGTCTGGGATTTCTATGCGAGGATCCGTCAGGCCAGCCGCTGCCTGCCCATTGGCGTTGTCCTGACGATTGCCGCGGCTGGGAGCGAGATGAGCAACAGCAGCGTGATTACGAAGGAAGATGGGATGGCAAAACGGGGATATAAGAATGATATCTGCCGCCCGGTCTTTGCTGTGATGAACCCTGAGCTGACGGTGACATTGCCGGATTACCAGACGGCCTGCGGCTGTACGGATATTTTAATGCATACAATGGAACGGTATTTTACCAATGGCGGGAATATGGATCTGACGGATGCAGTTGCAGAGGGCTTGATGCGTACCGTGATGAAATATGCGCTAATCTTAAGGGATCATCCCGAAGACTACCGTGCCAGGGCGGAAGTGATGTGGGCTGGAAGCCTGTCCCATAACGGTCTGACGGGCTGCGGCAATGATGGGGGCGATTTTGCCACACATGCGCTGGAACACGAGCTTGGCGGAATGTTTGACGTGGCGCATGGCGCAGGGCTTGCCGCGGTCTGGGGAAGCTGGGCAAGGTATGTGAAACAGGACTGTATGCCGAGGTTCTGCCGTTTTGCAACGAATGTTATGGGCGTTACAGAAGAGGGAACCGAGGAAGAGGTTGCCGCAAAAGGGATTGAGGCGATGGAAGCGTTTTACCGTAGCATCCATATGCCTACCAACCTAAAAGAGTTAGGCATTGCGCCGACAGAAGAGCAAATGAAGACAATGGCAAGGATGTGCAGCCAGGCGGCTGGCGGGCAGAAGGGATCTGCCAAAAAGCTGAAGGAAGAAGATATGCTTCAGATTTACCGCATGGCTGCCGGGGCGCCTGGCCTATAACAAGGAAGCCCTCAGTCCTTCCCCGCTTACAGGGCTTAAATACGAAGGCGCGATATCGAATACCGTTTTGCAGCCGCGCTGCCCTTCCTTGGCCAGGCGGTGCGCTGCCCGTGCATAGGCCACGAGGACGCTTGCTGTAAATTCGGGGTTGGAATCCAGCTTCAGGCTGTATTCTATCGTATGGTGGTGTTCCCTGGACTGTCCGGTAACCCCGCTTCTTAATACAAACCCGCCGTGCGGCAGGCCGCTGTGCGCCGTGCGCAGTTCTTCTTCACTGATAAAGTGTACCGTGGTATCGTAATCAGCGAAATAATTCGGCATTGATTTGATCTCTTGTTCTACCCAAGCCGCGTCCGCGCCTTCTTCTAAGACGACGAAGCATTCCCGGGTATGCTTCTGCCTGGTTGTAAGGGACGGCGCATTCCCGGTGCGGGCCGCGTCTAACGCTTCTTCTACAGGGATGGTATACTGTTTGGCGTCTTTCACCCCTTTGATGCGGCGGATGGCGTCAGAATGCCCTTGGCTGACCCCTTTGCCCCAAAAGGTGTTGTCATGCCCGTCTGGCAGGATGGCGTTTGCATACAGCCGGTTTAAAGAAAAAAGCCCCGGATCCCAGCCAACGGAGATAATCCCGATATGGCCGCTTTCCGAAGCCGCGGCGTCTACATCTGCAAAATGCCCAGGGATACGTGCATGCGTGTCAAAGCTGTCCACAACATGGAAGAGCTTCGCGCATTCCGGCGTTTGTACGGGCAGGTCTGTGGCGCTTCCCCCGCAGAGGATCATAACGTCTATTTTATCTTTCCAATGTTCCAAATCTTTTGCATGGCATACGGACGCAGTTTCTGTGCTGATAGAAAGAGCCGCAGGATCCCTGCGTGTAAATACTGCTACAAGTTCCATATCATCGTTTTGGCGGACTGCGCATTCTACGCCGCGTCCTAAGTTGCCATAGCCGAAAATCCCGATCCGTGTTTTCATAAAATTTTATTCTCCTTTCTGAATCCATACGATGTCCGACTGATATTATACAACGAAATTGCGTGCTTGTCATGTGAAATTTAGTTCCGTACCTTTCTAGCGGGATTGCCTGTAGAAGAACCAAATCCAGGGGATGGAATAAGATAGGTTAGGAGCTGTTTTGTTCCTATGGGCAATGAGGGGGCAGTTTGGAAAGGAGGAGCCTATGGGCAGGGATATATCAAAACTACATCCAAGGCTACAGAAGAAAATAGTTGAATTACAGGCGTTGTGCAAAAAGGAAAAGCTTGCAATTGGGATTGGCGAATGTATGCGGACGAAAGAGGAGCAGGACGCCCTCTATGCGCAGGGGAGGACTTCTCCGGGCAGCATCGTTACGAATGCAAAAGGATCGTCTTATTCCAGCCAGCACCAATGGGGGATTGCATTTGATTTCTACCGCAATGACGGGACAGGGGCGTACAATGAGTCGGGCAGTTTCTTTGAGAAAGTAGGGCGTCTTGCAACGTCCATTGGATTAGGCTGGGGAGGAGATTGGCTGAGCTTCAAAGACAGGCCGCATCTGTACCTTCCCGATTGGGGGAGCACGGCGACGCAATTAAAACAGAAATACGGCACGCCAGGGCAGTTCCAAAAGACATGGGACACAGGGGATGATGTGAAAGAGGTGATAGCGGCTCCAAGCAAGGGAGGCTATTCCAGGAAGCAGTTTATCCGTGACGTGCAGGCTGCAATTGGGGCGAACGTAGATGGGATTGCCGGGAGTGAAACGTTTGCAAAGACCGTGACCATTTCAGAAAAGAACAATAGGAAACACAAAGCCGTGAAGCCCATCCAGAAATACCTGTCTTCTATCGGCTATACTTCGATCGGGGCGGCGGATGGGATTGCCGGAACCAAATTTACTGCGGCGGTAAAGGCCTACCAGAGCGAGCATGGATGCATCGTTGACGGGGAGATTACTGCAAGAGGGAAGACCTGGAAGACCTTGTTGGGGATGACATAAAGTTACTTGCATCTCAGGCTTGATTTTATCTCCATGCTGTATTAAAATAGGAATGGTATAGATTCGTATAATCTGTAGGAGATAAAGTAGGAGGCAAGCGAGATGCGAAAACGTGTTTTGGTAGTGGATGATGATGAAATGAATTTGAAGAGGACGAAAATGATTTTGAACAGGGATTATGAGGTCCTCCTTGCAGAGTCAGGAAAAGCGGCTCTTGATAAAATCAGGTTCCAGAAGATTGATCTGATCCTTTTGGATATTGCAATGCCAGGGATGGACGGTATGGAAACCTTTGAACGCATGAGAGAGTTTAACGATGACGTCCCTGTGATTTTCCTTACGGCGTCCGGGCAGGAGGAAGATGTGTTGAAGGCAATCCGGCTAGGGGCGGTCAATTACCTGAAGAAACCATTTTACCCGCAGGATTTGTTGGAACGGGTTGCAAAGGAGTTTGATAAAAAATGAAAGATGAGGCGCAGATAAGCATACATCTGTTGTTGGCAAGCGTTTCTAGCGTATTTAGCGTAATCCTGATCCTGGTTACGGCGGCTTTGTCTTGGGAACTTTGGATTATCCCAGTGGCATTGCTCGGCTGTTTTGCGGTATGGTTCCTTCACATTGGGAAGGTTGGATCAGAACTCTTATATGAGAATCTATGCGCCGGCGTGATAATGGGTGAGTTTTTTTTCTTTGGGGTACATCGGGGAAGTCTTTATGAGCTGCCTATGCTCGCTTGCGTTATGCTTCTGGTTTTTTCTTTTCTGGAGAGAAAGCGGCTGTTATATATAACAGCCGCCTTGTACGTGGCGGAACTGTTGTACCATATCGTAATCTTACATACGTTTCCCTATGGCGTGGGAGTAAGGGCAGGCGTGCGGCTGGGGCTTGGCGCCATAGCGACGGCAGGGGCTATGGTAATTGCAAGATACCGGATTAACCGGATGCAGGAAGAAAAAAGGAAATATCAAAATACTGTGGCGCAGTTAGAAACGGCGGGACGGCAGAACGCAGATTTTTTGTCGAACGTATCCCACGAGCTCCGGACCCCGATCAATATGGTGATTGGGATAAGCGAGGTTACATTGGGCAAGGATATTTCCCCTGAACTCCAAGAGGACATCCAGTCCATTAAGATGGCTGGCAAACGTCTGTCGGCGCAGATTAATAATATCTTGGATTATACAGAGATTGTGGAAGGCACATTGGCGGCAGCGAAAGAAAGCTACCGGATCACTTCTGTGATCAACGATGTGATTACAACGATTGTGCTGCAAAACAGCAGGCGTCAACTGGAACTGGTGTTTGATGTGGATCCAAGGCTGCCGTCCGTTCTGGTCGGGGATGCGGAGAAAATTTCCCGGGTCTTAAAAATCTTATTAGAAAATTCCATTAAGTTTACAGAAGAAGGCGGTATCAATGTCTGCGTTGGGTTCCGGCAGGAAGCTTACGGGATTAATCTGATGATCGATATCTATGATACTGGGATCGGTATGACCTCTTCTCAGATGACGCAGATGCTGGATGATTTTTACCAGGCGGATTCTGGAAGCAGGCGTTATGCCGGGGGCCTTGGGCTTGGGATCCCGATTGCGCGCGGCCTGCTCCATGCTATGGGTGGTTTTGTCCATTTTGCAAGTAAAGGGCAGCAGGGCATGCAGGTAAAAATCGCCATCCCACAGGGCGTGGAAGACGATACGCCGGGTATGGTAGTGGATTCAAACCGGAAGTTCTGCATCGCGTGTTATTTCCGGCCGGAGAGGTATGCCACCGATGAGGTCCGCAGGTATTATGACAACATGATCCTTCATTTGGTGCAAGGCCTAGGCATAGAGGGATACCAGGCCCATAACTTTGAAGGCTTGATGAAATTACTCCGTGAGCATGATCTGACCCATGTATTTATTGTGCAGTCGGTGTACGTGGAAAACCATCTTTATTATGAAGAACTGGCAAATGATCTCCAGGTAGTTGTAATTGCAGACCGGAAATTCAGATTAGAAGAAGGCAGCAAGCTTCTAATCCTGCGCAAGCCGTTTTTTGCGCTTTCTATCGTAAACCTGCTGAATGGGCGGGTACAAGGGAACGCGTTTGAAAAAGCGCTTGCTACGGGGCGCAGGTCATTTTCCTGCGCCGGGATCCGTGTCCTGGCTGTGGATGACGAGGAAATGAACCTTGTGGTTGCCAAAGGGATCCTGGGAAGCTATGGGATGAAAGTAGATACCTGCCTGAGCGGACGGGAAGCAGTAGAACGGTGCAGGAACACTTCTTATGATATTGTTTTCCTGGATCATATGATGCCAGGGTTTGACGGCGTAGAGACGTTGCGGCGTATCCGCGAAATCAACAATGGGGCTTATAAGGAACTGCCAGTAGTCGCATTGACTGCAAATACCATCAGCGGTGCAAGGGAGATGTTCCGCGACGAAGGATTTACAGAGTTTATCCCGAAGCCCATCGAACGTTCTGTGCTGGAACGGGTACTGCGCAGGGTATTGCCAAAGCGCTGCCTGCAAGACAGCGCGGCATCCGAGGAAGAGGGCGGCACGCCAGACATGGAACTGGCAGGGCAGCCAACCGAAGGGATGGAAGAAACAGACGGAACTGGCGAAGAAAATGAGGAAGCATCTGACGGGCAGTCCGTGTCATACGATGCATTGGTGAAGGCTGGCGTTAATGTGCAGATGGGGCTGGATTACTGCTGTGGGGAGGAAAGCTTCTATTTGGATATGCTGCAGATGTTCTATAGCCAGAGCAAGCAGAAGATAGAGGAGCTTATCTTACTTTATGGGGCTGACAATTGGAAGGATTATGCGATTAAAGTCCATGCATTAAAAAGCACGTCTTTGACTATTGGCGCGGAACAGCTTTCCGCCCAAGCCAAGTCCCTAGAACATGCTGGGAAGCGTGGGGATGTGGATTTTATTGAGAGGAACCATCCGCTGCTGCTGCAGATGTATGAAGAAATCTGTACGGCCATTGCTAGGATATAGGTTTCAATTGAAGTAGGAGGAAAAACGGTGTGTTTAAGAGATGGTTTGAAATAATCTTTGACCATAAAATCGGCCTGCGTGAACGCATGTTCCGCGTGGTGACGGCGATCAGCATGATTGCATTGGTTTTTATCCTAATTATGGGAAAGCATATTGCAAATCTGTTTATTTTGGCAGGAAGCCTCGTGTATATGGCGGTAGCGGCGAAGATCAGCATTCAAAAGGGGCGTGTCCATGCGGGGGCTACGGCCATCGCATCCCTGCTGCTGTTTCTGTTCCCAGTCAGTTTTTTTATGGCGGGCGGCATTTATGGCGGGGCGCCGGAATGGTTTGTGCTTTGTTTTATGTACATCAGCATTACTTTAGAAGGAAGGCGTAAGGGCGTGTTTTTCCTGTTTTGCGTGGTAGAAACGCTGCTCTGTTATTATATTTCTTACAATTACCCGGAACTTGTCGTACACAACAACCAGGCGGACGCTTATTTTGACTCCGCACGTTCTGTCATCCTGTCAGGCGGGCTGGCAAGCCTTCTGCTTCTGTTCCAGAATTATCTTTACGAAGAAGAAAATAAAATCACGATACAGCAGAAGAAGGAAATTGAGGAATTAAACCGTGCTGAGAACCACTTTTTCTCCAGCATGAGCCATGAGATCCGTACGCCAATCAATACGATTATTGGGTTGAATGAAATGATCTTACGGAATGCCGTTTCAAATGAAGTTGTGGAGAATGCAAGGAACATCCAGGGCGCCAGCAAGATGCTGCTTACGCTGATCAACGATATCCTGGATTTGTCGAAAATTAAATCTGGCAAAATGGAAATTGTGGACGTGTCTTATGAAACAGGGGAGATGTTTTCTGAGATTGTCAATATGATATGGATCAAGGCGAAGCAAAAGGGGCTGGATTTCCGTCTGCAGGTGGATTCCTCCATCCCAAGCATGCTCTGCGGTGATGAAGTGCGGATTAAGCAGGTATTGATTAATCTGCTGAATAATGCAGTAAAATATACGAAAGAGGGTTCCATTACGCTATCTATCCGGTGTGAACGCCTGACATTGAACCGGGTACGCGTCTGGTATTCCGTTGAAGACACTGGGCTTGGGGTGAAAAAAGAAAATATCCCTTATATTTTTAACGCGTTTAAACGTGTGGATGAGAAGAAAAACCGCCATATCGAAGGAACGGGGCTGGGGCTTAGCATTGTACGCCAGTTGGTGGAACTGATGGGCGGTGAGATCAGCGTAAACAGCGTCTATACGAAAGGCTCGACGTTCATTGTCGCATTGGAACAAGAGATTGTGGATGGGAAGGAGCTGGGGACCTTTACCCTGGAATCCCGTTCAAAAGTCCATGAAGGGGAGCAGTACCGGCAAAGCTTTGAAGCGCCGAAAGCGCATTTGCTGGTGGTGGATGACAATGAGATGAACCTGATGGTCGTGTGTAAGCTGCTGGCGGATACGAAGCTCCAGATAGATACGGCGTTAAGCGGCGCCGATTGCCTGAAGCTGACGCAGGATCAGCATTATGACGCTATTTTGATGGATCATATGATGCCGGAGATGGATGGGATTGAATGCCTACATGCGCTTCGCACCCAGCCGGCGGGGCTTTGCCAGGATGTGCCTGTCATTGCACTGACCGCCAATGCAGGGAGCGATAACCAGCTTCTTTACCGGAAGGAAGGGTTTAATGGGTACTTGGCAAAGCCCGTTAGCAGCGCGTTGCTTGAGGCGGCCATACTAAGCGTCCTGCCCAAGGAGCTGGTGAAGATGGACGAGGAAGCCAACCAGTACGAAATTAAAAAGGACGTACTGATTTTTGAGCAAGCGAAACGAGTATCTATTATGGTGACGACGGACAGTGTGTGCGATCTCCCGAACTCATTGAAAAAAGAATTTGGGATTTTAACATGTCCTTATTATGTCCGCACGGATCAAGGCAGGTTTTTGGATGAACTGGAAATAAAGGCGGATGAATTGCTTTCATATGTCTCAAGTGGGAAAAGTGGCAATTCCGAGCCTCCAGACGTAGAAGATTATGAGAGGTTTTTTGCGCAGAGGCTGACAGAGGCTCAGTATGTGATACATGTCACGATGGCGAAGCATGTCAGCCAGGGATATTACAATGCCCTTGAGGCGGCAAAGTCTTTTGAAAATGTTACGGTCATAGATTCCGGGCATCTGTCTAGCAGTATGGGCTTGTCGGTGCTCCATGCAGCCTATCTGGCGGAAAACCGTGCTACTAAGGAAGAAATCGTAAGGGCGGTTAAAAAACTAAGGCGCCATATTGCATCTGCCTTTATTATTGACAGTACGCACATGATGTGCCGTGCAGGGAAGCTGTCGAAAAGGATTGAGGTCTTTTGCGATGCGCTGCTTCTTCATCCTGTGATTTTACTGAGAAAAAGCAGGATGGTGGTAGGCAGGATGGAGGTTGGCGATTTTAGGCATGTGACGAAAAGCTTTGTCCGTAAAGCGTTGTTAGATGCGCGCAATATTGACCGGCGTATCTTGTTCATTACATATTCTGGGATGGATGAACAAAGCCTGCAGTATATCCAGGAACTGGTGAAGCAGTACTGCCCATTTGAACGTGTATACCTGCAAAAAGCGTCGTCCGCCATTTCCAGCAATTGCGGGCCAGGATCCTTCGGCCTGTTGTATATGAAGAAAAACGATGTGATGATTTCTTTTTCCGAAACATCAAAATTAATGGGATCGAGAGATGAAGGTTAAATGGAACAGGATTTGACGTCTGGAAGCGTCTTGAAAAATATATTACGTTTCTCAATGCCCTACTTGCTCTCTTGCTTTTTGCAGACGTTATATGGGCTGGCGGATTTGTATATCGTAGGACAGTTTTTCGGTGTGGCGGAAATTACCGCGGTTTCCGTAGGAAGCCAGGTTATGCACATGCTGACCGTAATGGTTGTAGGGCTGGCCATGGGATCTACCGTTACCATAGGCAGGGCAATTGGCGCGAAGGAAACGGGTCGGGCGACGCAGGCAGTTGGCAACACAGTGACATTGTTTTTGGGGATGTCGGCTGTTGTTACAGTATTGCTCCTTATCCTTGTCAGGCCGATTGTGACTGTTATCGCAACGCCGCAAGAAGCCGTATCTAGCGCCGTTTCCTATCTGACGGTTTGCTTTCTTGGGATACCGTTTATTACAGCATATAACATCATTAGTTCCATATTCCGTGGGCTTGGGGACTCCAAAAGCCCGTTGTATTTTATTGCTGTTGCCTGCGTTGCGAATATCGCCCTGGACTATTTATGTATCGGCGGCTTGGGGCTTGGCGCCACAGGGGCTGCATTTGGGACGGTCTTGTCGCAGGTGTCCAGCGTCCTATTTGCCTTTGTTATGGTACAGAGAAGAAAGGGAAGCTTGTCTTGGGATTGGGCGTATCTGAAGCCGCATCGGGAAGCTATGGGGCAAATCCTTCGGATTGGCGTTCCGGTTGCGCTCCAGGATGGGTTTATCCAAGTATCGTTTCTTGCAATCACTGTAATTGCAAACCACAGAGGCTTAGATGACGCCGCGGCCGTAGGGATTGTAGAGAAATTCATCGGCATTGTCTTCCTTGTGCCGTCGGCCATGCTTTCTACGGTTTCAGCTCTTTCTGCGCAGAACATTGGCGCAGGGAAGCATGGGCGGGCGCTGCAGGCCTTGCGGTACGCGCTTTTTATAAACGCAGGGTTTGGGCTTTTGGCAAGCGTTCTGATCCAATATAAGGCAGAATGGGTGATCCAGATGTTTAGCAAGGACGCGAGGGTTATCCAATTGGGCGGGCAGTATCTGCGGGGATATATCTGGGATTGTATCGTTGCAGGGATGCATTTTAGCTTCACTGGATATTTCTGTGCATATGGCATGTCGGCAATTTCATTTTTACATAATTTCCTTTCTATTGTCTGTGTGCGTATCCCAGGCGCATTCCTGGCGTCGATGCTTTTTGCGGATACGCTGTTCCCGATGGGCCTTGCGGCTCCTGGAGGATCGCTGCTGTCAGTTGTGGTTTGCGCTGCGGCATTTTGCTGGATGCGGCATAAGGGAAGCCAGGTTTCTGGAAAAACATGATAGCTTTCGGAAGAATGAAAAAAGCAATGGATACCATGCAAGAACCATGCACTTTATCCCATGGAATCCACCAATGCCGCCACGTTCCAATCCTTCCATAGAGCCGTTCTGATCGAAAAAAGACCTATTTGTAAGGTCTTTTTTTATCTTTAGGTTAGGATATCAAAATAATGATCGCACTGTTATAGTAATCTTGTTTCCCCACAACTTTGGCCGAATGCCAGGTCGCAGAAAGATATACCGTAGTTCCAGCCAAGATAAAGCTTTTGATTGGTTAAAAAACTGTAAAAAGTAAAGGGAAAAACACATATTCCTATAATTTTATATAGTTTACAGGGATGAATCCAAGGAAAAATTGTGCAATAATTCAATATATAAACAAGGGCGGCTCCAGTACTTCATACATTTGCTGGAGCCTTCCAAAAAGAAGGAGGGTTCATTTTGAAAAAATCAATGAGGAACTATTGGAATAGGATTTGCGCCATGGTTCTTGCAGCGGCTATGGTAATTACGATGGCGCCGCAAGTGGCTATGGCAGGGACGTCGTCCATGCAAGGGGACGGGACGTTCAAAAATCCTGTGGTGTATTCGGACGTGCCGGATATTGACATGATCCGTGTCGGGGATACTTATTATATGATCAGCACCACGATGCATTTATCCCCGGGATGCCCTGTGATGAAATCCACAGATTTGGTAAACTGGGAAATTGTGAACTATGTGTTTGACAGGCTTGGGACAGATGATGCGATGAGCCTGCGCAACGGCAAGAATATGTATGGCAATGGCCAGTGGGCGTCCAGCTTACAGTACCATGATGGGACGTATTACGTAGCGTTTAACTCCAATACCACTGGGACGGCGTACATATTTACCACCAAAGATATCGAGCGCGGTTCCTGGAAAAAGACGACGTTAAACGGCGCCTTCCATGATATGGCGCTGTTTTTCGACGATGCAAGCGGGAAAGCGTATATCCTGTATGGCGGCACACAGATTAGATGTGCGGAACTGGAAGCCGATCTGTCCAGCGTAAAGAAGGAAACGGAAGTTATCTTGTTTGATTCGAACGCAGACGGCGAGAAGGTAAACGCCAACAAGCAAGGGTTTATCCTTGGATATGAAGGAACCCACATTATGAAGAAGGACGGCTATTACTACGTATTCAATATCTGCTGGCCAAACGGCGCAGGGCGTACGGAGGTCTGCCATAGGAGCAAGACATTCCCTACGACGCAATGGGAGAATGAAGTGATCTTACAGGCGTCCTTCCAGAATAACGGCGTGAACGCCGGGGTAGCGCAAGGCGGCGTGATCGATACGGCGGACGGCAAATGGTATGGGTTTATGTTCCAGGATCACGGAGCAGTTGGGCGCGTTCCTGTTTTGACAGACTGTACGTGGAAAAACGGCTGGCCGATGCTGGGCAAAGACGGCGACGGCAAGACGGTTGAGGCGGTAATGCAGCTTCCAGTTGCCGGGAGCGAAGCAAAATCCATTGTAAAATCCGATGAATTTTATAACGATGCAGAGCGCCGTGGATTTGTAGACAATTCTACAAAGCAGGCAGCTTCTGCAAATGAAGCGGCAGGGCAGGCAGCGGATGCAGAAGCTGCGCCTGTAGCAGAAGCAGCGGCAGAGGCAGAGGAGCCGGCGCCCCCGGAAATCGTGGAAGCGCTGGTAAACGGTGATTTCGAAAGCGGCACGGATGGCTGGGAAGGCTTTGAAGGCGGCAATATCTCCGTAGTGGAAGAAGGGGAGAACCATGTGCTGAAGGTATCTGGAAGAACCAACACATCTTCGAGCGCTTCCCAGGATGTGACTGGGAAAATAAAGGCTGGCCAGACATATACCATCAAAGGGAAAATCAAGTATGACAACCCGAACGGCCCAGATAAGAAGAAGTTTAACCTGATGATGCAAAACGGTGAGAACTACCAGTACCGCCAGACCGTTGGCGGCATAGAGCCAAAGAAAGGGGAATGGACAGATTTTGAATTTACCTATACGCCAGGGGATAGCGATATGGGCAATGCGTTCAGTACATCGTCCAACCGCCTGTTTGTGGAAACGCCTTGGGCTGGAAGCTCGGATACGGATCAAGATCTGATGGATTATTACCTAGACGATCTTTCCATGACGTATGAAAAGGCAGCAGAGGAAGAGAAACCGCCTGTTGCAGATGATAGTATCATTGAATTGATTGAAAACGGCGGTTTTGAAACAGGGGATACGACCGGATGGCAGATGACCAGGACGGAGAAGGGGGAACTCGAGGTTACAAGCGAGGATAAGGCAAGCGGCGATTACAGTATGCATATCTTCAACCGTCAGAATTGCGGCGCAGGCGCATGCCAGGATATCAGCGGCAAGCTTGTGATGGGCAAGACGTATACGATTTCCGGGAAGCTGAAATATACCACAGGCCCAGCTACCAAACAGTTCCATATCACGATTGAAAACGGCGATAACTACAACTGGAGGGAGAACCTGGTCAGCTTCCATGCGAAGAGAGGGGAGTGGACTAGCTTCACAGGGACGTATACCGTACATGATAAGAGCGAGCAGTTCCCGTTTGACAAGAACCAGAATTTTATATTTGTAGAAACACCTTGGACAGCGAACCTGACGACGGAAAATGATTTGATGGATATCTGGCTGGATGATTTCTCCATGACGACAGAATCCGACAACATGATTTCTAACGGATCATTTGAAAAGGGCGTAGAGCCTTGGTTTGGAAATGAGGGAGCGGCAATTGCAGTAACGCAGGACGAAGCGCAGGAAGGACAGTCCAGCGTCGTAGTTACCGGGCGTACCGGGACTGGGCAAGGGCCCGCGCAGGATCTGAGCAACAAGATGACGGCAGGCAACACCTATACGATCAGCGCATATGTGAAGTATAAGGAAGGGCCGGATAAGAAGACCTTCAATATGACGATCCAAAACGGACCGGATTATAACTACCGTAGCATTTTAGGGAGCGTTGAGGCTAAAAAGGGCGAATGGGCAAAGATTGACGTGAAATACACGATGCCGGACGACGCCATTACGACACAGAATACTTTGTTCTTTGAAACGCCATGGAGCGCTGACGCAAGCCAGAAGCCAGAAGAACATCTGATGGATTTCTATGTGGACAACGTGACAATGACGGAACAGGTCAATGAAAAAGTAACAGAGGAAGTTGGGGAAAATGACTATAACGGATCGAACCTGGATCTGGTATGGCAGTGGAACCACAACCCGAACCAGAACAATTGGTCCTTGACCGCCCGCAACGGATGGCTGCGCCTGACGACAGGGACAAAGGTTTCTAGTATCCTGGATGCAAGGAATACGCTGACCCAGAGGACGTATGGGCCGACATGCTCCGGCAGGGTGAAGATGGATATTACGAATATGAAGCCAGGGGATGTAGCAGGCTTAAGCGCATTTTCCTATAATTATGGCTATATTGCAGTAAAAAAAGAGGCAAACCAGACGAAGCTTGTGATGGTAGACGCGTCTTCGAACGCCAGCAAGAAGGAAGACGCTCCAGAGGAGAAGGCAAGCGTAGACTGCACGGAGACGACCGTATACCTGAAGGAAGATTTTGATTTTGCAGGCGGGGATAAGGTGAGGTTCTATTACAGCTTTGACGGCGTTACTTGGAAGCAGCTTGGGCCAGAAGTACAGCTAAGCTATGAACTGACACATTTTATGGGCAGCAGGTTCGCGCTGTTCAACTATGCGACGAAATCCTCCGGCGGTTACGTTGATTTCGATTACTTCCGCGTATCCGATCAGATTACCGGGGAAAGCCAGGCAGTAAGCGAATTAAAGGCAGATATGTCAAATTCCGGGGAAATCTCCGGCGTAATCAACAACACATGCGAAGCAAGGGTATCCTTGGACGCATTGCAGGCAGGGAACCATTCCAGCCTGAAGGCTTCTATTTCCGTTCCGGATATTATGGAAGTGGAAGACGTAGTATTCCAAAAGGATGCCATCCAGGGGACGCCAACGTACCATTACAATGGCAGCAGGCTGACCTTGCAGGTGACAGGGAAAGATATTTCTTTCCAATCCGCAGATAAGCTGTTTGCAACCATCAAATTAAAATTAAAGAAATATGCAGACAAAGACCAGGCGGCTACCTTGAAGGCGGATTATATTATGGTAGATAACGGCGCGCTGGAATACGACGTTACAAATTGTACGACGACCATTAACCTGAAGTACCTCGATACCAAGGCGTTGGCGAAAAAGTTAGGCTATGGCAACCCGTTGATGACGCAGGAATTTGGCGCGGATCCATATGCGATTGTATATGGCGGCAGGGTGTATGTCTATATGACGGCCGATGATTACCAGTACGACGGGAATGGGGATGTAATTGAAAATAATTATGGCTATATCCGCAGCCTGCGCGTGATTTCTTCGGATGATATGATGAACTGGACGGATCACGGGGAAATCAAGGTAGCAGGGGAAGACGGCGCAGCAAAATGGGCGGCGCATTCCTGGGCTCCGGCAATTGCATACAAGCAGATTGACGGCAAGGATAAATTCTTCCTGTATTTCGCAAACGACGCCTCCGGCATTGGCGTATTGGAAGGCGATTCCCCATTAGGTCCATGGAAGGATCCGATTGGCAAGGCGTTGATTACAAGGCAGACCCCAGGCTGCCAGGGCGTTGTATGGTGCTTTGACCCGGCAGTATTGGTGGACGACGACGGAAGCGCGTACATCTACTTTGGCGGCGGCGTGCCAGAGGGGCAGCAGATCAGCCCGAAGACCGCCCGCGTAGCGAAGCTTGGGGAGGACATGATCAGTATTGATGGGGAAGCGAAGCTGATTGACGCGCCATGCATGTTTGAAGATTCTGGTATCTTTAAATACAATGGCAAATATTACTATAACTACTGTACGAACTTTATCGGCCCGCATGGCGACGGTGGGCCAGGATATGGTACGATCTGCTATATGGAAAGCGACGATCCGATGGGACCGTTTACGTATAAGGGCGAGATCTTCCAGAACCCGGCGAACTGGTTTGGCGTGGGCGGCAACAACCACCATGCAACGTTTGTCTTTGAAGGGCAGAGTTACTTTATTTATCATGCGCAGACCGTATCGAAAGCGCTTGGCATTGAAAAGGGATACCGTTCGACGCATATCGACAAGATTTCGTTCCGTTCGGATGGATCGATTAAGCCGATTATCGGGACCTACGAAGGGATTTCCCAGTTGCGGGATGTCGATGCTTATGGTAGGATAGAGGCAGAAACAATCGCATGGAACGCAGGGATCAAGGTAAGCGCATGCAAAGAAAGCGGCGGCAAGCATGGGCAGTTCAACCGCCAGCTTACCGATTTACAAAATGGCGACTGGGCGGCCGTATCCCAGGTAAACTTTGGGGAAAAAGGCGCGCAAGCCTTCCAGGCAAATATTGCATCCGCAAAGGGCGGCCGGGTAGAGATCCGCTTAGACAGCCCTGAAGGCACAAAGATCGGGACGTTAGAAGTACCCGCAACAGGCGGGGAAGACGCGTTTAGGCTGTTAGAATGTGAAGTGGCAAATGTGACAGGCACAAGGAATGTATTCCTGGTATTTAGCGGCCAAGGTACAGGCAATCTGATGAACGTGGATTACTACCAGTTTACAGAGAAAGAGGATGGACCGGATCAGCCAACCAAGCCAGATAAAACGGCCTTAGAAGCTAAGCTTACAGAGGCAGAAGGGCTGTTAGGGAAGTTAGGAGCAGAAGCAAAGAGCAAGCTTGAAGCGGCAATCCAGGCAGCACGGAATGTAGCAGGCAAGGAAGGCGTGACCCAGGAAGAAGTCAACGAAGCCGTAACAGCGTTGACGGCGGCAGTAGAAGCGGCGAAGAAGACAATCGTGCCAGATAAGCCAATCGAGCCGGATAAGCCGAAGGTAAATGATACGTTTACTGCGTCAAACGGTTTGAAGTATAAGGTGAAAAAGTATGATGCGAAGGCGAAGGAAGTCGTTGTGACGGGTGCGTCTAAGCAGCTTACAACTCTTACGGTTCCAAGCACGGTGACCTATAAGAAGGTTTCCTTCAAGGTTACAGAGATCGCCAAACGGGCGTTTAAGAACCAGAAGAAGCTGACGAAAGCCACGATTGGGAAATATGTAAAGACCATTGGGAGCGAAGCATTCCAGGGCGCTGCAAAGCTTGCAAAAGTCAAGTTTAGCGGAACCGCAGTAAAGAGCATTGGTAAAAATGCATGGAAAGGTATCAAATCCTCTGCATCATTTGATATGAAAAAGACGTTTACTTCCAGCAAGGGACTGAAGTTCAAGATTACCAAGTGCACGCTTAAGACGAAAACGGTTGCTGTAACAGGCGCTACGAAGCAGATGAAGACACTGAGCGTCCCCAATACGGTAACTTACAATGGGATGTCCTTCAAGGTAACGTCCATTGGCAAAAAAGCGTTTAAGAACCAGAAGAAGCTTACTTCTGTAACGGTTGGCAAATATGTGACGTCAATTGGAAGCGAAGCATTTTCAGGGGCAAGCAAGCTTGGGAAGATCAAGTTCAACGGGACGGCTGTAAAGTCCATTGGCAAGAAAGCGTTTGGCAGCATTAAGAAGAATGCGGTATTTGATGTGAAAAATTCCAAGATCAAATACTACAAGAACTTGTTGAAGAAAGCAAACACAAAGAAATTTAAAGTAAAATAGCAGGAAAGCGACTGCCCGCTTCTTACGGCATGAACACTGGCCGTGGGCAAGAGGAAACGCTTAAGCAGCCCGGATGGCTAAGAGGGGATCCGGGCTGCGTATGGAGAAGGCTGCTGCATGAAGTATATAATTACAAGGGTTTACGCTTGTATATGCCAAACTTTATGCGGCGGCTTTTCTTATTTCATTGGAAAGCGCGTCCTATGAAATAAAAACGCTCTGCTTTAGGAAAGGATTTGGGAGGAGATACGTGTTTCGGAATAAGATATTATCCAAAACAAACAACATTAAACTGGGGAATAAGCTGGTCTTGCTGTTTCTGGTCTGTGTCCTGATCCCTCTGATTACGACCAATATCTGTATCTTGTGGAGCCTGCAAAGCGGGATGAACCGCGAGCAGGTATTGAAAACAGAGAATATTGCGGACTGCCTGGAATTTGAACTGCGCGACAGCATACGCCAGCAGATTTCGATTGCGGATTACCTGAACCGCAATGGGAACCTTCAGCGGTTTCTGAAGAAACGCTATCAATCCCCAGCCCAATATTACGGCGCGTATGTCCAGTTGGTGGAGGATGACGTCATCCAATATTACTATACGGCTTTTACCGCCCATAACATTGTAATCTGTACAAAGAACGATACGATAACAAACGGTACGTATTTTGTCAGGCAGGACGATATGGAGCAGACGGGCTGGTATCGGGCGTTTGAAGAAAACGGCAGGAAGCTTTGTATGTACAGTTACTTTGAAAATGGCGAGGAATCATTGGGTTATATTAAAAAGGGCAGGCAGGTTGTCATCATGCAAGAACTCAATTATTGCGGCGAAGGGAATATGGTGATGCTGGAATTAGGCTACCAGCCGTTGTCCCAACAGATGATGATGTTGTGCGACGATATCCCATGTTATATCAGCGACGGAGATAAGGTCTTATTCTCCACCCAGGAAACAGACGGGTGGGAAAAGGACTTCCTTCCTTTGGAGCAGTTCGAAGAAGCAGGGTATACGGTGACTAGGAAATTGGATCTGTATGGGAAAGAACTCGTCATCCATTTGAAGCCAAACCACTACCAGGTATTTGACAGCATTTGGGAACAGAAGGGAGCAATGCTTCTGTTGTATACGGTAAACCTGTTAGTACCAAGCGCGTTTATTTACTTGCTGTACCGTTCGTTGCATGACCGTGTGGCGATGACGCAGCAGTATTTGGAACGGATGGAAGAAGGCGTGTATGAGGCAATCCCTTCTCAGGAAGGGACGGATGAGATTGGAAGCATGATCCAAAGCTACAATTATATGGCGCTGCGGATCAAAGAACTGATCGAAGTGGTGTTTAAGAACAAAGAACGGCAGCAGAGCTTAGAACTGTCAAAAAAGCAGGCGGAGCTACAGGCGCTCCAAAGCCAGCTCAACCCGCATTTTATCTTTAACGCCTTAGAAAGCATACGGATGCACAGTATCTTGAAAAAAGAAGAAGAGACCGCGCGGATTTTAGAGAACTTTGCAGTACTGATGCGTAAAAACATCCAATGGGATAAGGATTTTGTCACGATTGAAGAGGAATGTGATAATGTAAAGCGGTATCTGGAAATCCAGAAATACCGCTTTGGGAAACGGATGGAGTATTACCTGCACATCCAAAAGGAATGCCTGGCATACGAGATCCCTAAGTTTATCATTATTACATTTGTGGAGAACGCCTGCGTCCATGGGATTGAAAAAAGCGTGGGAGGCGGTTCTGTCACCGTTATGGTATCTGAGGATGAAGCGTCTCTCTATTTTGAGATTATGGACCAGGGCGGCGGCATGGGGCAAGAAGAACTGAAACAGCTACAGGATACGGTGGAACAGGCTGGGATAGAGTATATCCAGAAAGCGAAAAAGAGCATTGGCATTGTCAATGCGGTCGTGCGTATGCGGCAGTACTATGGGACGGGCGTGCAAATCGACATCAATAGCACAGAGCAGGAAGGGACGGAAGTCTGTATCCAGCTTCCGAAGGTATGGAAATGATCAATGTATTGCTGGTAGACGATGAGGAAGTGATCCGCCAGGGGCTTCGCAAGCTTGTGGACTGGGAAGCGTATGGCTACCATATAGCGGCGGAGGCAGGGAATGGCATGGATGCCATACGGATCCTAGAAGAAATGGAAATCAACCTGGTGTTTGTAGATATTAAAATGCCTCACATGACGGGCATTGAGTTCGTGGAATATGTGCGTCAGAACATTGCGCGCCCGGTTCATTTTGTCATACTGACTGGCTATGCTGAATTTGAGTATGCCAGGCAGGCCATGCGGCTCAATATCCTGGATTACATGTTAAAGCCTGTGCAGGAAGAAGAGCTGGTAGATATTTTGGAACAGATCAATGGGAAGTACCAGAGCGAGCAGCAAGGGGAGCGGGAGCAGTATCATTACCATATTACCCAGGTACTGCTGGGGAAATGCTCAGAAGAAAATATCACCCAGGTGGAAAAGAAGCTGAAAGCCCAGGAATGGTATCAATACGTCAGCTTTGAGTTTGAGAAATACCAAAGGGAGTTCGAGGTCTTGCCCCATGAAAAACGGGTGGTGCAGCAGAAGCAGCTTCGGCAGTATTTACAGAGCCTGCTAGAAGGATATACCTTCCATGTGGTGCCATTGCTGGAAATGGAAGAAGAAATATTTGGCGTCGGTATCATCCTGGCAAAATGCCTGTACCAGGAGAGCGGCATGGGGAAGGATGAGTATCTGGAATACCTGCAGAAACGCGTGAACCAGCATTTCCAATATCAGATCCAGGTGTATGTGGGGCAGCCAGTCAACGCTCTGGGGCAGCTATCGAAATCGTTTGCTTCCATCCAGGTGGCAAGGTGCCTGCATGGGCTGGCGGAAGGCGGGCATAAGGTGATGGACGAGGGAAGCCCCCACAGCCGGAAGGCGCTGTTGGAGATCCAAGAGTCCGACGTGGATCAGCTCTTAGAAGCGGTAAAAAACAACAGCCGCTCATCAATTGCAGAGTCTTCGGAATGTATTTTTTCCAAAATCCGGGGCAGCGGCATGAATATGGAACTGATAAAAGCCAGCATCTACCATATCGTGTACCGGCTGATGGAAATGGCGGAGGAATTTGATGATGAGAGCAACCAACAGGAAATCCTAGAGTATATTGGGCGGGAATCGTTCCATAAGCTGGTGTTAAGCGGCAGTTCCGAGGAGGTTACAGGATTTTTCTGCGATTATGCCGGTTATCTGGCGCAAGTACGGAGCCAGGAGAGCCGGAAGATCTTAGACCGGGTGGATGATTACGTGCGCGGGCATTACAGGGAGAAGCTAAGCCTGAAATCATTAGGGGAATTGTTCTATGTCAATAGCGTATACCTGGGGCAGCTTTATAAGAAAAAGTATGGGATTGTATTCCGGGATTACCTGAATAACTTAAGGATTGAGAAATCACAGGAACTTCTGGTACAGACGGATCTGAGGATTTATGCCATTGCAGAGCAGGTGGGCTTTAGCAGGGCGGAATATTTCATCAATAAATTTGTACAGGCAAACCATATGACGCCGAACCAGTACCGGATCCGGATGCGCAAGCATGAGTGAAGGCATATTACCTGGTTGGGGTCAGGCTATGATAGGGTTACATAGGAAGGAAGCAAGGATTCAGTATGAAAAAGGGCAGGATCTTTTGTTGTGCGGCAGTCGTGTTGGCCGTATGCCTGGGCGTATCTTTGATGTGGTTAAAATGGAGCCAGAAGCAGGAAGTAAAACACTTTACGGCGTTTATGGCGGTGCAGCGGGACGAAGAGGGTAAGAAGAACCGCATCAAAGATAAGATTTCAGAGCTGACAGGCGTGCAGGTAGACGTACAGTGGCTGGCGGGGCAGGAGGCTTCGGAACGGTTGGAACGGATGATACAGACAGGGGAGCTTCCTGATTTTATAGATGGCTCAGATGCGACGAACTTGTTGCTGGAAGCCGACGTATTAGTGCCTTTGGAGGGGTACTTAGAGGATTTCCCAAACCTGAAGCGTTATTTTTCAGAAGAAGAGTGGGAATCCTTGCGCAAGGAGGATGGGCATATCTATTTTATCCCGCAATTTAACGTAGTACAAGGGCATGAAACCTCGACCATTACCTCAGACGAAGCCTTTTGGATCCAAAAACGGGTGTTGGAATGGGCAGGTTACCCCAAATTAAAGACGTTGGATGATTATTTTGACTTAATCCTGGGCTATCTGGAAGAGCATCCGGTATCGGATGGGAAGCCGAACATAGGATTTGAGATTTTATGCGATGGCTGGCGGTATTTCTGCCTGGAAAACCCACCGATGTTTTTGGCAGGTTATCCAAATGATGGATGTGCGGTCGTGGATCCGGTAACGCAAAAAGCCTCGGTATACGATACGCTCCCAGAGGCCAAACAGTATTACCAGAAATTATGCGAAGTTTATAACCAGGGCGGGATCGATCCGGAAACATTTACCTTGTCTTATAGCCAGTACCTGGATCGGCTTAGGAAGGGAAATGTATTAGGGTTTGTGGATCAGTACTGGGATATGATGTCCGTACAGAACAGCTTGTATGCGCAGGGGCGGGAAGACCGCACCTATGTGCCGTTTGCAATTACTGCAAGTGAAAGCATTACAGGGAATTATAACTGCGTTGCATCCAGCCTGAATGTCGGCGGCGGGCTTGCGGTTACAAAAGCTTGTTCCGATGTAGAAGGGGCGTTGGCCTTTATCGACCAGCTTCTTTCGCCAGAAATTATGAAGCTTCGTTATTGGGGAGAGGAAGGGATAGATTATCAGGTTGGGGAGGATGGCGTGTTCTACCGAACGGACGAGCAGAGGAAGCTGCGGGAAAACGGGGAGTACCAGAAAGCCAATTTTTATGAGTACCCTTATTTCCCGACGTATGCCGGGATGCTGGCGGACGGGATCAATACAGTGCTTCCGGATCACCAGCCAGGAGAATATTATACAACGCTTTCTTCTTATGACCAGAAGATATTAGATGCTTATGGCTATAAGACATGGAAGGAGTTTACCGGGCCGTTGACGGAGGGCGAGCCATGGTTCCCATTGTATTCCTGTATTACGGACTGGCCGACAGACAGTGCGTATGGGAAGGCGCGGGAGAACATGGAGGAAGTAAAACGGAACTGGCTGCCCAAGGTCATTATGTCTTCGGAGAAGGAGTTTGGAGAGAACTGGTCTGCATATATGAGCACATACCGGGCAAATGTGGATGTGGAGGCTTATGAAGCACAATTGGATCTGGAAATCCAAAAACGGATCCGTTCAAAGGAATAGCAAGACAGGAGGAAGATGTGGGAAAGCAAAAGAGTTGCAATAAGAGGGGATGGCTGTCGGCGGCCATTGCTTTTGGCGTATTTTTTTTGGCGGCGTTATCCGTCCAGGCGCAAGGGGTGGTATCGGAAAGCTTTGAATCCGGGACAGCCGGCGCTTTTCGCGGAAAGGATGGGGCGCAGGTATCCGTTGACGCAACATTTCCAAGGGATGGGAAATATTGCATGAAGGTTTCAAACAGGACGGCGACGTATGCCGGGGCGAAGATAGAGCTGGCAGATACGTTAAAGGCTGGCCAGCTATTAAAGGTTACGTCTTTTGCCAGGTATGAAACGGGGCCTGGGGAGAAGGCCGTACAGTTTACATTGTCTTGCGGCGGGCAGTATTATGTGGCGGCAAAAGGGCAGCTTACCAAAGGGGAATGGGGGGAGGTTTCCGGGAGTGTGATTGTCCCGGAAGGCGTCAGCCTTTCAGATGCAGAATTGTTCTTAGAAACCCCATGGACGCCAGAGCCGTCAGAAGAAACGGACTTTATGGATCTGTATGTAGACGATGTGGAGGTAAGCCTGCGGCCGTTTGCAGATACCAGCGGATATCCTTCGTTAAAGGAACGCTACAAAAGCCAATTTAAGATTGGGGTCGCGGTTCCGGAATATGTGTTAGGGGAAAAAGCTTACAGCAGCCTGGTGCGGCAGCAGTTTAACAGCATTACGATGGAAAATGAAATGAAGCCTGCCTATTTGCTGGATGAAGCGGCCAGCAAAGGCAGCCTGGAAACATCGAAGGGACATGCCGTTTTGAAGTTCAATTCCTGTAGAGCAGGGCTGGAGTATGCGAAAGCCCATGGACTTAAGATGCGCGGGCATACCTTGGTGTGGCACTCCCAAACGCCAGAGTGGTTCTTTTATGAGAATTATGATACTTCCGGCGCCTTGGCAAGCAGGGAATTGATGTTGGAACGTATGGAGCGCTATATAGAAGACGTCATTGCATGGACGGAAACAAATTACCCTGGCGTAATCTATGCATGGGATGTCGTAAATGAGGCGGTTGCAGATTACTTCGGGGAGGGCGCCGCCCCGATGCGGCAGGAGGGAAGCCTGTGGTTTCAGACCATAGGGGAAGATTTTGTAGAGCAGGCGTTTGCGTTTGCCAGGAAATATACCAGGCAGTATGCGCCCTCTGGGACGCTTAAGCTGTTTTACAATGATTACAATGAGTATTTCCCAGCGAAAAGAGAAGGGATCATAAAGCTGCTAACTCCCATCAAGGAAGCCGGGAATATCGACGGGATTGGGATGCAGAGCCATATTGACACAAGCTGGCCGCTGGAAGGGGAGGCTGGCTACCTGACGGCTATCCGTAGGTTCCAAGATAGCCTTGGGCTGGAGCTACAGGTGACGGAACTGGATATTGGGATTGCGTCTGGGGATACGGAGGAATCCCAGGGAAGGTATTACCAGGCGCTTATGGAAGCGCTTTTGCAAGAAAATAGGGACGGGGCGAACCTTACGGGCGTTACGTTCTGGGGGCTGAATGACGCATTGTCTTGGAGGGCGGATAAGCATTGCCTTCTGTTTTATGATGATTTAGGGAAAAAACCGTCGTTTGAAGGCGTAGCCAATGCCGTCGGGCATACGCAGGACGCCATAGAAAAGATCGATGCGATTGGTACGGTAACGGCTGATAACGCTACAGAAGAGAGGATACAGGCGGCAAGGGAAGCTTATGATACGCTGTCTGACGCCCAAAAGAAGCTGGTGGGTAATTACAGCGTCCTAACAGAGGCGGAGGAGACATACCAAAAGCTGATACAGGGGCTGCCAGGGAAGCCGCCGGGAGAAGAAGAACCGCCTGGAGAGGAAGAGCCGCCAGAGGAGCCGCCGTCCGTAGAGAAGATTTCCATACGGGAGGCGTCCATAGCGAGGATCCCGGTACAATCTTATACAGGCAAGCCTATACGGCCTTCGCTCCGCGTATCCTGCCATGGGAAGAAGCTGGCTTTAGGACGGGATTATACCGTTGCTTACCAAAAGAACCAGAAGATAGGCACGGCAACCGTAACCTTGTACGGGAAGGGAACGTACCAGGGGAGCGTAAAAGCGCGCTTTCAGATCACGGTGAAAAAGAACAAGGTATATGGGATTGGCGGATGTTATTATAAAGTGACCAATGCAAATACTTCAGGGAAAGGTACGGTTGCAATCTGCGGGAGTAAAAACAAGAATGCAAAGGCCTTGCGCATCCCAGATACCATAAAGCTTGGCGGCAAGCGGTTTCGGGTAACTGCAATTGGGAAATCTGCCTGGAAAGGGTATGCGAAGCTGCAAAGCATAAGCATTGGGAAGAACGTAAAAGAGATTGGGAACAAAGCGTTTTATAAGTGCAGGAAGCTGAAGAAAATCACAATACGCAGCACGGTCTTAAAGCGCGTGGGCAAGCAAGCATTCCGTGGGATTGCGAAACATCCATCCATCAAATACCCGAAAGGAAAGAGGTTAAAATATAAGAAACTTTTGCAAAAATAGTGTATGGATTCGTTCTGGGCCCTTCTATATAATGAAAGATGGAAGCTTGTAGGAAGAATGATGTTTCATTTACAACGGAGGGAACGGAATGGATAAGAGAGGACGGTTGCAAGCGGTAAAAGGGCAGATGGAAGAGTTTTTGATCCGAAGCGTAACGTTTTGGCTAGAACATGGGATCGATCCGACGTACGGCGGATACCTGGTATGTTTTGATGAAAATGGGAAGCCAATGGAACGCCTCGACGTCATGGAACCGACCGATAAAATGATTGTCACGCAGACCAGGATGATCTGGGGTTTTTCCGCGCTGCTCCGGAATGGGATGGCGAAGCGGTACGGATGGGAGGAAGCCTGTAAGTCTGCGGCAAGCCAGGGTGTGGATTTCTTTTTGAAGCATTTTTGGGATCCCAAGAACGGAGGCTTTGCCTGGTATACCGACAGGGCGGGAGAAGTACAGGATAACGGCAAGCTTGTCTATGGGCAGACCTTTGCCATTTATGCGCTTTCGGAATATGCCATGGCCACTGGGGATAAAACGGCCAGGGAGTATGCGGAGCAGACCTTTGATTTACTGATGAAGTACTGTGTGGATACTGCTAGGGGCGGTTTTTATGAGAACCTGACAGAGGATTGGACGCCGGAAACGGAGATAGACAAAGGCGGGGATCTGAAATCCTTGGATATCCATATGCATGCGATGGAAGCGTTTACTACCTTGTATGAATGTACGCGCAAAGAGAACCACAAAAGGAAGCTAAAAGAGGTTATAGACGTGATAACTAGCCATATGATTGACTATGCATATGCCTGCGGCCGGAACCAATTTACGTATGGGTTTGTGCCGAAGGCTGCCAGGGAGATCCGACGCACTTGGAATTATGAAAGAGCGCCGCAGGAAGCGAATCAAAACCCGATGGATACGACGTCTTACGGCCATAACATTGAACTGGCCTGGCTGCTGAACCGGGCGTATGAAGTGATGGGGGAAACACCAGCAAAGGAACTGACAAAGAAGATTGCGGATTATACCTTGACGAACGGATGGGATTATGAGCACGGCGGGATCTTCCGGGATGGGAATCACGACGGAAGGGTCGTGACGACGGACAAGGAATGGTGGCAGAATTTTGAATCGCTCACAGGTCTTTTGGACGCTTACCAGGCGGTCGGGGAGGAACGCTATCTTGAGAAATTCTTAGAACTCTGGGAATTTGACCGGACCTATTTTTACAACGAAACGGTAGGGGAATCCCGGCAGCTTCTGAAGGCGGATGGGACGGCGCTGATTGCCGATACCGGGAACCAGTGGAAGTGCGTCTACCATACGGATCGGGCGATGATGGAGTGTATCCCGCGGATTGAGATTTTGGTCGGTTGACATTTACAGGTACGTGGGCTATAATTGAATTATGTTTTAATCAGATGTTGTTCCAGGTTTGGGCGGCGGCAGTTTGACTGCCGCCGCTTGCTGTATGTGGGCGATTGAGGAACATTCGCTTGCTCCCAGAAAAGGAGTTACGTAATTACCGAACGCTATAGATACGGAAAGGATGGATAAGATGATCCAAAATAACAGGAAACATATCGTCTGGATGGCGGCGGCAGCCATCGTAGTGTTTTTGGGGATTGGCGTGGTGAACTGGACGATAGAAGCCCAGATGGAGTTTGGGCAGGGCACGGACACAGACCGCGCCGTATACCAATATCATATTGCGATGATAGGCAGCAAGCCGTACGATGAATTTTGGACGTCTGTTTACGAAGGTGCAAGCGCGGCAGGGGAAGCGTGCGGGGCGTATATAGAAAATTTCGGGGAAGATCTGGACGCCAGCTATACCGTTGAGGAACTGCTGGATATGGCGATTGCGGCAAAGGTGGATGGGATTATTGTAGAAGCGGCAGAAGGGGATAAGATAAAGGATCTGATTGACCGCGCCGCCAAAGAGGATATCCCGGTTATGACCGTATTGAGCGACGTCCCGAACAGCAGCCGTGTCAGCTTTGTAAGCGGGAACAGCTATGCATTGGGGGAGTTATATGGAAGCCAGGTGGCTGAGGAGGTAAAACGTAGGAAGCGGGAAGGCTTAAAAGAGGGTGCGGAGGAAGGGAAGGTGAAGGTGGCAGTCTTGGTCAGTGTGGGCAGCGAGCATTCACAGCAGAGCGTGATTTACTCTGGGATACGGGAGATGACAGCCGCATTTTCCCGGCAGATGGAGCTTTCTGCTGTTTCTATCCGCCGGGAAGGCAGGTTTGAATCCGAGGAAACGGTGCGGGATCTGATCTTAGGGGAAGAACGTCCAGATCTCTTGGTGTGCCTAAGCGCGGCGGATACCATTAGCGCCTACCAATGCGTCGTAGATTACAACATGGTAGGGAAAATCTCAATTATCGGCTATTATGCATCAGAGGATATCCTAGAAGAAATCAAAAAGGGCGTGGTAAAATCCACCGTTTCCATCAATGCAAAGGAGATGGGGAAGACGGCGGCGGAGGGGATGTATAAGTACCTGACGCAGTCTTATGTCAGCGAGTACCTGCCAGTTGCCTCAGAACTGATTACCTCTGAGAATGTGTCGGCATATAAAGAGGGAGGAAGCTTATGAGGAAGAAGCAGACGTCTATCCGTGTAAGGCTGGCAGAAGTGTTTATCATCGTTTCCTTTTTGGTATTTGCCGTAAACCTCTTTATTTTTTATAGCCAGAATAAGGCCATCCGCCAGATTGACAACGTATACAACAGCAACATCAGGCTGAATGAATTGTCCGGGGCTTTGGAAGGGATGCAGGACGCATTATACCAATACCTGAATACGAAAAGTTCCGACAAGCTAGAGGAATATTATACGTATGAACAGGATTACCGCAGCCTGATGCAATGGTTGAACACACAGACCGTCCGTGAGTTAGATCTGCTGATGGAGAAAAATATTTACCATATATCAGAAGCTTATTTAGAAGAAGCGCAGAATGCCATAGAGGCCAAGCGCGGGCGGAACGTCAGCAGATACAACGAAGGGTTTGGCAGGGCAAAGCAGCTTTATGGATATTTGTGTTCTAACATTGACAGTATGAATACAGCGGTGTTTTTGCATAATTCCCATAAATATTCCAGCCTTCGTTCCGTCTTGAAATATGTGATCTGGTTTAGCCTGGCCCTGCTGGTCGGGGTGATGATGGTTGCCATCGCATGGATCCTGGTGATGACAG
The DNA here is from genome assembly GCA_948470065.1 of uncultured Eubacterium sp. Classification (GTDB taxonomy): domain Bacteria; phylum Bacillota; class Clostridia; order Lachnospirales; family Lachnospiraceae; genus Petralouisia. Next base: position 6,964 of record CAOKNO010000024.1, on the reverse strand, counting down.
GGAAAATCACAAGGCCTTTGATTGAGCTTGCGGACGTCGCCAATGAGATTGCAAAAGGGAATATGGAGGTGGATTTCCCGGCCGTGGAAACAGAAGATGAAATCGGCACCGTGTCTAAGGCCTGCAATAAGATGATTGAGAGCATACGTGTGTACATCAAGAAGACAAAGGAGAATTACGAACGCGAGAACAAGCTGGTTGAAAACGAGCTGATTATGAAAAATGATTTGAAGGAAGCGCAGCTTAAATACCTTCAGGCGCAGATCCACCCGCATTTTTTGTTCAATAGCTTAAACGCAGGGGCGCAGCTTGCTATGATGGAGGGCGCTGAGCGCGCCTGTATGTTCCTTGAGAATATGGCGGATTTTTTCCGTTACAATGTGAGGAAAATTGACGAGGATACGACTCTTCAGGATGAGCTACGTCTGGTCGATAATTATATTTATATCCTGAATGTGCGGTTTTCCGGGGATATCCATTATAAAAAGCAGATTGACAGACGGCTGCTGTCTTTAGCCATGCCCAGTATGGTGATCCAGCCAATCATTGAGAATGCCGTAAACCATGGCATTCGGGAGATGGAAGGGCTTGGCGAGATTTGCCTTTCCGTATACAGTAAAGGCGATCTAGCCTGCATCCAGGTGGAGGACAATGGGAAAGGGATCGATCCAGAGATTGCAGGGAAGATTATGCGTGGGGAAAGCGCCCACTCAGAGCATGAGCGTGATTCTACTGGGATTGGCATGGATAATGTAATAAACCGTCTGCGCAGGTATTACAATATGGAACATGTCATAGATATTAGGGGACGGAAGGGACAAGGAACCGAGGTAATCCTCTATATCAAAAAGGAGAAGCAGGATGGTACGGATTTTGATTTGTGACGATGAAGGAATTGTGCAGGAATCGTTGAAATTTATGATACATAAGAGTTTTGGCGGCACATGCGAGTTAGAATCAGCAAAAAATGGGAGGACGGCGATAGAACTGGCAGAATCGTTCCGTCCAGATATTATATTAATGGATATTCAGATGCCTGGCATTAATGGGATTGAAGCAATGCAGGAGATCCGCCAAAACAATAAAAACGTTATCTTTATCGTTTTGACGGCTTATGACAAATTCACATATACCCAACGCTCGATAGATATTGGGGTAATGGCGTACCTGACAAAGCCGATCAACCGCGATACCCTGACCGGGACCTTACAGAAAGCAATGCAGGCAGTCAAGGGCAGGAAGGAAAAAGCAAGCAACGATTTGCGGATCAAGGAAAAACTAGAATCTGTGGTCCCAATCATTGAAAATGGCTTTGTCTACTGTATTTTGCTGGGCGGCGCAAAGGAAGAGGAGTACGCCAATTATCTGGGACTTTTAAATATCCAGGCGGAATATGGCTATGTGATGGTTTTAGAGTGCGGGGACGAGCTGCAGCAGGGCGGCGGGCTTACGAACCCGATGGGCGCTGGGATTAAGCTCCAGAAGCACTATCTGGCATTTCGGGAATATGTGAAGGATGCGACGGAAGGCATTGTCGGATCCTTGATGGCGAACCGAGTCATTGTCCTAGTTCCGTGCGAGAAGCAGGAAGAGGAATTTGAAGGGCGCATGAAAGAAATCAACTGTGCCAATTCGATGATCCGGAAATTGGAGCAGCAGTTTGCAATGAAGTTCAAGGCGGGGATTGGCTCCGTCAAAAAGTGGAAGTTTATGCCAGAATCGTACCGGGAGGCCATCGACTCCGCACGCCAGGGGGATGGGAAGGTAACGCACGCCGGGGATCTTGCGATGAACTGTATTTATGAAGAGGATTATCCAGATGAGTTAGAACGGGAATTGTTCGATGCCGTAGAACGGGGGGACGAGGAACGTACCAAGAAGCTTTCCGCCCGTTTTTTTGAATGGATGATGGCGTTGTATCCAGAACTGAACAATTCTGTCCGCTTGAAAGCGATAGAGTTTGTGCTATGGGCGGAGCGGATTGCCTACCTACAGGGAGGGCGGCTCTACCGCTTCCTGGTTCGGGAGGAATACTTGGATACGCTGCTTTCCTTTGAGGCTTATGGCGAGTTAGAGCTGTGGTTTGTACAGAAAATGGAAGCGGCGAGCCGTCAGGTCGCCAAGAAACAGCAGGACAAGGCGGATGACGTGGTAGAACAGGCAAAAGCATATATAGCAAAGCATTTTACGGATGAACTGTCTTTGGATGAAATGGCCAGGGAAGTGGGGATAAGCCCGTTTTATTTGAGCAAGCTATTCAAGGAAGCGGAAGGCGTCAATTATATTGATTATGTGACGAAGCTGCGGATTGCATACGCCAAAGAACTGCTCCTTGGAACGGAGCAAAGCATTAAGGAGATCTGCCATGCCTCTGGTTATGGGGATCCGAATTATTTCAGCCGTATCTTTAAGAAATGGACGGGCACGACGCCGACGGAATTTCGGGAGAAGAATGTAACGCGATAGAGGATGGGAGAGTGGGAAAGGAGCAGGATATGTGGACAGAAAAAGGGATGGGAAAAAAGGGATGGGGGAATGGGTTTTGGCTTGTATGCGCGTGGTTTGTAGGGCGTGAAAGAGGAAGGTTCCTTGCGGTCATGCTAATGCTTTCTACCATCCTTTCCGGCTGCGCTGTGAAACCAGGGCAGGATGAGGGCGCTCTCCAAAAGAATGAGGATGGTATTAAGATTGGCATGACGTTTGATACTTTTATTTTGGAGCGCTGGATCCGGGATCGTGACGTCTTTGTATCTACCGCACAGAAATTAGGGGCGGTTGTGGACGTGCAGAATGCCAACGGCGATGTGAAGAAGCAGAAGGAGCATATCCGCCAGTTTATCGAAGAAGATGTGGATGTGATTGTTGTCATAGCGGTTGACAGTTATGGGCTTGCGGAAGAAATCGGACGGGCAAAAGACAAAGGGATACGCGTCATGTCTTACGATCGCCTGCTCCAAGGCGTGGCGTCCGATCTATTTATTACGGTGGACAGCGTAAAGGTGGGCGAGGAAATGGCGGAGGCCATATTGAAACGCCTGCCGGATGGAGGCGAGGTGGTGATGATCTGCGGCCCGGAAACGGATAAGAACAGTACCGATATGGTGCAGGGATTCGAAGCGTGTATCGAAGACAGTAACCTTACCGTAGTCCGTAAGACGTATGCGAAGGCATGGACGCCGGAATACGGTTTCCAGGCGGCGACAGAAGCTCTTGGCGATGTGCCCAAGATCGACGCTGTGATGTGCGGGAACGATGCGCTGGCAGGTTATGCGATCCGTGCGCTAAGCGAGCGTCAGATGGCAGGGAGTACGATTGTCGTGGGGCAGGACGCAGACCTTGAGGCCTGCCAGAGAATCGTAGAAGGCACACAGACGATGACGGTCTATAAGCCGATTGAGGGGCTTGCCAAAAAAGCGGCGGAATGCGCCGTACAGCTTGCAAAAGGGGAAGAGCCTGTCCAGGATAAAGAGTCGTTCCAATTGACCAGCGATGGCCTAAAAGTGCCTTACCTGGGGCTGGATCCAATCGCTGTGACAGCGGAAAATATGGATGAGGCCATTATAGAATCTGGGTTCCATATGAGAGATGAAGTATACCTGAATGTAGAGTGATCCATCTATCGTATGTTGCAGAAACTAAAGAGGGAAAAGGAACTGGATAGCACAAATTTGCAGAAAAATGCAAAAAACTCAGCAAAATAATGCTAATGCGGCGCCTGTCTCGTTTAATTTCACAAGAATGTGCGGGTGAATTGCAAGCATATCCTGCTTTGGTTCTGTTATAGTAAGAAGCAAAGAAGGGATTGTATCAAAAAGCGCAAGGAGGAAGGGAATTATGAGTAAATGGAAGTTCAAAAAGCCTGTTGGGAAGCTGTGGGACCGTTGCGTTTCCGTTTTGCTGGCAGGCTGTATGGTTGTGACAGGAGGCTTTTTTGCGCCGCCGGTTGCCAGCCAGGCGCAAGAAGCGCCTACCGTTACCTGGGTCATGTCCCAGGAAGGCAATTATTGGCAAGAACAGGATCCGCTTACCACGGCAGCCTGGGACGCTGGAAGCCACAGTGAGCTCTATATTGATGTCGATGAGAATGTGACGTACCAGAAGATGGCGGAAGAGATCTGGGGAGGCTGCTTTAACGAACGCGGCTGGCAGAGGCTTTTGATGCTGACAGAAGAGGAGCGGGAGCATATCCTGGATCTTTTGTTCGATCCAGATGAGCCAGAAGGCTTGCACCTTACCTTGGGGCGGATTCCCATTGGCGCAAGCGATTTCGGCCTGGATCTGTACACCTTAGACGATGTCGAAGGCGACTATGAACTGGAGCATTTTTCGATTGAGCGTGATAAGTCAGAAACAGGGATTATCCCTTATATCAAGGCGGCGTTAAAGCGGAACCCTGATATGAAGCTATGGGCGTCCCCCTGGTCCCCGCCTGCATGGCTGAAAGACAACAACAGCCTGATTGGCGGCCATATCAATTATACAGAACAGAATATGGCGACATACGCGCAGTATTTCAAGAAATTTATCGAAGCATACAAGGCGGAAGGGATCCATATCTCAATGGTAAGCCCGCAGAATGAGCCGACGATGTGGACGCTCTATACTTCTTGCGTATGGACAGGCGATCAGCTTCGCGACTTTATCCGGGATCATTTAGGTCCTGTATTGGAAGGGACGGGCGTAGAGATTTACCTTGGGACGTTTACCAACTCCAACGATAGCCTGATGGATTCCACGTTAAACGATCCAGCTTCCCTGCGGTATACGGACGGTATTACGTTCCAGTGGTGGTCTTATTTCAAATCGCATTCTTTGTACAACTCAGGCTTTGACCTTGGCATGATGCAGTCGGAAACCATGTGCGGGGATGGGAACAATAACTGGCAGTACGCAGAGAACCAGTTTGATATTATGTGGATGTACTTAAGCACTGGGATTAGCGCGTATAACCTCTGGAACATGGTATTGGAATGGGATGGCGTAAACCCAGGCGGGCATAATACGGCGAACCCGCCTTGGCCGCAGAATGCGCCGATTACAGTAAATGAAACAACAAAGCAGTACACGATTAATCCGCATTTCTATGAATATAAGCATTTTACAAACTTTGTAAAGCCAGGGGCATACCGGATTGCAAGTACCGGGACATACGATGAAGAGTTCCCGCTGATCGATGAAGCGGAACGTGACGATCGGTATTCCAAGGAGCTTCATGAAATCGCGTTCCGTAACCCGGACGGCACGAACGTCCTGATGGTGAAAAATGGCAGCAACACCGTGAAACATGTAGATATCAATTTTAACGGGCGCATGGTAAGCGTTGATCTTCCGGCGCATTCCATCCATACCTTTACGGCGGAAGGCACGCCGTTAACTGGAAATGAAACGGATCACAGGGCAGAGACAGAAGGCTATATGCCTGCAGATCAGCTTGTCAGGATTGAAAATAAAGCGACTGGCCAGGCGCTTTGCATTGAAGGCGAGGGTGGAGTAGTAAAAAATCAGGCGCATGTGTTTAACTGGCAGTACAGCGGCCAGGCCAACCAGGAATGGTATTTGGAGCCAAGCAGCGTGGATGGCACAGGAACCGTGAAGCTTGTGAACCGCAAGAGCAGCAAGATTGTTGCAGTAGACGATGGGAGCAAGGCGGACGGGGCGAAGCTGATCCAGTGGCCTTATACCGGAGGCGCAGACCAGAACTGGATCGTAGAAGAAGCGCAGGGTGGTTACGTCCGCTTTCGGAATGCAAACAGCGGGCACTATCTGTCCGGGCCTCAGACGGCGCAGGCAGAGCAGAAAGCAGACAATGCAACAGACGATCATCAATTGTGGAAGATAACGAACCTGGCAGTCGAAGACCTTGCTTCTGTGATTGCATACGGGGAAGAAGCAGCAGCTGTTACAGGCATATATACGGAAGCTTCCATAAATGCACTAAATGTAGCGCTGGAAGCTGCAAAAGCGGCGGACACTTCTAATACGGAAGCAGCGTTACAGGCAAAGGGAAGTGTGGAACAGGCGTTGAAAGGGCTGGTACGGCCGACGGATAAGGAATCATTGAAGCAGGCGGTTGCCAGGGCAGCCCAAAAGGACGAGGACGAATTTACCCAAGAAAGCTGGCGGAGCCTTCAAGCAGCTTTGGAGGATGCCAGGAAGGCAGACGCAGACGCTTTGGCAACGCAGCAGCAGGTAAATAAAGCGGAATGTAGGCTGAACCTTGCCTTATTAAGCTTGGAGAGCGCTTCTGGCGGGCCTGCGGCAGCAGATAAGAAAGCGTTAGCGCAAGCCATCCAGTCGGCGTCTGCAAAAATAGAAAGCGATTATACAGCAGAAAGCTGGAGCAAATTTAAAAAGGCTTTGGAGGATGCAAAAGCGGTCAATGGGAAAGCGGACGCTACCCAGGCAGAAGTCAATACAGCGAAAGAAGCATTAGAGAAAGCGGTAAAAGAACTTGTGCCAATACCGCAGGAAGGGCAGTCCACGGTTACCTGGGTCATGAGCCAGGAGAATAATTATTGGAAGGAGCAGGCGCCGCTTACCACAACTACATGGGATGAAGCGAACCACAGTTCCCTTTATATTGATGTGGATGAAACTATTACATACCAGAAGATGGCGGAAGAAATCTGGGGCGGCTGCTTTAACGAACGCGGATGGAAACGGCTTCTTATGCTGACAGAAGAAGAACGGGACCATATCCTGGATCTTTTGTTCGATCCAGACGAGCCAGAAGGCCTGCACCTTACCTTGGGGCGGATTCCCATTGGCGCAAGCGATTTTGCAAATACCTTATATTCGTTGGATGATTTGCCAGACGGCGTAACGAGCGATTATGATTTGGAGTATTTCTCCATCGAACGCGATAAGTCAGAGACAGGGATTATCCCGTTTATCAAGGAGGCGTTAAAACGGAACCCGGATATGAAGTTCTGGGCGTCCCCCTGGTCCCCGCCTGCATGGATGA
>CAOKNO010000023.1 GCA_948470065.1 uncultured Eubacterium sp. | reverse complement strand
TTTTGTATGGATTGGACAGACGCGTCTGTCCCAGAGAGGGTTTCGCAATTACCTAGCAGCAATATGGAAGGAAAGGAGTCCAGATGAAATTTACAAAAATGCATGGATTGGGAAATGATTACGTCTATGTCAATTGTTTGAGGGAAACAGTAGAACGCCCCAGTGAAGTAGCAAAATATGTCAGCGACCGCCATTTTGGGATTGGATCGGATGGGCTAATCCTGATCAAGCCTTCCCAACAGGCAGATTTTAAAATGGATATGTACAATGCAGATGGTTCCCAGGCGGAAATGTGCGGGAACGGCATCCGGTGCGTGGCAAAGTACGTCTATGATTACGGCCTTACAGACAAGACGAGCGTTTCCGTGGAAACCTTGGCAGGGATAAAGCATTTGGATTTGATCGTGGAAGGGCGTAAGGACGTGGAAACGGAGAGAGGGAAGGTTGCCCAGGTAACGGTAGAGATGGGAAGCCCCGTGCTTACGGCGGAAGACATCCCAGTCGTTGCACAAGGCGCCCAGGCCATTGACGTCCCGTTAGAGGTAGAAGGAGACGTCTATCAGATGACCTGTGTTTCTATGGGGAACCCGCACTGTGTCATTTTCTTAGAAGAAGACGTGCGTACCCTGGATTTGGAACGGCTTGGGCCAGCCTTTGAATGCCATCCCAGGTTCCCGAAGCGGATCAATACGGAGTTTGTCAATGTGATAGACAAAAATACCCTGCGTATGCGCGTATGGGAACGTGGAAGCGGGGAAACGCTTGCCTGCGGGACGGGAGCCTGCGCCGTAGCCGTAGCGGCTATCCTAGGCGGCAAAGCGAACCGGGAAGTTACCGTACAGCTTCTAGGCGGCGATTTAACGATTTCCTGGGCAGGCCAGGGCGCGCCTGTTTATATGACAGGTTCCGCCACGACAGTTTATGATGGGGAGATTACCCTACCATAGCATCTGGTCTATTCCCGCGAGCAATGCACCCCTAGGACGCTTAGGAAAGTAACCATGCTATGTGCCCTAGGGGCTTGCCGAAAACTAGCTAAGACATGCCCCGTCAGCTTGCAGCGGGGTATTTGGCTTGGAAAGTGAAGTTATCCTGCCACGCCAGCAGATGTTGTAGAAGAAAGAGAAACCAAAACGGCCATAACACAAAAGGAGCGTATTATGTTTAAAATTAATGAGAATTACTTAAAATTACCAGGCAGCTATTTGTTCAGTACGATTGCGAAGAAGGTATCGGCCTATACAGAGGCAAACCCAGGGAGCGATATCATACGCCTGGGGATTGGAGACGTGACCCAGCCGCTTGCCCCTGCGGTGATTTCAGCGATGCACAAGGCTGTGGATGAAATGTCGGACGCCGCTACGTTCCACGGTTATGCGCCGGATTTGGGGTATGCGTTCCTGCGGGACGCCATTGCAGCGCACGACTACAAGGCGCGCGGGTGCGAAATTTCTTCCGACGAGATTTTCGTATCGGATGGGGCGAAAAGCGATTCAGCCAACATCCAGGAAATCTTCGGGCAAGAGAACCGGATTGCAGTCTGCGATCCGGTCTACCCGGTTTATGTAGATTCGAACGTAATGTCTGGCAGGACAGGGGAATACCATCCAGAAACAGAAACCTGGAGCAACGTCATCTATATGCCCTGTACGATGGAAAATCATTTTGTACCGGAGTTTCCAAAGGAAACGCCGGATTTGATCTACCTGTGCCTGCCCAACAACCCGACGGGGACCACAATTACAAAGCCAAAGCTGCAAGAATGGGTGGATTATGCAAATAAGATCGGCGCGGTCATTATATACGACGCCGCGTATGAAGCATATATTTCTGAGCCGGACGTGGCTCATTCGATTTATGAATGCGAAGGTGCAAGGACTTGCGCCATTGAATTGAAAAGCTTCTCCAAAAACGCAGGGTTTACCGGAGTGCGCCTTGGGTATACCGTTGTGCCCAAGGATTTGGCATGTGGGGAAGTATCCCTGCACGATCTGTGGGCGCGCCGCCACGGCACGAAATTCAACGGAGCGCCTTATATCGTACAAAAGGCTGGGGAAGCAGTCTATAGCAAGGAGGGGAAGCAGCAGCTCAAAGAGCAGGTAGCCTACTATATGAAAAATGCAAGCGCCATCAAGGCTGGCCTACAGGACGCAGGCTACACAGTGTTCGGCGGGGTGAACGCGCCATATATCTGGCTCAAGACGCCGCAGGGAATGACCTCTTGGGCGTTCTTCGATTACTTGTTAGAGCAGGCAAATGTCGTAGGCACGCCAGGATCCGGGTTTGGTCCAAGCGGGGAAGGTTACTTCCGCCTGACGGCGTTCGGCAGTTATGAAAATACGCTTCGGGCGTTGGAGCGGATTAAGAAATTATAAGGAGAAAAGGGGAAGACGGATCTGTTCAACAGAGTGGAGCTGACGGAAACAAACTCTTTTTATATCGGCAATCCACCTAGAATATTTAACATATAATGGCAAAAAACAGGGCTTGATTCGTAGAAATTCAGCCCTGTTTTTTATGTACTTTTACCAAAAAGTAATTTTTTACTAAAACTTTAGTAAAAACAGTTGAAATGTCCGGTAAATCATCTTAAAATAGACAATAGGAGAATGGAACGCCATGCTCTGAATCTAGGAAAAGGAGAGAGAGAAATGAAAGGATTCAAGAAATGCGTAAGCGCTGTTACCGCAGCCGCAATGCTTTTCACTAGCGTATGGCCGTCAGGTGGCCTTGGCCTGACCGTGCAGGCGGCGCCGGGAGAAAGAGCGGCTGTGGAAACAAGCGTACGGCTGCTCCCGGAAAAGGCATCGCCATTCAATGATACGGATGGGGATGGGCTGGGAGAGTTCCAAGGCTGGGGTACGTCCCTGTGCTGGTGGGCAAACAGGCTGGGCTACAGCCAGAAGATGACACAGCAGGCAGCAAAATATTTTTTCAGTGACGAAGGCCTGGATATGAACATTGGGCGCTACAACATTGGAGGCGGCGATAACGTGGGGGAAATTACACCGATCTCCCCAAATGAAAACGCCCAGTTCTATGATTTGGAAACCGAAGGAAGGACGCCGACCTACGGTGGTTCCAACATGGAGGTAAGTGAAAACGACAGTTTAAATGAACAGGTATTTTCTATTTCTGATGCAGATTTCGGCTTTACCCAGGGGCAGGCAGTCGGCAAGCTTAAAGTTATCGGATGGATTAACAAGCTAGACGACGCCGTTGGCAGCGGCGATAAGCTGAATTACACGGTAAACGTACCGAAGGCAGGTTCCTATACGGTGAAGCTTCTGATGTTCCACAACAGCAATACGAAGCGCGACGTTGCAATCCGCGTCAATGACGATGCAGAAAACGGCACGTATATTGTGGATAATGCTGCCGTCCAGGCGAGCAAGATTGTGGAAGTAAGCAATGAAAATGCTATGACATTGTTTTCCATTGCCATCCCGGATGTAAACCTTAGAGAAGGCGATAACAGCGTGAAGATTGCGGGCGCAGCAGACTGGACGTTGGATTTCGTTAAGATGGCGGTTATAGAATCCGGCAAAGAGGGCGAAGTGCAGGGCAGCGATTTCCTACATCCTGCCCATATCAAACGTTCCGATTCGGTCGTTCCAGGCTATTGGAAGGATGTTACTAAGATTGAATTAGAAGAGCATCCAATCGAATGGTATCAGCAGCATTTTGACAGGGCGGACGCAGAATGCGGCTATGCATGGAATTACAACTGGGACAAAGATAAGAACCAGATGAATATCTTAAAAGCCGCCGCACAGGCAAGCGGGGAAGATTTCCTGGCGGAGGCATTTTCCAATTCACCGCCTTACTTTATGACAAATAGCGGCTGTAGTTCCGGAGCAACGGACGCCAGCAAGGATAACCTGCGTAAGGATTCCTACCATGCCTTTGCAACGTATATGGCGGATATTATTGTGCATTGGGCGAAAGAAGGCGTTGTGAACTTCCAGAGCGTGACGCCGATGAACGAGCCGTATACAGACTATTGGGGCGCAAACAGCCAGAAACAGGAAGGATGCCATTTCGATCAGGGCGCTTCGGAATCTGATATTATCGTAGAACTGCACGAGGTATTGATGGAAGAAGTGGATAAAATGGAAGACGGGCCTGCCAAAGAAGCGATCCGCAATATCGTATTCTCCGGTACGGACGAAACGAGCATTGATACCCAGATTGATTCTTATAAGAAGCTGTCCAATGAGGCGAAGAATATTATTACGAGGATTGACACCCATACCTATAGCGGATCCAAACGTACAGAACTAAGCGATTTAGCGGAAGCAGAAGGCAAGAACCTCTGGATGTCTGAGATTGACGGTGCGTCAGAAGCAGGGACAGACGCTGGGGAAATGACGGCTGCGCTTGGGTTTGCACAGAGGATTATGCTGGATGTGAACAACTTAAGGTGCTCCGCATGGATTATGTGGAATGCCGTTGACTTGAACGTCGATGAAGATAATGAATTTGATGCAAATACGATTGACGAACTGATGAATAAGAAGAATGACCAAGGTGAAGTGATGTATAACCCGGTTAAGGGCTTCTGGGGCATTGCGATCGGTGATCACAATACGGAGAATATCGTATTGACGAAGAAGTACGAAGCCCTGGGGCAGTTCTCGCGTTATATCCGCCCGGGCTATGCGATTATCGGTTCAAACAGCGGCAATACGCTGGCAGCTTACGACCCGGAGGGGAAGAAAGCCGTGATTGTTGCAATGAATACGCAAGGCGAAGACAAGACCTGGAAGTTTGACTTAAGCAGGTTTGTGGGCATGGGCAATACCATAAAGGCATACCGCACCAGCGGCTCTGTAGCAAATGGGGAGAAATGGGCGGATGTGTCTGCAACTGACAATATTACGTTAAACGCAGAGGAGAAATCCTTTACCGCAACGATGAAGGCAAATTCTATTACGACTTATATCGTTGAAGGCGTAGACTTTGATCAGGAGTATGCAGACAATCTTGCAATCGAAGAGGAATTGAAGGAAGACGCTTTAAAGGATGCGCTGGTAAAGCTGGATCTGAACAAGGATATGGTAACTGGGAGCACGCCATGGAACGGTGATGAGAAAAACGGCGTTTCTAATGTAGTAGACGGCAATTACAACACGTTTTTTGACGGTGTGGCTAACGGATGGGTACAGATTGATTTGGGCGCGGAACAGACGATTGGCGCGCTTGGCTACGCCCCCAGAAGCGGGTATAACGGAAGGTGCATAGGCGCTTCCTTCTATGGATCGAAGGACGGAAGGGAATGGACGCGTCTGTATACGATTTCCAATTCCCCGCCGGCAGGACAGGCAACGCTTGCCTATGCGACACAATTTGCTTCGGACGATACAGTTTACCGCTATATCAAGTATGCTGTGCCAGAAGGAGATGAAAGCGCAAACTGCAACATTGCTGAAATTGAAGTATACGGCATAGAAGAAGGGTTCCAATACCCAGAAAGCCTGCAGGACTGGATTGATTATTACCAGGCAAAGGTAGAAGGGCACAAGTATACTGAAGATACAAAGGCCGCATATGACAAGGCGCTTTCAGAGGCGCAGGCGCTGGTAGGCTCTTCCGATGAAGCGGCCAAGAAGGCGGCAAGGAATAAGCTGGTGGAAGCGTATCAGGCGTTGAAGGAAATTATTGTATACAATTCCTTCTCTGGCGTAAACGGCGCTGTAAGGCGAGACACCAAGGGGGACGTCATCCAGGCGCATGGCGGCCAGATCCAGCAGGTAACATACGATAAGGATGGCGACGGCGAGGAAGAAACCTTCTGGTACTGGATTGGTGAGGATAAGACCAACGATTACCGTCCATGCCCAGGCGTGCATGTGTATATTTCCGATGATCTGTACAATTGGGAGGATAAGGGCTGCGTCCTTCGGACCGTGCCGAACTGGGAGACCTTTACAACGGATCCATACTTTACCGAGCTGTATGGCGATATGCCGGAAGATCAGAAGAAAGCCGTATATGGCGATCTCTGGACGGCGGACAATGCAAGCGATGGCGGATGCGTGATTGAGCGTCCGAAGATGATTTACAATGACAAGACCAAAAAATATGTCATTTGGTTCCATGCAGATGGGCAGACGCCAGATAGCACGGGCGGCAACTATGCGAAGGCAAAGGCAGGCGTGGCAATATCCGACAGCCCGTTCGGGCCGTTCCAGCTTCAGGGCAGCTACCTGTTGAATTACGATGAAGACGCAGACCATGGGTTCGACGAGGAAGTCGGCGGGCATGTGCGCGATATGAACCTGTTCAAGGATGACGATGGCGCCGGGTATGTGATTTATTCTTCCGACGGGAACCAGACGTTACATATTGCAAAATTAAACGATACGTACACCAATGTGGCAAAACCGCAGGGAGAAGCCGTAGAAGGCGAGGACTTTACCAGGAACTTTATCGATATGTCCAGGGAAGCCCCGGCAATGTTTAAGTACAACAACAAATATTATATCATTACGTCCGGGTGTACCGGATGGGCGCCGAACCGTGCAAGCTATGCGGTAGCGGATCATCCGTTAGGGCCATGGACGACGATGGGCGATCCATGTACCGACGAAGGCTCTGATAAGACATACGAGACACAGAGCACATGCGTCTTCCCGGTCGATGCGGCAAAGGGACAGTTCATCTATATGGGCGACCGATGGAGGAACCCGGATAACGGCGGTTCCTTGCGCGATTCCAGGTATGTATGGCTTCCTGTAGAGTTCCTTTCCGGGAATAAAATTGCGCTGCGCAGGTATTCGGACTGGACGTTGGATACCTTTAAAGACTTGACGCCGTTTGAAGTGAAGACAGAGCTTCCGCAGACAGCGGCTACGGTAAACGAGTTGAGATCAAAGCTTCCGTCAGAAATCGAGATACAGTATGCATCCGAAACAGCAGTAAATAAAGTGAACGTGACCTGGAGTGGGTTCCCAGAAGAGGAGGATATCTTAGGCACCATAACGCTTACAGGAACGTTAGGAAACGGTCGTGTCTTTACCCACAGCGTGGACTTGTTAAATAGCAAGATGATATACTTCTTTGACTGCTATGCACAAGATACGGAATGCTCTTACTTAGAGCATGCAAGAGAAGTCCTGAAAGACGCCCTGCGCAATACAAAGGCTGACCAGGCGTACTCTGAGGAAAGCAAGGCCGGCTATGCAGGCGAGTATGGCACTGATTTTGAAGGAAAGAGCGAGAACAACGATATCTGGTCTAGAGGCTACTGGGCAAAGAGCAACAAGAACATTGATTACGCATTTGAGCTAGAGGCAGGCAGGTATACGGTATCGACTGGTTACCAGGAATGGTGGAATACCAGCAGGCCGACCAGGATTACGGTTACCTCTGAAATCAATGGGGAGCTCGCAACACACGATTTTACCCTGGCAAACACAGCGACCAGCCAGCAGGAGGATATCAGCTTTACCTTGACGCAGAACGATAAGGTTACGGTAAGCATCAGCAAGACAGGCGGGGCTGATCCGGTATTGAGCTGGATTGCAGTGATGCAGGATGAGAAATTCACGAACGTATCCGATAAGTCAAAATTAAATGAAACCATCAAAAAAGCCAGCGCATTGAAGAAGGCTGACTATATAAAGGCAACCTGGGAAGCGTTCGAGAAAGCATTGAACAGTGCGAAATCCGTACAGGCAAACGTGACGGCGGAGCAGTCTGTGGTAGACGCTGCAAACACAACGCTGGATCAGGCAATGAAAGCATTAAAGAGCTTAAAGTCCGTATTAGAAGAAGGCATTCGGGCCAATACCCTTGCAGATTCGGAAAAGAGTAAGTATACAGACGAAAGCTGGGCGTTCTACCAGGAGATGTTAAAGGAAGCCAAAGACATGTTAGCAAAAGGTTCCTTGGTAGAAATTGACGTCAACGATGCGGTTAAGGCAGTAAAAGACGCTATCTCAATCCTTGAAAAGAAGGACAGCGTTACGCCGCCGAAGCCTCCAGTAAAGAAGAACCAGGTGATCAAGTATACAAAGACGTATCAAAAAGCATATGGCGCGAAAGCATTCTCTTTGGGTGCAAAAGTAACGACAGGCAACGGCTCATTGAGTTATAAGAGTTCTGACACAAAAGTGGCGACCGTTTCTAAGAGCGGGAAAGTGACGCTTAAGGGAACCGGGATCTGTACCATCAAGGTAACGGCGGCAGCGACCAGCCAGTACAATGCGAAATCGGTATCCGTCACCTTAAAGGTATCCCCCAAGGCAGCGGCTTTGGCAAGCTTAAAGGCAGTAAAAGGCAAGAAGCTGACGGTAAAATGGAAGAAGGATTCCAAGGCAAGCGGATACCAGATCCAGTATTCCACCAGTAAGAAATTTAAGTCGGCAAAGAGCGTGAAGGTGAAAAACAGCAAGACAACAAGCACGACCATAAAGAAGCTGAAGGCAGGCAAGAAGTATTACGTACGCATCCGTGCATACAAGACCGTTAAGGTGAATGGGAAGTCTACAACCTTAAACGGTGCGTGGAGCAAAGCAAAGACCAGTAAAAAGATTAAGAAATGATTCTATTTAAGAAAGGGAAGCAATCCTATGAGTAAAAAAAGATGGAAATCCGGCGTTTCCCTGATGATGGCAGCAGCGTTGGCGTTTGGCGGCGCTGCAGCCGCTATGCCGGCTACTACGGTACAGGCAGGAACCAGGGAAGCAGCGACAGCGTATTATATTGACGCGCAGAATGGGAACGATGCAAATGCAGGAACGTCCCAATCCCAGGCATGGAAGACCTTCAAGAACGTAGAAGGCTTAAGCCTGAAGGCAGGGGAGCAAGTCCTATTGAAGGCAGGCTGTACCTGGAACAGCGAAAAGCTGATGATCCAAAATGCAAAAGGGACGGCAGAAGCTCCAGTCGTATTAGGGAAATACGGAGAAGGCGCAGATCCTGTGATCAATGGGAACGGAAGCCCGTGGCTGGACGACGCCCTTCCCGTAGCAGACAGGGATAAAGAAGACGTAGCAGTTGTCCATGTCCAAAATTCAGAGTATATCACAATCCAGGATCTCGAAGTCACCAACTGGGAAAACGACGCGGCGGATCTGATGGGAGAGGCCCGCGGGGATGTGATTTACGATCAGAGCAAATCCATGCTGACGGGTATCCTGGTGGAGAACCACGATGCAGGGGAAATCAAGGGCATTGTAGTTAAGGATAATTATGTACATGATGTAAACGGCTACATGTCTCAGAACGGAAGCGAAGGCCATAAGAAAGGCTCCGGCGGGATTATGGTACTGGTAACCGGGGGTACGAAGGAATCGTTCTATACCGGCCTTCAGATTACAGGGAACAAGGTGGAAAAGGTCTGCCATGAGGCAATCTATATGGAGAGCTGCTGGGCAGCGCGTACGTTAGTTGGCGGACAGGATAGCCAGCAGGCAGGAAAAGAAAAGTGGGTTGGATGGCCAGACGTCTATGTCGCACACAATTATGTGAACAACGTAGCAGGCGATGGGATCGTATTGATCAATGCAGACGGCGGCATTGCAGAGTATAACCTTGTAACCTCTAGCGCAAGCGAGGAATGGAATTACAGCAGGAACCCGGCGCATGCAGCAATCTGGATGTGGGACTGCAACAATGTGACGATGCAGTACAACGAAGCGGCTTATACGACGAGCACGCAGGACGGTATGGCGTTTGACTGCGACTACGGCAACCAGAACGTGATGTACCAGTACAATTACAGCCATGACAATAAGGGCGGCTTCTGGATGGCATGCCCTGGCCCGTTCTATACGGTAAATTCCGTAATACGTTACAACATCAGCGTGAACGACGGCTTATTCAATGGTTCCCGGATTATCCGCGTAGGAGAGAAGGGAAGTATCGGCCATCAGTTCTACAATAACACCATTTACTGGGGCAGCAACGGCTATAAGGTAAATGCGGTAGAACAAGGGAGCTGGGGAACGCCGCCAAGCAGCGGTACGGATATTTACAACAATATTTTCTACGGGGATACCACACAGTTTACGAATAACGATGGGATCCATTATGACAGCAACTGCGTATGGGGGAGCGGGAAAAATGCGTATCCGGTCGATGAAGACAGGAATGCGATTATTGCAAACCCAGGCTTTGTAGATGTGAACAACCGTACGGACGGTGTGTTCAAGGATCATAAGGTAACGCTTGGATCGGCGGACGGCTTAAAGCTTCGTCAAGATTCCCCGTGTATCAATGCAGGGGCAAACTTTATGCCAGTCCCACAGGAATCTTTGGACGCTGTAAAGGATGAATTGGTGCCGACCCAGATTACCTTAGAGAATAAGGACTACGAAGGGAATACTGTACCGTATGCTTCCAAAGTAGCAGCAAACAGGCGCGTAGATATCGGCGCATTTGAATACCAGGGCGAGGGCACGTATGCAGGCGGGAGCGACGCTACATACCTGAAAGCCCTGGTGGCTCAGGCGTCATCCTACAAGCCAGACAAGTATACCGCGGCAAGCTGGGAAACAATGCAGGCAGCGCTCGCGGACGCACAAAAGGCATTGGATGATAAATCTGGCAGAGAAGCAGCGGCAGCGATCCGTCTGGAAAATGCTTTGATAAATCTGGAACTCCTG
The DNA here is from genome assembly GCA_948470065.1 of uncultured Eubacterium sp. Lineage (GTDB taxonomy): Bacteria > Bacillota > Clostridia > Lachnospirales > Lachnospiraceae > Petralouisia. Next base: position 28,552 of record CAOKNO010000023.1, on the reverse strand, counting down.
GGAAGCGATGATCCAGGGCAGCCCAAGGATAATATCCTTGCATCTTATAGCGATACCAACGACAACGCCGGATTTGAAAGCGAAGGGACGAACTGGGGGACTTGGCAGAGTACCGTAGGCGTTTCCAATGAGCAGGCGCGTACTGGGGAAAAGAGCCTGAAGGTGGAGCAGGAAAGCAGCGGCAAGACGGCTTATTCTGAGATCGGGAATGTCCCAGTACAAACAGCTACCGACTATGTGCTCGAAGCCTGGGTATACTGCGGTGATGCGGATATCACAAAGGTAGGTTTAGAAGCAAAGCACCATAACAACGTCACAGGGAATGGCGACGTGAAGCTTGCAAACGCATCCTTCCCAGCAGATGCTGAAACAGATGCAAAGGGCTGGAAAAAGGCTACCTTGAATTTCACGACCCAGAACTGGAACATGATCAGTATTAGCTTAAGCAGCGATAACCCGACGGTCTATATGGACGACGTCCTACTCTATGCAAAAGAAACAGGCGGATCTAAGGTAGAATTAGACAGGAGCGGCCTGGAAGCAGCGATTGCAATGGAGCCGGCCCGTTCAGAATCTTATTATTCTGTGAAATCCTGGAATGCATACCAGGATGCTCTGATGGCGGCGAGACTTAAACGCGTCGATGTGGAAGGGACGCAGGAAAGCTTAGACGCGGCCGCAGCCGCTTTGAGGACGGCATACCAGTCCTTGGCGAAGGCTTCAGACAAACGCGCGCTTCAGTCGCTTTACAGCCAGTGCGCTAAGAAAGTAAAGGGCGACTACACCGATGATAGCTGGAAGAACTTCCAGGAATCATTGAGCAAAGCCAAAACCGTTTTGGAGAACATACACGCTGCACAGGCAGACATTGATAACGCACGCGTCGCTTTGACTAGCGCCCGCAATGCACTGGCAAAGGTCGTGCTGGCAGAACAGAAGATCAGCGTGAAATCTTCTTACAGCAAAGCATACGGCGATAAGGCGTTTTCCCTGAACGCAAAAGTAACGGTAGGGAAAGGGGCTTTAAGCTATACGACGTCCGATAAGAAGGTTGCAACCGTATCAAGCAGCGGTAAAGTAACGATCAAGGGTACTGGGATCTGCACCATTACCGTAAAAGCAGCCGCTGCAAGCGGTTACAGCGAAGCGACGGCAAACGTAACCTTAAAGGTAAAACCGAAAAAAGCATCTCTTTCCAACGTCAAGGCGGTAAAAGGGAAGAAGCTGTCAGTAAAATGGAAGAAGGATTCCAAGGCAAGCGGCTACCAGGTACAGTGCTCGCAGAAGAAGACGTTCAAGTCAGGCGTGAAAAAGGTAACGGTGAAGAAAGCCAGCCAGACGTCTGCTACGATTCAGAAGCTTGCAAAGGGCAAGAAGTACTATGTACGCGTCCGCGCATATAAGACGGTAAAGGTAAATGGGAAATCCACAACGCTTTACGGCGCTTGGAGCAATACAAAACTGAGCAAGAAAATCAAGTAGAAGAACGCCTTACCGGGCGACCTTACCAGCTTCCCAAAAACGGGGGGCTGGTAAGGTTTTTCTGCTAGAAAGGGCATGTTGCAGGCAACCGCGTTCTGGCCGTAAAATAGCAGCATATTTTATTCCCGCGAGCAATGCACCTAAAGGAATATGCTGGTATTTTACCACCAGAGTTACAGTCTAGAAAGGAAGGTCAGATCATATGCATCACAGAGTCCAGAAGATGTTCCTGTGCTTTGCGGCTCTAGCCTGCGCAGCGCTGCTGGCCGCCTGCGGCGCGCATACGGTAGGAGAGTATGATACCGTTATGCAGATTGCAGGGCAGCCTGTCGTTAAGGCAGAATACCAGATGGTATTGAAAGGTTATGTATCCGAGGTAAAGCGGCAGTATACCACGGAAGAGGCCAATGCAAAAGGGTTTTGGGCAAAGGGGCAGGAAGGCGGGGAGAATTCGCCGCTTTGGCAGGTAATGGAGCTTACAAAGCAAGATTTGCTCCGCAAAAAGACCGTGGCAAGCCTTGCAAAAGAGGCTGGGCTAGCAGAACAGACCGACTATGTGTCTATTCTGGGGCAGATGGAGCAGGAAAACGCAAAAAGAGGAAAGGACGCATCCTCTGGGCAAGCCATTTACGGGCTGTCTTCCTTTGTGCCAGAGGATTACTATTCTTATGTGTATACCGATTTAGAAGCCCGGCTGATAGAGCGGTTGAAGAAGGATCATCCCATTTCGGAGGAAGAGCTGGAACGCACGTACCAGGAAAACATCAGCCAATATATGAGCGACGTCCGCGTTAAAATGCTAGTCGGGGAGATGCGCGTGGAATCCGGGATGGAACTGGCCAAGCAGGCAGCAGAGGATATGGCGTCCGGGGAGAAGCAAGAATCTGGGGGAGCAGAAGGCGCGCTTGGGGCGGCAGAGCAGGAAGCCCTGACAGAAAAATACCCAGAGATCAATTTTTATGAGATTGAAATGTCATCGTACGATCCCCAGGAAGGCAAAAGCGGCGCATACACACAGCGATGGCTGGTAGCATCCGCCATGGAACAAGGGGAGGTATGCGCACCGTTCCAGATTGGCGGCCATTTGATGGTGATGCGGTGCCTATCGAGAGAAGAGCAGACGCCGGAGCCGTTGGAGGCGATAAAAGGAGCGTTGGAAAGCGAATTGAAGACGAGCCTTGCGAAAGACGATATCGAGAGCCAGATGCAGCAGGCAGAAATCTCGTACCAGCAGAAAACACTAGAGCAGATTGCAAAAGAGGCATTGGATTAAAGAGGAAGGAGGATTCATATGAAGAAGAAAAAGAAAGCAAGCGAAGAGGCTCAGGGATTCTTAGAAGCCGCCGCAGACGAAGGCAAGAAGAAATCCCAAAGGAGGGGGAAAGACAATGTACAGAAGTTCTATTCTGTTGCTTGGAAGGTATTTGTGGGGCTGTTTGTTTTGACGACGGCTTTGCAGACGGTTTATTTCCTGCAAGAGGATGAGTTTGGCGTGATCCGTACCCTTGGGAACACACAGATTGTCGAAACCCCTGGGATGAAATTTAAAATCCCTTATTTCCAGCATATTACAAAAGTCAGCAAAGCAGCCAAACAGTTTTCAGTAGGCTATGATTTGGAAACAGACGAATCCATACACCGGGAATCGTTTATGATAACCAGCGATTATAATTTTGTGAACGTAGATTTCTATTTTGAATACCAGATTACCGATCCGATCAAGTACCTGTATGCTTCGGAAGCCCCCGAGGCGGTGGTAAAGAATTTGGCGCAGAGTTACATCCGCGATACCGTAGGGACCAGCAAGGTGGACGATGTGCTGACCACTGGGAAGTACCAGATCCAGACAAGCGTTAGGGAAAAGCTGCAGCAGCGTCTGGTAGAAGAGGATATCGGCATACAGGTGACGAACGCAGTTATCCAGGATGCAGAAGTGCCTACCGAGGAAGTGAAGCGTGCGTTTAAGAATGTGGAAGACGCCAAACAGGGAATGGATACGGCGATTAACAATGCCAATGCAGACGCAAATACGCGTATCCCCAAGGCGGAAGCAGACGCAGACAAAATTATAAAGGACGCGCAGGCGAAGAAAGAGTCTTTGATTGCCCAAGCAGAAGGGCAGACAGCCCGTTTCCGTTCTTTATACGAAGAATATGCCAAATTCCCGCTTATCACAAAGCAGCGGATGTTCTACGAGACCATGGAAGATATCTTGCCCCATATGAAGGTGTATATTACCGATGGAAGCGCCCAGTCGCTTCTGCCGTTAGAGCCGTTCAGCAGTACGGCAGGATCCGGCAGTACGCAAGACGCAGGAAGCGCCCAGGCAGAAACCAATGCAAGCCCGGCAGCGGAGGCACGGCAGAACCAAAACGCGGGCAGCACAGGAGATAGCAGCCCATCAGACGGCGGCGCACAGCAGGCGGAAGAAGAGAACGGTGAAGATATGGATGAAGACGTGGAAGACATAGAAGATATAGAAGATTAGAAGAGGAAGAAGATTAGAGAGAAGCACAAGAACTGTAATCCTGCCTGAGCGCGTGATTCCGGCAACGCTTCCATGGCCAAGGGAGGGAAGATATATTTAAGAGGGACAGGGATAGGAAAACCGTCAAAAGGAAGAGCGTTTAACGGCAGAACCGTAATATGGAAGAAAGTGAGGGAAATGGAATGGCTAAGAAAAAAGGAATCCTAGCAGCAATATGCCTGTGCCTGTTTGTACTGCTGGCAATGGCAGCCGTTATTACAAAACCAGGCGAGTACCGCGTGATTAAGCAATTTGGACGTATTGTCCGTGTGGATACGTCAGAGAGCAATCCATATGGCCTGGGCTGGAAGATACCGTTGATTCAGTCGGAAACGGCCATTAGCAGCAAATTGATACTAAGCGATTTGGCTGCCAGCGATGTGATGACTTCGGATAAGAAATCTATGATTTCAGATTGCTTTGTACTATGGCGCATTGAGGATCCGGTGAAGTTTATCCAGAAATTAAGCGGATCCCAGCAAAATGCAGAATCTAGGATTAGCTCGAATGTTTATAACGCGCTGAAAAATGTGATCAGCAGCCTGACCCAGGAGGAAGTGATTTCCGGCCGCGACGGGGAACTCGCAGAAATCCTTACAAAGAAGCTAGGGACGAACTTAGAAAGCTATGGCATCCAGATCGCTAAAATAGAAACAAAGATGCTGGATCTGCCGGACGAGAATAAGCAGGCCTTATACAACCGCATGGTATCGGACGTCGGTAATATCGCGGCTTCCAACACACCAACGGTACAACACGCGGCGAAGAAGATTAAAAACAATACCGATGAAAAAACGACCGTTATCCTTGCAAAAGCCCAGAAGACGGCAGATACCACGATTGCAGAAGGAGAAGCGGAGTATATGAAAATTTTAAGCAATGCCTATAACGATCAGGAAAAAGCAGATTTCTACGGATTTGTACGCCAATTGGACGCAATGAAGCTTACGCTCAAAAAACAAGGGAATACCATAGTGCTGGATAAGGATTCCCCCATTGCGGAACTGTTTTATAAGGCGGAGTGACCCATACTCTTGCCAGCCGCCCCGCAATGCGCGCAAACCGTCCTTTCGTCCATTTGACGCTGCCAGATCTAGGAAAAAAATAGTTGCAGGGGCTTGATATTAATGGTAAAATGCCGATAATAATAGAAAGCAGATGTTACGTGGAAGATAGGTAGCATCCAGGAATTGTAACATAGAAGAACAATATTTATAGATTCTATTTATCAAAGGAGTGAGGCATATGTCATTTTTTGGGATAAATAATTCAAATGCATTCAGTACGTTGTTCTCCAGCTTTAATTCAGGTTCCGGTATTAACGGTTCGGGGAATTTCCTTGCAGATTATGCAAGCATTAAGAGCGGCTCTTATCACAAGCTGCTGAAAGCTTATTATGGGACGAACAACAATTCCAGCGTATCGAAGGCAGTTTCATCCGCCGTATCATCGTCAACCGCTATTTCCAAGGATTCTGCGAAGAAGCTTGGGAACATCGAAGACAGCGCGGAGGATTTGAAGGAAAGCGCAGATGCATTGCTGGCCAAGGGCAGGAAAGACGTCTTCCAGAAGGTAGATGTGAAGCAGGAAGACGGCACGACTAAGAAGGATTACGACACAGAAGCGATTTACAATAAGGTGGATAGCTTTGTGAAGAATTACAATGATCTGGTAAGCAGTACGAAAAATGCGAATACGAAGTCTGTCAGCCGCAACATGTCCCAGCTTATCAGCCTGACAGACCGCAAGGAAAAGACTCTTGCTAAGATGGGGATTACCATCAATGAAGACAATACCTTAAGCATTGATAAGGAAACCTTTAAGAAATCAGATATGGAAAGCGTAAAAGGATTGTTCAATGGGGCAGGATCCTACGGTTATTCCGTATCGGCGAAGGCTTCCCTGATCGAGCATTATGCGCAGAGCGAAGCAAGCAAAGCCAATACCTATGGCAAAAATGGCGCGTATAATTATAATTATTCCTATGGGAACAATTATAACGATTTTTTCTAGGAACATAGCAGACGCAAGGACAGGCAGGAGGCAGTTGGCTTCTTGCCTGTTTTTTCATTTCATAGGAAAGTGCGTCCTATGAGATAAAAAGCATTTGTTCTCTGTTGACATTTCTATGGGATATGTTATACTTTGACCAATTGAATATGGAAGATCCAGGTGTCAGGACAATGCATAGCATTGGTTCTGGTGAAAAGGGAAACAGGTGTAAATCCTGTACGAACTCGTCACCGTAATTAGGGAGCGAAAGCCGCGATATCACTGGGGAACTGGGAAGATGGCCTATGCGACGATCTATAAGCCGGGAGACCTGCCTGGATTTGTACGGAAACATTAGTTTCGAGCCACGAGTAATTGGTTGTACATACTTGCTGAGGTTTTAGCAAGTTTCTTTTGTGTACAAACTCTTTACCTGTATTGCATAGGGGAAGGGTTTTTTTCGTTTATAGGATTAGGGCGCCAAAAGGCCTGAATTTCCCTTGCAGGCCAATTTTACCAAGATTGCGCTACAATTTATCAACGATGCGAGGAAGGACGCCCAGTTCTGCTTGAAACGTGTTTTTGGCATATTCTATGTAACGGCAGGGCGGCTGCAACGGCCCGCCTGGTTCCTTACAGCGTATTGTTATAAGGGAAATGCAGGAGCGCCAAGAGGGCGCTGGAAGAAGGAGGATTATATGAGGAAAAAACGTACAGTATTATTCTTTGCTGCGCTTATGGCGGCATTGTGCGCAGCCGGATGTGGGGCGGGGGAAGAAAAAACCGGATCTGCCCCAAAAGAGGATACGGCAATTTTGGTCGTAAGCTTTGGGACCAGCTACAACGCAAGCCGTGAACTGACCATTGGAGCCATTGAAAAAGCGGTTGAGGTGGCATTCCCAGATTATCCGGTGCGCCGCGCTTTTACGAGCCAAATCATAATTGATAAGCTGAAAAAGCGCGATGGGCTAGTAATAGACAATGTGGAGGAAGCATTGGATCGGGCGGCGGCAGATGGCATAAAGAACCTGATTGTCCAGCCAACCCATTTGATGGACGGATATGAATACGATGACGTGGCAAATGCATTGAAGGATTACGAAGGGAAGTTTGAGAAAATAGCCCTTGGGAAGCCGTTGCTTTCGGATGATGCAGATTTTGATGCAGCCATAAAGGCAATTACTGCGAAAACGGCTTCTTATGACGATGGGGAAACAGCCGTCTGCTTTATGGGGCATGGGACGGAGGACGATGCCAACGGCGTGTACGCCAAGATGCAGGAAAAGCTGGAGGAAGCAGGGTATGGGAATTATTACATCGGCACGGTAGAGGCGGAGCCAACGCTAGATAGCGTCCTAGAATCCATGGGCGGCAACCATAACTACAAAAAAGTGGTGTTGGAGCCCTTGATGATCGTAGCTGGCGATCATGCCAACAACGATATGGCGGGCGATGAAGAGGATAGCTGGAAAAGCATTATAGAAGGGAAGGGATACCAGGTGGAATGCATTTTAGAAGGGCTTGGCCAGATCCCGGCAATCCGTGACATCTATGTGGGGCATGTCCGCGCGGCTCTGGAAAGCATGTGACGTCTATGAAGGGCAGGAGAAAAGCGTTGGATGGGCCGGCAGGCCTTTTTGCAGGCGGGAGCCGGAAGATGCTGCTATTAATAACATCTGCAGCAGGCCTTATTTTGGCCGCCGCCGTATCTGGCATGGCAGCCATCTGTTATGCAGAGACAACAAAAGGGCAAGCACCGGTGTTTGGAGATAAGGTGGAAAATGGCACGTATCCTATTGAAGTAGAATCTAGTTCTTCTATGTTCCGGGTAGTCAAGGCAAGCCTTACGGTGGAGGATGGGGAGATGGAAGCCGTCCTTACTTTAAGCGGAACAGGGTATTTGAAATTGTATATGGGGACAGGGGACGAAGCAAACAGATCATCCGAAGGATCACATATCCCTTATGTGGAGGATGCGGAGGGGAAATATACATATACGATCCCAGTGGAAGCTTTGGATCAGGAAATTGACTGCGCCGCATTTAGCAGGAGGAAACAGAAGTGGTATGACAGGAAGCTTGTCTTTTGCGCAGGTTCCCTTCCAAAAGGCGCGGTGGATCGGGGCAGGATATTGGAGGATGGATGCTATACCGTAGGATTGTCGGTACAGGGAGGAACGGGAAGGGCTACAATTGCGTCTCCGTCGCCGCTTGTAGTGACAGATGGGGCCGCAGCGGCCGTCCTGGTCTGGGACAGTCCGAATTACGATTATATGGTGGTAAACGGCAGAAAATATTTCCCCATAAATAAAGATGGGGATTCCGTTTTTGAGATACCAGTGTTGGCGTTTGATCAAGAGATTCCCGTGATTGCAGATACGACTGCCATGAGCAAGCCCCATGAGGTTTCCTATACCCTGATATTCCATTCCGATACGATCAAGAAAAAAACGGAGAGAGATACGGCGGCGCTTGTAGCGTTGGCAGCAATGGCGTTGGCAGTAGCTGCCGCCGCCTTTTTCCGAAAGAAAATGTTATCCCATGTATAATCAAGGTTTAAACTGGACTGGGGAGATGTAGAAAGGAAAGCGGGTGCAGGGATGGACAATCGTTGGACGCATAAAATACTTACCTGCCTGATATTGATTGTTTTGGCAGGGGGTGCAGGAGGATGCAAAAGCGCGGCAGGGCAGGCGGAAACGGGATGGGACAGCCTTTTGGGCAGGGAATCCGCCGTTAGCCAGGCGCTTACATACGAAGGTAGCCTTGAACTGGAATATGCATCGCAATTCGCGGTGGATTATTATCAGGATGGTTACGCCGTGTTTTCCGTTTCGGATGGCAGCCGGTATCTTATCTGTCCTGAGGGAGCGGAGGCTCCAGCGGACTTGATGGAAGGAATTGAGGTATTGAAACAGCCTTTGGCAAATATTTACATTGCGGCGACGGCTGCCATGGACGTCTTCTGTGAACTAGAAGCGTTGGGCAAGGTTTGTTTTTCCAGCCAAAAGCCGGATGCATGGAGTATCCCAGAGGCCAAAAAGGCAATGGAGCAAGGAGATATCTTATATGCAGGGAAATACAGTATGCCGGATTATGAATTGCTGTTAGCAAAGGGATGTTCGCTGGCTGTGGAAAATAATATGATTTCCCATACCCCTGAGGTGCGGGAGAAATTAGAAAGCTTCGGGATCCCGGTATGGATGGATCTGTCAAGTTATGAGGAGCATCCCCTCGGCAGGGTGGAGTGGATTAAGGCGTATGGCTTGTTGTTAGGCAAAGAGAAGGAGGCGCAGGAAGCATTTGGACGGCAGGCAGAGATATTGGCGCGCATTTCAAGAGGAGAGGAAGTTGATAAGACGGTGGCGTTCTTTTATCTAACGTCCAATGGGATGGTAAACGTAAGGGTGGCTTCCGACTATATCCCCAAAATGATAGAACTTGCAGGAGGAAGATATGTGTTTGGGGAGTTGGGAGATGAGAAGGGCAGACGTTCCTCGATCTCCATACAGATGGAAGAGTTTTATCATGCCGCGAAAGACGCTGATTACCTGATTTACAACAGCGCGGTTGACGGAGGAGTTGCGTCCATCGAAGAATTGATCCAAAGGGAAGCGTTGTTCAAGGATTTTAAAGCAGTACAAGAAAACAGGGTATGGTGCGCATCCAGGGATTTGTACCAGCGTTCCATGTCGGTTGGCGGTATGCTTTCCGATCTTCATATCATGTTATCTGAGGATACAGGGCGGCAGGAAGAGATGCAGTTCTTATACCGGCTGCAGTAAGGAGGGAAGGATGCAGATCAGGCGAAAGGAATGGCGTGCAATAGCGTTGCTTGTGTTTTTGGCGGCAGGGATCTTGCTTCTTATGGGCTGTAATATATTCTATGGGAGCATTTCTATTTCTGTTTCCGATATTTTTCAGATGCTTATTGGGGCTGGGGTCGATAGGACGGCGCAGAGGATTGTGTTGGATATCCGTTTTCCAAGGGCTTTGGCGGCATTGTTTTTGGGCGGCGCATTGGCTTTGTCCGGATATCTCCTGCAAGTGTTTTTCCGCAACCCGATTGCAGGTCCCTTTGTCTTAGGGATTTCTTCAGGGGCCAAATTAGCGGTGGCTCTGGCAATGGTAAGCCTGCTTGGGAGATCTGTACGGATTAGCAGTGCAACATTGATTGCCGCGGCATTCCTGGGGGCGTTGCTGTCTATGGGGTTTGTGTTATTGATGGCAAAAAGGGTGGAGCATATGCCGATGCTGGTCATCAGCGGCGTTATGGTTGGTTATATCTGCTCGGCTATTACGGATTTTGCCGTGACATTTGCTGAAGATGCCGATATCGTAAATTTACACAATTGGTCAAGAGGAAGCTTTTCCGGCGTCTCATGGAAGGATGTGTCCGTGATGGCGCCTGCCGTATCCATCGTCTTTCTGTGTGTATTCCTCTTATCTAAGCCAATCAGCGCCTATCAATTGGGGGAACCTTATGCAAAAAATATGGGAGTGGATGTCCGCAGGCTCCGAATCTTCCTTATTCTGCTTTCCAGCGCCCTCTCTGCCTGTGTAGTCGCGTATGCAGGCCCAATTTCTTTCGTAGGGATTGCAGTCCCGCACCTTGCCAAACGGCTTTTGGGGACAAGCCAGCCAATCTGGATGATTGGAACCTGTTTTTTAGGCGGCGGATTATTCTGCCTGGGCTGCGATCTGATTGCAAGGACAGTATTCGCGCCAACAGAATTAAGCATCAGTACAGTAACAGCAGTCTTTGGGGCTCCTGTGGTCTTGTGGACAATGGCCGGGAAAAGGGCGTCTTCTGCGACGTAGCGTTTATCAGACATAGTTAGGGATTTGTTTGGAAAGGGGGCAACCATTGGGAACAGGGTTTTTCTTTACAGAAAAAATGTGCGTGGGCTACCATCGAAAGCCTATTGTCAGGGAAATTGAGATCTATTTGCCAAAAGGGAAGATATTATGCCTGATCGGGCCAAATGGATCTGGAAAATCGACCGTCTTAAAAAGCATAGCAAAGCAATTGGAGCTTGTTGGCGGGGCGGGGTATCTGAATGGTAAGGATTTGACAAAGATAAAACCGCAGGAATTGGCAAAGCAGATGTCAATTGTACTGACGGAACGCTTACGGGCAGAACGGATGGATTGCCAGGACGTGGTTTCTACCGGGCGTTATCCATATACTGGGAAGTTCGGCATACTTACCAAAGAAGATAGGGAGATTGTCAGGGAATCCATGGAACTTGTGCATGTATTAGAGATTGCTAATAGGGATTTTACGAAAGTCAGCGATGGGCAAAAACAGCGTGTTATGCTTGCGAGGGCAATTTGCCAGCAGCCAGATCTTATCTTGCTGGATGAGCCGACGTCCTACCTGGATATTAAGCATAAATTGGAATTTTTGTCTGTCCTTCAGGAATTAAAGGAAAAGAAAGACCTTACCGTAATCCTCTCTCTGCACGAGCTTGAACTGGCACAGAGGGTTTCGGATCAGATCCTTTGCTTGAGAGGGGGATACGTAGAGAAATATGGATCGCCCAAAGAAGTATTCCAGCCAGGATATATCCGGCGGCTATTCGATATGACGGCCGGAAGCTATGATGAAAACAGCGGGAGTATGGAGCTTAGCAGGCCTAGCGGGGAAGCCGAGGTTTTTGTCCTAGCAGGCGGAGGCAGCGGCAGAGAGGTTTATCATATGCTACAGCGGGAAGGGAAGCCCTTTGCGACTGGGATTTTATTTGACAATGATTTGGATTATCCGCCTGCGAAAGCATTGTCTTCCAACCTGATTGCTGCGAAAGCATTCGAGCCCATCCCTTCCGGTTTGCTGGCTTATGCCAAAGAAACGCTGTCTTCCTGCCAGCAGGTTATTTGTTGCCGGGAAAGCTTTGGAAGCTTGGAAACGGCAAACCAGGAATTGTATGCATACGCCAGGCAAAGCGGGAAAATAATCGTCCATACTGCAACATGGCAAGGATGTTAGCTAGCTTTTATCCCGCGAGCAATGTACCCAGCCCCTTGGGGCGGAAAGAACAAGCTAGGCCATGCCCCGTAGCTTGCTTCCGATATGTTATTCTTGGTAAAATTCACATCCGCAGCGGCCGTGCTTTTTCACGTCATATAGGGCAAGATCCGCCTTCTGGTATAAATCATCGGTAAACCCGGCTTCTGAGAATGCGCCGCCGACGCTTAAGGACACCCTTGGCATATCGTCTACTGGATTCATCAAACGGCTATTGATGGAAGAGATTTTGCTCTCAATTACGGTACGCTGTTCTGGCGTGACGCTCGTTAGGATAACCGCAAATTCATCTCCGCCGATCCGCGCTGGATAATCCGTGGCGCGGAAACCGTCTTCTAACAGCTTTGCAACCTTCTTCAGTACTTCGTCCCCTACTTCATGCCCATACCTGTCATTGACGAGCTTAAATTTATCTACGTCAATAATCAAAAGCCCGAGCGGGGCGATCCTTGTCTTAAATAAGCGTCGCATATGATCGAACGCCCCACGGTTCATAATCCCAGTCAGCGGATCGTGTTCTGCCTGGTAACGCAGCATAGATTCGTTGGCGGCGTTGATCTCATAGATATCATTGTACGTGAGCGCCAGGTACTTAAATTCATAAGCGCCTTTGATTTCCATCATTTTTTCTTCCTTGATGCATTTTACGTAAATCTGCAATGGCTTAATAATCAATACGATGATTGCAATAAACGTAAGGATATTTTCAACAAATAAGATACTGATTAAAATCTGCTGCTGCATCATGGTGCGCTCTAGGCTTCTGGCGCTGTCTTCCATTTTCTGGCGTGTAATAGAACGGACATTGTCCATAAAATATTCAATATTGCTGATAATCAAATCCTTTGCGTTCTGGTATGCGTTGCCGAATACCATCTCCTGTGCGGTTGCCACCATTTCTTCTGGGCTTAAGTTTAAGTCGTGTTGTTTCAACGTGACCTTTTGCACTTCCTCAGGCATTTCACTATCTTTCATATCCTGCGATACGGAAACCAGCTTCATTGCATAAAGCTCGTCTGCGACCAGATCATTGGAACTTAAAAGCGCTTTCTCCAGGAAGCTGTGGGCGTCCTTGCTGTTGGGGTAATTGCTCAATTGCTCCAGCGCCGTTTCCCTGCGGCGGGCAACGTGCATTTCTGTAAAATAATCTTCCATATATTGAGGCTCCATCGTTACGACGTAAAGACGGACGTGTTCTGTCAGATAAGCCGAACCGGAGGTCAGTAGCGCATCGCTGTGCTCACATGCAATGTAAGTGTCCATGGCGTTATGTACATCCTGGTATCTGTCGGATACGCGGAATGTCGCGGAAATTAATATAATATATAATATACATGAAGTCAGGACCATGATAAAGTTGATGGTACGTATCCGGATGCCTTTGATTGGCTTTTGGGTTTTCTTATCCATAAATATTCCTTCCGCTGTGTATTGTGGTTTCCTCTTATGAAAACAAAAGGTTACCCTTATTATACGACAGATTCCTCTTCCTGTACAGTTTTTTTTCAATTGTTGTATGGGAAGGATGATGTGCGAAAATTAACCCGGGCATAATAGAAGCGGGAACCCTCTAGCTGTCATATGTTATAGAAAGTTATGAAAGCAGGAACAAAATATGCCTGTAGAAAGTGAAAAATTTGAAAATCTGCTGAATTTGGCTTTGGGCGCTACCGAAGGGGAACGTGAAAAGTCATTGCAGCTTGGGGTTGGGTTTGAGCCAGAAGAGAGCAGATGGGAATTGATTGTAAAATATTCAGGGGATATCATGCGGCTTGCTAGGGAGGATCCACGGATACGTGTGATCGAATTGATGAACGAATACGCCATCTTGAACGTCCCGGAAGACGCCATGCCCCAAGTGGCAGGCGCGTCGGAGGTCGAGTATGTAGAAAAGCCGAAACGCATGTATTTTACCGTGCGGGAAGGTAAACAGGCGGCGTGTATCACGCCCATGCAGGGCGCCCGTTATCACTTGTCTGGGAAAGGTGTGATTGTAGCTATCCTGGACTCAGGGATTGACTACAGCCATCCAGATTTCCGGAATGAGGATGGGAGCACCCGGATTTTGGCGCTGTACGATGAAACGCTGGATCGGGAATACACGGCGGACGACATCAACCAGGCGCTTGCAGCGCCAAACGAACAGGAACGCTTCCGTATTGTCCCAAGCCTCGATACTTCTGGGCATGGCACGCATGTCGCAGGGATTGCAGCAGGGAACGGCAGGGCGTCCAATGGGATAAACCGTGGCGTGGCATACGAAAGCCCGCTTCTGGTAGTAAAGCTTGGGACGCAGGAACCAAATGGTTTCCCCAGGACAACCCAATTGATGCGCGGCCTGGATTATGTTGTCAGGAAATCCCTAGGATACCAGATGCCCATGGCAGTAAATATTAGTTTTGGGAATACGTATGGATCTCACAGCGGAACCGCGCTTTTAGAAAGCTACATCAACGATATCTCGAATTACTGGAAGACCAGTATCGCAATCGGCACAGGGAATGAGGGCGCTGCCAGGGGGCATACGTCCGGAATCCTGGAAAACGGCAGGAATAGAAGGGTGGAATTAAGCGTCGGCGGTTATCAGACGTCGTTAAGCCTTCAGATATGGAAATCGTATGTAGATCAATATGACGTCATCTTAGAGGATCCTTCTGGCAAGCAGATAGGCCCCATCCGGCAGATTCAAGGGCCGCAGCGGTTCGTGCTTGGCCAGACAGAATTGCTTTTATACTATGGAGAGCCAAGCCCATATAACCTCTACCAGGAAATCTACATTGATTTCCTTCCGGCAAAAGATTACATTGACGACGGGATTTGGAATATCATCCTAGTGCCAGAACGGATTGTACAGGGAAATTATGATTTCTGGCTGCCTGGTCAGGCTGTCTTAAACCAAGGAACCGGCTTTTTGAGCCCAATCGAGGAAACCACCCTGACCATACCGTCCACAGCAGAGAAGGCCATATCCGTCGGCGCCTACGACGCCCAGTACAACCAGCTTGCAGATTTCTCCGGGCGGGGCTATACCAGGCAGACCAACCAGATAAAACCAGATCTGGCAGCGCCAGGAGTGAATATCCGTTCCGCAGCCCCCGGAGGCGGCTATGCCATAAGGAGCGGAACGTCAATGGCAACGCCTTTTGTCACAGGGAGCGCGGCGCTTTTGATGCAATGGGGGATTGTAGAAGGGAATGATCCCTATCTCTATGGGGAGAAAGTGAAAGCCTATCTGATAAGGGGTGCAAAGCATATGCCGATCCTGCCGGAGTATCCGAACCCACAGCTTGGCTGGGGCGTGCTGTGCCTGCGGGATAGCCTGCCAGTTTGAGCTGTATATGATTCCCGCAGTTCTCCGCCTTCCTGTGTCTTGCACAGTATTTGAAGGAATCTTTTGGCATAATATGTAAAAAACTAAATAGTTCTCCCAGGTTTTTGTGAAAAAGCTATAGTTTTTGGGGGTGAAAAAGATAATACAATATACTATAATAAATTATCTGTACAACTTAGAAAGGATTGAGAAATTTTGACGATGAAGTTTCTGCAATCCTTCTTTATCTATGAATAGGCGTTTGCGAAACTCAATATCTAGGAACAGCGGTTGTTCAATCTATACAAAAGAAGGGCGACTTGCGACGGCATCTGGAGCCCGCTTTTGTATAGATTGAACAACCGCGTCTGTTGCAGAGAACGTTTCGCAATTCCCTATTATCTATGAAAAAGGAAAGGAGCAAGTTGTGAAAAAAGTAAGGAAGAGTGGATGGAAACGCGTATGTGCTGTAATTCTAGCGTTGGCAATGACATTGACAATGCTTCCGGCGCATGTACAGGCAGAGGATGAGAGAAAAGAAATTTACAGAAATGGTTTTGAAGATGGGGAATACCAGGGGATTATGGGACGCGGTCCAGTATCGCTTGAAATCTCTACTTCGGTACACCATGATGTAGGCAACAACAGTTTGTCAATTAGCGGACGTTCGGCGACATGGCATGGCATTCAGTTGTCGCTTGCGCGGATGGTGGCGTCTGGAAATACATATGATTTTAAAGTGTATGTAAAGCAGGACTCGGGTTCGGAACAGATATGCGATATGGGGGTACAGTACAAGGACGCCAGCGGTGAAACGAGGTATGATACGCTCGTTGGATATGGGAGGGCGTGCGTGAGCGGTGAGTGGACGGAATTACGAGGCTCTTTTGAAGTTCCGGAAGCACACGATGAGATTGCCTTGTATCTTCAGTGTTCTTCATCTGAAACAGCGGATTTCTTTGTGGATGATTTGTCGATTACTGGGATTCCGGCGACGCTCAATGAATTTAAGCCGGATGAAGAGCTTTATAGCCAAATGGTCAAGGCAAGCGTATTTTCTACTGGCAATAACGCACGCATAAAGGCGGCTATCCAAAAAGCACGTGAGGGAAAAGACGTATCGCTGGCTTATATTGGAGGCTCCATCACGGAAGGCGGCGGATATAATCCGAACTCCGCATGTTATGCAGAAGTTTCTGCTACTGCTTTTGCTAAGAAATATGGTGTAAATGAGGGCAAGAATGTTTATTTTATCAACGCAGGCATGAGCGGCACGCCATCGGATATTGGTATTATCCGCTATAAGAGGGATGTGGTGGACCGTCTACCAAAGGGCAGCAGCCATCCAGACATATTGTTTATTGAATTTGCAGTAAATGATTCCGGCTGTGAAACCAAGGGCGGCGCATACGAAGGATTGATTCGCCAGGCGTTGAAATCTGGCTCTGCGGTTGTTCTGGTATTTTCCGTATTTAACAACTTAAACCGCGTAGAGGAAATGAATTACCGCAAATATGGAGTAAGGTATGATCTGCCTATGATAAGTACGGCGGACGCTATTAAGGACGTTTATCAGGAACCTGGTTTTTATGAATGGTTTTACAACGATACGCTTCATCCAAATGCAAATGGCTACAAGCTTATGGCGGATTGCATTCTGGAATTGATGGACCGTGTCGATCAAGAGACGTCGGAGGCTGATAATGCAGCAGATGTGGATTCCATCGAGGCTGTGACGTCTTCTTCCTTTGAAGGGATTAAGATGATTGATGCAACAACAACAGCAGACGCGGATCCGGCAATCAGCGCTATCCATGCGGGCGGGTTCAGCGGCAAGGACGACAGCGTCCCGACATTTCAGTATGAGTATAATGGGAAAAAGGGAGAAAAATGGTTTCCAAATAACTGGATGTATACTGGGAACGGCGCGGATGATCCGCTGACAATTGAAGTCAATTGCCAGACCTTTATGCTTGTATATAAAGAAACAAGCGAAAATGCCTATGGTTCTGCGGATTTGTATGTGGATGGCGTGAAAAAATCTACCTTGCACTGTCACAATACTTCGGGCTGGAATAATGGCAAGGTATGCATTGCCTTGCAGGAAAAAGAGTCTGCCATGCATAAAATTGAATTAAGGATGGCGGAAGGAAATGAAGCGAAGAAGTTCACGTTATATGCGATTGGATACCAGACGGATTATGTGCCTGTAGATCAGGCGGTAGAGGATGTAAAAACACAAATTGATGCCATTGGCGAAGTGTTTTATAATGATGCGAGCAAGAAAAAGATTGAAGCTGCAAGGGAAGCATACGATAAGCTGACGGACGCTCAGAAAGCGCTCGTGGATAATTACCAGGCGCTGACAGACGCGGAGGCAAAATATAAGAGCCTTACGCCCGCGGTTAAAACGAGTATTACGAAGGCTGCCATAAAGAACATTGCGGATCAGTACTATACGGGCAAGGCGAAAACGCCATCCCTTACTATAACGTATGCAGGCGCTAACCTAAAGGCCAACAAGGACTACACGGTAAGCTACAAAAACAACACAAAGATCGGGACGGCGGCAGTAACGATCAAAGGAATTGGAAATTATACAGGAGAAATCTCCAAAACATTCAAGATCACCGTCAAGAAGAATGCTAGCTACACCGTTGGAAATTACAAGTACAAGGTTACAAATGCCAAGACGGATGGCAAGGGTACGGTTGCAGTAAGCGGCGTCAAGAGCAAGAAAGGCAAGAGCATTAAGGTGGCAGATACGGTCACAATTGGAGGCAAGAAGTTCCTGGTTACATCCATTGGCAATAACGCATTTTCAGGATGCAGCAAGGCTACAAGCGCAACCGTTGGGAAGAATGTCATAAAAATCGGATCTAAGGCATTCTACAACTGCAAGAAGCTGAAAAAAATAACCATTAAGTCTTCAAAGCTGAAATCGGTGGGTTCTAATTCGTTCAGGGGTATTAACAAAAAGGCGTCCATTAAAGTGCCAAAGAGCAAGCTGAAAGCTTATCAAAAGTTGTTGCGTCGGAAGGGGCAAGCATCTGGCGTTAAGATTAAGAAATAGAAAAACCGTTCTTTTGGTAAGAAATGGCTTAATTATGCCCAATGGGAAGGAATACTTATTTATAAATACCACAGTCCAACAAGAGGCTGTGGTATTTTTAGAATTGACAAACATATTTAGAGATGGCATAGGATGGGCAGAATATAAGAGCAATAAACTTGAAGAAATACGGAGGATCGTATATAATCGAATCAGTAGCTTGACATAGAAAAGGAGACATCCCGTAGGGGAGGAAGTAAATGAGGAGAGCGTATGCAATATACATGGAATGATATTGAACAACATATCGCAGCATGTACGCATTGTCCATTGAGCCGGAGCAGGCATAAGCCTGTTATGGGGCGTGGGGATTACCAGGCAGATCTTATGATTATTGCCGAAGCGCCTGGCGGGCAGGAGGATCAGCAAGGACTCCCGTTTGTTGGGCGCTCCGGGGAAATATTAGACAGTCTTCTAAAGGATTGCGGGTTAGCCAGGGAGGAGGTTTATATAACCAACATAGTAAAATGCCACCCACCAGGCAACCGTGATCCAAAAGAGGAGGAAAAAGAAGCGTGCTTTCCTTATCTAAAGTACGAAACTTTTCTTTTAAAGCCAAAGATTATTGTATGCCTTGGCCGTGTCGCAGCACAGCGGATTATTTCACCTGATTTTAAAATCACCAGGCAGCATGGCACGTGGACGTACCGGAAAAACTGCGCGTTGACAGCGACATACCATCCCTCGGCAGTCCTGCGGGATCCATCTAAGTATGAGGTTGTGAAGGAGGACTTTTGTGGTATTGTAAAAGAATATGCCGCAGGCGGAGGGGCTGTTGCAAAGTATGGTTTATATACAAAATATAGATGAGTCCATGTGTTTGAAATCCATATCTTGTATACGACATCCATTTTGCGACAGCCCCTTTTTTATCCACATTCCGTTGTTAGTTAATACGGAACTGGCTGATTAGCTGGTTCAAGGTCTTGGCCTGATCGGACAATTCATTGGAGATTGCTGCGCTTTCTTCAGCGGCGGCGGAGTTCTCCTGTATTACTTTGGATACTTCTTTGATTCTGCTGTCAACAGAAACAATCATTTCTGACTGTTGCTTGCTGGCGAGGGCAATTTCTGCCATAAGAGCCTGGATGGACTGGATACATTCGTTAATCACCTGCACGGCGGATATGGCATGGTTGGTAGATTCTGTCCCTGTCTTTACATCATGGAGGGAGCGGCCAATCAGCGAGCTTGTATTTTTTGCAGCTTCGGATGATCTGGCTGCAAGCCTTCGGACTTCTTCGGAGACGACGGCGAAGCCTTTTCCGGCCTCTCCTGCCCTGGCGGCCTCCACGGAAGCGTTCAGTGCAAGGATATTTGTCTGGAAGGCAATATCCTCGATGGTTTTGATAATGCTGCCGATTTGGGCGGAGGATTCGTCGATATTCCTTGTGGCGGCAATTAATTGTTCCATTTTTGTATCTGCTTCGGCAGCATAGCCAGTTGCCCGGGAAACCAAATCGCTGGCATTGCCGCAGCGGACTTCGCTGTTTTGGAGCTGTTCTGTAATATCTGTAACATTAGATACAAGCCCATCAATGGAAACCTGCTGCTGCATTGTCCCATGGGACAGCGCCTGGGCGCCTGCCAATACTTGGTCAGCCCCACTGTCTACCTGGCTTGCGATATGCGAAATATCGCGCATAACATCTGTTAAATGGGTACGGATGCTCTTAAGGCTTTCCGACAGGATCTTGAAATCCCCGATGTAATAAGATTCATTTTGAGTAACGTCTACGGCAATATTGCCGTCTGCCATTTCGCCAAGGATACGTCCAATATCTTCGATGGTTTTTTGCAGGCAGCCGCAGACATGGTGGATGGTCTGCGCAATCATGCCGATTTCATCTTTTCTGTGGTAGAAGGGTTTTAATTCCTGGTCGGCGGATAATTCTAAGTTGCCAAGACGCCGGATGGCGCCTTCCATTACCATAAGCTCCCTGCCTTCCCGGTACAGGCTCAGCAACGTAATAAGTATAATGAATGCCGCAACGGCTGCGCATAAGATCCCTACAGTGACACGAATGTTTGAAACGGTTCCATAGACTTCAGATTCATTGTCGCGGACCATAAATACCCAGTTCCGGTCTTTTAGGTATTTGTAGACCACCAATTGATCTACGCCATGTTCATCCTGGTAAGAATATGTACCGGCCTGTGTGCTGCCGTCAGCCTGAATCCGTTGTAAGATTTCCAGGTATCCAGTATCGGATGTTTCCGTATTTAGAAGGGATTCGTCCTCATGATATAAATAAGTGCCAGTTTCTGCATTTAAAAAGACATATTCACTGTTGGGCAAGCCTTCGATATCCAGGTTCAGCAATGCGTCCATCAGGCGGCTGGCATATACGCCGGCTCCTACATAGCCAATGCATTCTTCCTCTTCAAACAATGGGTAATACATCGAAAGGATCATGCTCCCTGTTCCTGGAGATTTCATAATTCCCAGATTGGTTAGTTCAGGCTTAGCAAGGATCGTATTTTGAAACTCTTCCAAAGAATCGCCAGTACGGGTGGTGATCCCAATCGCGTCCGGAGAGGTGTGCGTCAGGACATATGTAGAAGGGGTGCCGATGTACAACCCTTCAAAGATCCCCTTTACAGCAGCAAAATCCTCTGTGTACTTCTGTCCAGCCTTCAGCAGGTCAGGATCTTCTGGATCTGCAAGGAGTTCGCGTACTTCGCTGCCGAGAGCAAACGCGGTCATATATTCTTCCGCGGAAGACACGTAACTGTTTATAATGGAAGCCCTGGATTCCACGGCGTCAATCATCTGGTTTGTGATATTGTTTTTCACCATTGAAGTAACACGATCCGATACAATAAACCACAGTAAGATCATGCCAATAAAAGTAATAGCAGTCGTAATAATACTCATACGTGTCGCAAGTTTTCGGTTCGTTAGAAATTTCATAATTAACTCCTTCCATTAAAATTATAAAGATAAAAGCCCGCTAGAACTTGAATTGTCAAATAATTGCGTTTACTGTAACGAAAACAGTATCTCCAGGCTGTTTGCCTATTTTATTGCGGATGTCTTTTCGTATCCCGATAATATAGCAGACCGATCCGTCTTCGTGTTTTAATCCCATATTCACAATGCTTCCGCAGTAGGGCTCGCCGTCAAATGTGATATCGGCCTTGACCCTGCCTTTGCCAAACTCTTTTCTGATATCATATGGGAAACGTATAAATGCGCCGCCTTTGTCTGGGACGGCTTCTATTATGGCGTGGAAAGTATATTCTTTGTGCTCCATCCGGAATGCTCCTCCTTCATAAATCATTAGCAGATATGCCTCTTTCTTAATTTCATAAGAAAGTGCGTCCTATGAAACAAAAACGCTCCGCATGGATCGTACTGCGGCGGCTGAGGCAAACATACGCTTATATTGCAGGAACGTCGGAGCCGGATGTTTGTGGGAAATCAGCTTGGACCTTCGTGGATATTTGGTTCGCGCAAGATCTTATCCATAGGCCGCCCTTTGGCCAATTCATCTATCAATTTGTCCAGATACCGGATTTCCTGCAGTAATGGATCTTCAATTGCTTCTACACGTACGCCACAGACAGAGCCTTTGATTTGCCTGCGGTTCGGGTTTTTCGCTGGGGCGTGTTGGAAAAATTCCCCATATGTGGTGGAATGGTTGGCGGCATATGAGATGTCTTCTGTTGCGTAGCCTGTGAGCCAGCATATAATCTTATTCACTTCTTCTATAGTATGCCCCTTTTTTTCTGCCTTTGCCACAAGAAGTGGATAAATTTTAGAAAAACTCATGGCATAGATACGTTCATTCTTCATTATTTATTCTTTCTTCCTTTCCATGTTTCTATCCATGTAGTGTATGGATGGTAGCATAAGACTATGAAATATTTTAACAAAAGTAGCGGCTTACGTAAATACTGTTGCAGGTTTTTTTCGTGATTTTCTTCCATCAGGCAATGTGCCGGAGAGCGTTTGGCTGAGAATGGCACGCTTTAACTTATCCTTTACGCTTTGGGTACTGATAGCAGAAAAATTCACCTCGGCTAAATAGGTCGTCTTATCAATCTTCTGTTGTAAACAGGGCGTTAATCGCCCTGTGGTGTTGGTTTGAATATTGTCGCTCATGTTCCTGCTTTTGGGCGCAAAAAAAAGACGCATGGTTTACAACTTACTGTTCCATGCGCCTTTACGCTGTTATTTTGATATTAAATTTTTTTATTTCATAGGAAAGTGCGTCCTATGAAACAAGAGCGCTCCGCGTGGATCGCACCGCGGCGGTAAGGACTCAAGTTGCTTTAATGTGTCAAGTAATAATACAGGAATATAGTCCGCAATTTCTTCAAGTGATATTTTCCCATTTTTTATCATTCTTCTCGCCTACTTAATAATCTTATAACCTTTTCAATCATTGGAAGTATTCCCCAAAAATGTATTCTTTCAGAAAAATTAAAACAGACTGCCGCAGGGATATAACATGCAAATCGGAGTAGACAACGAATATATTGTTTCCGTAGATATTTTTCAAGACAGAGACGATGCTAGGACGTTAATTCCTTTCCTAAAAATAATGGAAGAGAAGTTTTTTTGATGATTTTGCGACACCCTCCTAATAATCTAATAATGAGCAAAAGTCTATTTTATATATCATATTTTGTTAGCCAATCGTTCCTCTTTTAACCAGTTAATGTCATCTTCCGTTGGATTTTCATAGGCTGCTGCAATCTTCAAACAGGCTGGTGTATTTCCGCAACAATACCCGAAACTGATTCTTAACGTCCACTCACCTTCTGTAACAGAAATTTGTTCTTGTATGGAAGTATCCTCCGTAATTTCATCTCCCACTTTTTCAAAACAGTATACGGTTTCTTCGTCTGGCGAAATTACTTCAACTATAACCTGTTCACCCATTGGGAAGATGTTTTCTTTTGGTTTCATAAGCAAATCAGAAAAACTTACTTCTAAGTTGACAGCATTTTCTTCATGCACATAAAAAAACCAATTTTCCTGTGTAACAAATGGCGCGTAATCTTTTTTAAATGCTGTATCTAAACGAAAGATGTAACCCTGTTCAATATCCGCAATAAGTTCTTCCTTTGTAAGATAATATTCATATCTATCATAGTTACTATCAAAATCATCAGAAATGTTGTCACTTTTTAACGGAATGATTACATTAGCGGTTTCTGACATATCAGTTTCCACAGTATTTATATTTTCAGCATTGTCAACACTGTTGGAATCCTCCTGTTTTACAGACCTACCGCACCCACTTAGTGATAATAAAAATAGATTTAATATAAATACAATTACTATCCCTGTTTTTTTTGACATAACTATACCTCCTGCGGAATCATCTAACAGTTTTATTTTACCACAAATAAACGCTCAATTTTATTAAATATTCCTTAAACTCTTTTTGCCCTATTCCTTTCAATCATCGACTTACTTGCCCGTTTCCTCTGTTCTGTGCAGACTGCCCTCGGATTACGGTAGCTGACATATGCGATTTTGACCGCTTAAAAGAAATGAGTTTCTTGAAATCCGAAGGAAAAGGCTATGTTCTGGCTTATATAGATTGTGACGCCAAATTGATCTGTTTGATGATGAATAAGACGGCAAGCATCAGCACGATCCCTGCTGGGAGGGCAACCCATGCTGTCTGCACAAACCCTGCGACAAGATACGTCACAAAGGATACCGCCGCTGCCGTGATAGCATAAGGTAGCTGTGTAGATACATGGTTGACATGGTTGCATTGCGCGCCTGCAGATGCCATAATCGTCGTATCGGAAATCGGGGAACAGTGGTCGCCGCATACGGCGCCTGCCATACAGGCTGAAATTGACATAATCATCATATTTTCATTTGTCCCGTTGAATACTGCAACGACAATGGGGATCAAGATACCGAACGTCCCCCAGCTTGTCCCAGTTGCAAATGCAAGGAAGCATCCAACCAAAAAGATGATTGCTGGAAGGAGGTTCATTAAGCCGCGTGCGCTGGATTCCATGGCCTGGCCTACGAAATCGGCTGCGCCGAGGCTGTCTGTCATAGCCTTCAAGGTCCAGGCAAGCGTCAGGATTAATATAGCGGGCACCATCGCCTTGAAGCCTTCTGGGATACATGCCATAGATTCCCCGAATTTTAACGTCCGCCTAACGGCATAAAATACAATTGTAAAAATGAAAGCGAAGAAGCTTCCTAATACCAGCCCTACAGAAGCGTCGCTTTGGGAAAAGGCCGTTACAAAGCTTTCACCGCTGAAAAAATCTCCAGTATAGAGCATTCCAAAGACACAGCATATAATTAATACGGCAATTGGGAAAATCAAATCCATAATACCGCCATGTGTATTTCCGGTTTCATCCTTGGCATTGGCATAAGGGCGGTCTGGCGTGGTAAAAAGATCTCCAGCTCTGGCATTGTCCTCATGTTTTTTCATAGGGCCGAACTCTACATTTAAGAGCAGCAGGCCAACCATCATGACAATGGTTAGGAGCGCATAGAAATTGTAGGGGATTGCACGGATGAAGATCGACAGGCCGTCTTCGCCCTCTACAAACCCGGTGACGGCCGCAGCCCAGGAAGAAATTGGCGCAATAATGCATACAGGGGCCGCCGTAGCGTCGATTAAGTAAGAGAGCTTCGCGCGGGAAATATTGTGTTTGTCCGTGACTGGGCGCATAACGCTCCCTACGGTCAGGCAGTTAAAATAATCGTCAATAAAAATAAGCATACCAAGTAGGATGGTAGCAAGCTGCGCCCCAATGCGGCTTTTGATATGTTCGCTTGCCCAGCGGCCAAATGCGGCCGAACCCCCTGCCTGGTTCATCATGCAGACCATAATCCCTAAAATTACCAGGAATACTAGAATCCCTACATTGTAACTGTCGGATAGCACACCGATTATCCCATCCTGGAAGACATGTGTGACGGTCTTCTCGAAGGTGAAGCCAGAATAAAATAGCCCGCCGATTAAAATCCCGATAAACAAAGAGCTGTATACTTCCTTTGTAATTAAGGCCAATAGGATTGCAACAATAGGTGGAACCAACGCCCAAAAGGTCGCGTACATAGCGGGAACATATTCCGTCGCTTCTTCTGCCGCAAAGGCAAGCATGGGGCTGCATATTGCCAGCAGTATTGCCGCAGGGGCTGCCCATAACCATCTGTGTTTTGCTTTTCTCATCATAAATCCCTCTTCCTTTCTAATCCTAAGAGATTAGCCGAACGCTCCTTTGGGCAATAGAAAACCCTATGCCATGGAGCAATGCTTCCTGGAAGCAGTTTCATGGCATAGGGTATGGGGGTTCCACACGTCTTCTTATTCCATGATAGCGCTCCACAGGTGTGACAGTCTGCAGCATGTTCTGCTGCAGCCCAGGAACGCCGTCTTTGCAGGGATAAGCCGACGCTTCTTCGGCGGATCTCCCTTTCACATAACAGCAGCGGGAGAGCCTTATCGGTGGCAGGTCTTCCGCTTCCCTGGACAGAAGCTGTCTGCTACTGATGGGATCCGCGCCTCTATCAAGTTTATTGTCTATATACAATTTGTAACATGTTCTGGTGCGGATGTCAAGCTGGACTTGCGGTATCGGCAGCTTCAAGACAGGTTGTCCCTTTCAAAAATAATGGGGCAATGATTTTTTGACACTACTCTAAAATTATGTTAAAATAGACGTAAACTTATGGCCACTTCGGCACATACATATTTTATAGGGCGGAGGAAAGCAGATGAAGAATGATAAGCCACTCAAATTAAAGGTATTAGTATGTTTTGTTGTGTTGGTGTTTATGTGCTTATGTGATTTGTACATAATTGTGAATTTATCCCATAACTACCAGATACTTGCAATCGGGGCATGTATCACGTTTGTATGGATGACGCTTACGTTAGATGGTTGGATGAACTGGCGGGAGATGGAGAGCCAGGAGAGGGACGCGCAGTACCAGGATATTTTGAAGGCGGAAAAATCTTCTTATCTGGCATTCCAGAAGAAAACGGAAGAACTAGACAACAAGCTGAATTTTATTGGGCAGAAGATTATGGGCCTGGAAAAAGGCAATACAGCCGGGCAGAAGAGGATTGAAGCGATGGTCCGCAAGCTTCTAGAAGAACAGAAGCGGATTGCGAAGCTTACGATCGGCAGCAGCAAAGAAAATGCAGATGCATTGATGAACTCCCACAACCAGCTTTTGAAGCAGATGGAACAGTTTTTAGAAATGGCAGACGCCATGGAAGGCGGATGGAATGTCGGCCAGGGCGGGGATTACCAGCAGGATCTGAAGGAATTGAAAGAAAGCCAGAAAGAAGTGCTGGACGGGATATCCAAGCTGTGGGATAACAGCAGTATGCAGCCTGCAAAGCCAGCGGGAGGTCTTTCGGAGGTAACAGAAGAAGAGATGGCGGCGCTGCTATCTGGGACGGATACAACAGAAACGGCAGGGCAGAGCCCGCTTGATAATACAAAAAGCACGGACAAAGAAACGTTAGAAGAGACAAAGGGCGCAGAAGCCAAGGAACCGGATGATACGAATAGCACAGGGCAAGAACCAGCAGACAAGATAGAGGCCGAAGAGTCCGGTTTATCAGAAGATACAGGGGGCATGGGAGCAGAAGAAGCGGCCAGCGCTGCGCTCGAGAGCCAGGCGCCTTCCAATTCAGCGGGTGAAGAGGAGCCAGAAGCAGAGAAGGCTTTAAACGCCATGGACGAAAAGGCTGAAGAATCCAGTCCAGAAAGTGAAGGGAAGCCAGAAGCGGCAGAAGTAGCAAAAGCCTCAAGTGCTATGGATGAAAAGGATAAAGAGGCAGGCAAAGAGGAAGCAGTTCCAGACGCAGCAGGCGAAGGGAACACAATAGAAGCAGAGTTAGAGAAAGCGGTTCCAGACGCAGCAGATGGCGGAAAGAAACCAGTAGAAACGGTAGCCAGCAAGGAGCCGGATGGAGCAGTTGATAAGAAACGCCTTGCAGAATTGCAAGAAGCGCAAGCGGTCAAGGAAGTGAAGACGGAAACTGCCAAAACAGGAGAAGGGCAGAACCCAAAAGCCCAGGAAGCAGGGGCAGAAGGAATGCCGAAGCCTGGAACGGGAACAGATGGGAAGGGAAGCGGCGAAAAGCCGGCAGACGGGGCAAGAAAGGCTTTGGGAGCCGGTCCAAGTGGAAGCATGAGCCCAGAGGACATAGCAGCTCTGGTTGCTGGTACGGCAGCGCCTTCTGGCCAGGGGATGGCTGAAAATACTAGGAATGCTTCAGGGACGCCTGCGAAAGCGGGGGCGCTTAAGGCAGAGGTTCCGAAGCCGAAGCCGACGAAAGCAAATCCCAATGGGATGATGAGCCCAGAAGAAATAGCGGCATTAATAGCAAATTCAGAAGTGGATGAATTGCCGGAGGAACTTCCAGAAGTAAAAACAGAAAAACCAGCCATGCCAGATATGTCTGATCCGGGTAAAACAATGAGCCCGGAAGAAATCGCGGCGTTAATTGCGAACATGTAACAATCTTTAATAATGTTAATATTGGAACGGTATAGTGCGGGGCGTAGCGGTTGCTACGCCCTTAAGCATTATGTATGTGCAGATGTATTCCAACATGAGATATACTTATAACACAAAAGCACCATCCCCGAGGTCAAAGCCATCGAAAACAGTGCTTTACATGCGCCTCCAGGGGCTCGAACCCTGGACACCCTGATTAAGAGTCAGGTGCTCTTCCAGCTGAGCTAGAGGCGCAAGCGTTAATTCCTTAACACAACGGATATTATATAATAAAAGAATAAGAAATGCAAGCATTTTTTTAAAAAATTTTTTCACCATATAGGACGGCGCTTCCGGTTCAGGGGCTAGGGGTTTTTCATAGTGTTTTTTTCGGAGAATACTCATATAATATCAGCAAAAAGAAACGGGATTTAGAAATATGAAACGTAGGAAGTCCTTAAAACAGAAACTGGCGGAATTAAGCTATAAAAAACCATCTCTTGAAAAGAAAATGCTTACAATAGAAAAGTCGTTAAATGAAGTAAAGAAGATGCTTAATGAACCGCATTGACAGGCGGTAAGCGGGACATATTGATATAGGTAATTGCGAAACCCTCTCTGGGACAGACGCGTCTGTCCAATCCA